>NZ_JBFEFW010000007.1:0-225096 GCF_047229145.1 Brevibacillus jepli
GAGACTCGCTCGACTTGCATGTATTAGGCACGCCGCCAGCGTTCGTCCTGAGCCAGGATCAAACTCTCCAATAAAGTTTGTTACTGGTTCAAAGCTGGCAAATCATTTAATGATAGACTCATTAACGCTTTCGCTGTTCAGTTTTCAAAGAGCATTTTGAGTTATTCGCCCGAAGGCGACTTCTCGATCTTATCACATCGCAACCACTTTCGCAAGATGTTTTTTTAACCATTTCGCTTCGTTCAGCAGCGACAAGATCTAATATAACAAAATCACCAGATGTAAGTCAAGTGTTTCTTTCACTTTTTTATTGATGATTATTTAAGTGAATTGATTGTTTCGAGCAGAATTTAAATATAAATGAATTAAATGTCTAAGTCAATAGGAAAAACGAATAGTGATTCTCTTTTTATTTCACACTATAAACGCTAGGCATTTTAGCTGCGTACCCGTGAAGTATCCAATAAAAAAACGGCGGTGTTACTATGGATCCAAAACCAACCTATGAAGAATACGAAAACGACCACTACAGTGAATTATCTACTGTAGAGTCACAGCGCAATGAAATACTTCAAGAAGAATTTCCGGAGGGGCCTTTTGGAGCTGCAACCAACGAAGCTCGCTTAGGGAAAGCAACAGGCTGGGAACCCGGACAGCATTCCACCACCACTCGATTCACTTACGAAACAAGGCAGATGCATCAAGACCTCCCTAGACAAGACCCATCCGCGCACCCCATTCACGATGATCCGAACGAAGAAGAATAAGCATAAAAAACGAAGCCCCCTCTTAAACAAGCAGGGGGCTTCGTCCATCTTATCTATGAATGCGTGACTACTCCTCAGCAACAACATGAGTCGTTAAGGTTCCGACCCCTTCAATACTGACCGAAATTTCGTCACCTGGCACAAGCTCGCCTACACCAGATGGAGTCCCGGTTAAAATAACATCACCTGGGCGAAGCGTCATGACAGCAGATACAGCTTCAATCAGCTCCGGAATCGAAAAAATCAATTGGTCTGTGCGCGCATCCTGACGTACTTCCCCGTTTACTCGTGTCACGATACGCAAGTTCTGATAATCCAGTTTTGCTGCAATGGCTGGTCCAAGCGGACAAAACGTATCAAAGCCTTTTGCCCGCGTCCATTGCCCATCGCTCATTTGCAAATCGCGAGCCGTCACATCAATCGCGCAGGTGAAGCCCAAAATATAATCGTCTGCATCCGCAGCCTTGATTTGCTTGGCCTCTTTTTTAATGACCACGGCGAGTTCCCCTTCATAATGAAGGTTCTGCGTCAGCTTCGGATACACGATCGGCTCACCAGGACCGATAACCGTTGTCGATGGCTTCAAAAACATCAACGGCTCTTTTGGCAAGTCAATCCCCATCTCAGCCGCGTGGTCCCGATAATTCAAACCGATGCACACGACCTTGCTTGGATCGCTCGGCGCCTTTAACGTGACCTCATCTAAAGGCAGCTCAAGACCCGTCATGATCGGTTTTGCCGTATGGATTTTGTATATATCCCCTTCGATCACGCGTACTTTGTGATCCTCCTCCACCATCCAGCCATGCTTCACCTTACCATTGCGCTCATAACGGATTATCATTGTCCTTCTCCCCCGTATCGCGATTTTCTCTATGATTGCATTAGAATAGGTCGGTTGTCGTTTCTTTCGGCTTAGTCGTAATCTCTTCTATTTCCGTTCGCGCGACAGCATCCTCCACTAACGCTTCCACATCTAGAGCTTCCTCAAATTTTGCAGCGAGGCGAGGCTTTGGACGTGTTACAGGATTTTTCGGAGTAAACACTGTGCAGCAGTCTTCATATGGCAAAATGGACAGCTCGTACGTATCGATTTGGCGAGAAATGTCCACAATGTCTACCTTGTCCATTGCTACCAGCGGTCGCAGGATCGGAATCGAAATAACCTTGTTGATCGTGTCCATGCTCTCCAGGGTTTGCGACGCGACTTGACCGAGGCTTTCCCCTGTTGCGAGTGCCTTGGCATTGGTATTTTCTGCGACGCGCTCCGATATGCGCATCATGAAACGTCTCATAATAGTGATCAGATAGTCTTCGGGGCATTTTTCACGAATAGCGGTCTGAATCTCAGTAAACGGTACAACGTGGAGACGGACAGTTCCTCCCCATTTGGTCAGCTTGTGAGCCAAGTCACGCACTTTTTGCAAAGCGCGTTCGCTTGTAAACGGGTAGCTGTGGAAGTGAATAGCTTCAAGTGTCACCCCGCGCTTCAGCATCATCCAACCAGCTACAGGACTGTCGATACCACCAGATAGAAGCAACAGCACTTTTCCGCTTACCCCAACTGGCAATCCACCTGGTCCCGGGATGGTTTCACAGCTAATGTAAGTGCCCTCGGTGCGAATTTCTACATTAACAATGGTATCTGGCTCGTGCAAGTCTACACTGATAGCAGGAAGAGCACGCAAAATGTGCGTCGCTACCATTCGATTCACTTCCATAGAAGGAATCGGATAACGTTTATCTGCACGACGAGATACCACGCGGAACGTGCGCGGCTGTGGATTCAATTGACGGACCATCTCCAACGCTTTTTCCTTGATCGATTCAATATCAGGATCTACCTGGATCGTCGGACTAAATGAAGAAATACCAAAGACGCGCTTCAATCGCTCCATCACTGCATAAGCGTCCTCACCGTGCAGCTCCACATACATCCGACCGTAATTACGTCGAACTTTCACCTTAAAAAACGAGCGCAATACGTTTTTCACACTTTTTACTAGTGCTTCCTCGAACTGATCGCGATTTTTCCCTTTTAGCGCTAATTCACCATAACGAATTAAAATGACATCGTAGTTCATGTTACTCTCCTTTAGTTGTCCACACTATTTTCTATTGGCTGGGGCAGGCTGTTGTTTCATATAAGTACGAAGTACACTCACGCATTCTCCTAACGCTGTCAAAAACTGCTGAATGTCCTCGATTGTATTTTCTCTGCCCAAACTGACCCGCAAAGACGATAACGCACAATCCCGCTCGATTCCAATCGCAGTCAGCACTCTGCTCGGCTCATTTGCTTTCGATGAGCACGCTGATTTGGTGGATACCAAAAAGCCTCTTTCCTCCAAAGCATGCAACAGTACCTCGGCTTTTACTCCTGGTACAGACAAGTTCATGATATGGGGTGCGGTATTCGTTGCCGGCGTATTCACGATACAGCCGTCAATCGCGGCAATCCCTTCCCGAAGCTGCTGATTCAAATTTTGCAGCCTGATATTCTCGACGCTACCCAATTCTTCCAGGATACGAATTGCTTTCGCCATACCAGCGATGGCCGGGAGGTTTTCTGTTCCTGAACGAACTCCGCCTTCTTGACCGCCGCCCATCATCAATGGATGAATGATTAAGCCCTCTCGCTTATACAAAATGCCTACACCACGAGGGCCATAAAATTTATGGGCAGAGACGCTCAACAGATCAATCCCCGAATCCTTGATACGCAAGGGAACTTTTCCAATTCCTTGGACAGCATCGACATGAAAAAGGACTTTCGGAAATTGCTTGAGCCATTGTCCGATTTCTACGATCGGCTGAATTGTTCCCAGTTCGTTATTCACATGCATGACCGAAACGAGAATCGTATCCGAACGCATTGCCTTCTGAACATCCTCTACGGAAACGCGACCGTCACGATCTACCGGTAAATACGTAACCGTAAATCCAAGAGCCTCTAACTGTTTGCATACATCATAAACAGCCGGATGCTCCACCTGTGTCGTAATAATATGTTTCCCTCTGTTTTGATATTGAAAGGCTACACCCTTGATCGCCGTATTATTACTCTCGGTACCACCCGAAGTAAAAACAACTTCACTTTCTTTACAGCCCAAGTACTGTGCAGCAACCTTTCGCGCCTGCTTCAGTACATTTTCCGCCTCTACTCCTTTTTGATGCAAAGAAGACGGGTTTCCATAGTAACTTTCCATTGCGCGTCTCACGGTTTCAATCACTTGAGGATGAGGCCGGGTAGTCGCACTGTTGTCCAAGTAAATCACCAGTCCACACCTTCCTGTGGGCAAGATGCCCGAATACTACGCTTCATCATAACATGACTTTTCGAAAAGAACATACAGAGTATTGCACATCTCGACCTTATTTTTCCCCGAGTATACTGCTCTCAACAGCCCAAATCAGACAAATCTGAACAACCGTTCACAGACTATTCACGGATAAAGCGCTTACATCCAAATATAGGCTATTTACAATGTTTTGGCCTTTCGTTAGAATAGTCAATAAATTTAGATAAAAAACGACAACAAGGAGAGAACCACCATGACAGCACAAGCCATGCAAGAAGAAATCAAGAAGATGGAAGCCGAATTGAAAAGACTGCAAGCAGAACTGGCGAAGATGAACAAAAATACCCCTCAGTACGATCGCACGGATGTCGCGTACTTAAATGAGGTGTATAACGGGTGACACTCATTCGAATTCGATAGCGTGGTGACGGTAAGATGGATGCGCCGTGACCACGCTATTTTTTGTAAAAAAACCGCTCCAGTCGCATTCGACGGAACGGTATTGGATTGCAGCTATTTGTATGGAATCTCCCCTAAATACTCACCAGAAAAAACTTCAGTAGCTGGACCCGTCATATAGACTCGGTTGTCCGCTTCCCTCCATTCAATGAAGAGATCTCCTCCTGCCAGGTGGACCGTAACGTTTCTATCGGTTTTTCCTCTTAAGGTGGCAGCCACAGCAGCGGCGCAAGCGCCCGTCCCACAGGCAAGCGTCACTCCTGACCCCCGCTCCCATACGCGGAAAAGAATCTCCTCTCGACTCAATATTTGGATAAATTCGACGTTCGTTCGCTCTGGAAACCACTCATGATACTCAATCATTGGACCATAATGACGGACATCTTCTTCCTTTACTTCATCCACGAAAAGGATGGCATGAGGATTGCCCATGGAAACAGCGGTCAGCGTAAACGCAGTTCCATCGACCTCGATAACCTCTTCCCTCACTCGCTCCTCGGGAATGCCTGTCATCGGGATCGCCGCCCGCTCAAAACGAGGCTCTCCCATATCTATCGTTACTTGCTCGACTTTACCGTCTGCTCCAAGCGAAACGACAGGAGTGACGGTTCCTCCCAACGTCTCCACTGTAAACGTTGTTTGCTTCGTCAAACCGTGATCGTATACGTACTTACTCACACAGCGCAGACCGTTTCCGCAGTTTTTGGCTTCGCTACCATCATTGTTAAATACCCGCATGCGAAAGTCTGCTCGCTCAGATGGCATGATGAGGATTAGCCCATCGCCCCCAATACCAAAATTGCGATCGCTCACCCTTCTCGCCAATTCAGGTAAATCTACACCCGTTAAGTCTTCTGCAAAACAGTTGACGTACACGTAATCATTACCTAAGCCATGCAGCTTCGTAAATTTCATCGCCCACTCCTCTTTCTCTTTTGTATGGTTAGTCTGACTTTTCTCTATCCATTATCTTAACACAACGTCGAAAGTCAGGGACGAATCAAAAGGTGGTATACTACCACTAGCATTCATGATGGAAAGAGGTGGAACAAACCGTTGGATTATCATATTTACCGCTATGCACTCGGAACGAAAAATGAGGCAAAACGCCTGGCTGTACAAAAGGCAACCGGAACGGAACCGTTGTGCCTATCTGTCCCCTCGGGGGTAGCCGCTCAACCAATGAGTGAAGAGGAAACCATTACAGGTGCAATCAATCGGGCAAAAGCTGCGTTGGATCAAGCACCAGAAGCCCAGATCGGTTTGGGCTTGGAAGGCGGACTTATGTACGATGAAACGTTTACCAAGCAGTGGTATTTGATCTCCATCTGCGCAGCATGGAATGGTCGTGAACTATTTATTGGAAAAGGCTTGGCTTTTCCGATGCCCAATGATGCTGTTCACCGCATTGCGCAGGAACAAATTGAGCTTAGCACAATCATTGATGAATGGGGGAAAACCGTCGGCAGTAATCATCGTGGCGGGGCATATTCCCTGTTAACCGATAATCGTGTAAGTCGTTCCGAAGTTTTCTGTGACGCTGTTATCGCGGCGATTACCCCATTCGTCTCCACTTTGTACAAAATATAGTAGGACAAAACAAAAACCTCTCCGGCTAATCATAACCGGAGAGGTTTTGCGGTTTGATGCTTTAGCGAGCCGTATAGTACGGGTAGATCACTAATGCGCCCAAAATGGCGATAGCCCCTACAATCATCGCCCAAGCTCCCAGCGTCTTCGAGTTGCGTCGATACGCCAAGTAGCCAAGCACCATACCAATTGGAGCCACCAGGTACGGCATGAGAAACAGGGACAGGATCGATAAGCCCAAGCCAGTCATCCCAATACCGCTGGCCCTATTTTCCCGGCTGTCCTCTTCTGTGTCGATCTCACTGGCAGCACGACTTGTCGGAAAGGGCTCGGCGATTTCCGCCGCGGCCTCGATGTCGTCATCTCTGACTTTGGCGACCGGTGAACGATCCTCTTTTGTCAGGACAACGCCATCCAAACGCTCCGAAAAGTCGTTTCGCTCCTCATCCAGCTCACCCGTATAGCGCTCTGTCAAGGAGTGGGGGTCATAGTGAATCCTGCGCCTCGACCGCTCTTCTTCTTCATCAAAGACGGCCTGTGTCCAAGTATTCGCTGCAAACTCCCTGTCGTGCTGATCAACCGTTTCGGAAAAACCGGTATCTTCCTTCCGCTTCGCATCATTACGTTCGTGTCGATCCAACATAGCATGCTCAGCCCCTTTTTTGGCAAAGGATTAATTAAGTGAAGGAAGTAGCCTTATTGTCTGCCTACGTTGTACAATTTAAACGGGAGGCGAGAGAATGAAACCAGACAAAATCCTAACCATTGGCATTGATATTGACGGTACAGTCACATCACCAAGCAGTATTGTCCCGTTGATGAATGAGAGCTTTGGAAGAGATTTACGATATGAAGATTGTGTGGAGTACAATTTGGCCAATGTGTATCAAATCACGGACGAGGAGTTCGATACATGGCTGGATCAAAACGGGGAGCGTCTTTATGATAGCGCGCCTGTTCACGGAATTGCCGATCAGATTTTGCGGGATTGGTCTTCCTCCCACAAGCTCGTATATATAAGTGCACGTGAGGATCGTCACCGCGATGTGACCTTGCAATGGTTTGCTCGCTATGATATCCCTCACCACGAAGTGGATTTGATTGGAAGCCACGACAAGCTAGCTGCTGCCCGCAAATGGGGCGTGGACCTTTTTTTGGAGGATCGACTAGAGAACGCCTTGCAATTATCAGAAGCATTGCAAATTCCCGTTTTCTTGTTTGACACCCCTTATAATCAAGCTTCCCTTCCCCCGCTTGTCCATCGAGTAACTTCATGGGAAGAGGTTGCCCAAAAAGTAAACGAGCTTTTTTCGGCGACAAGCGTATAGGTCGAATAGCAAAAAGACGTATCACCGTAGAGGGATACGTCCTTTTTGCGCCGAAGCAGCGTTATTTCTTCTCTGATTTCTTCGGCTTAAACGTCAGACAACAGGTTTCAGACGAATTCTTTGCCTGATCCTGGTGCTGGGTGTTTTGACCGTACTCGCCTGCAAACTCTTCTTTTAAGTTTACGTTAGCGTGTGCGTCAATTTCCACCATGATCTCATCGGCGCTGCAAAGATTGCCCTGCGCCCAGTACTCACAGTTTGCTACAGAACATTTTACTGCTGGCATGTGCTTTCACCCCCTAGGGCTAGCCTTCACAACAAATTAGGGGCTTATACTTTGCCATTCACAATGGAAAACAAATACCGCAGAAAAGGAAGAGAATGTATGTCGACACCCCGAATTGTAGTCATCACTGGGGCTTCAGGCGGTCTTGGTCTTGCTTTGACACGGCTTCATTTGGAAAAAGGAGACTGTGTCATTGCCACCAGTCGCAAAGCGATCAGCCATGAAATGGTTTCATTACAAGCAGTTTATCCCAATCACCTCCATCATTATGCGTTAGACGTCAGCAGCAATGAAGATGTTCGTCAATTCGCTGCATGGGTGCACATCCGTTTCGAGCGTTGTGATTTTCTCTACAACAATGCGGGGATGGCTGTCTTTGAGCCGCTTATCGATATGCGTGTAGAGGAGCTCGAAGAAACACTGCGAACGAATATAGCCGGAGTTCTCTACACGACCCGTGCCTTTTTGCCGATGATGCTTCAACAACAGCACGGCCATATTATCACCGTTGCCTCACTAGCCGGACAGGTCGCAACAGCCAAAGCTGCCGTATATGCTGCCAGCAAAGCTGCCGTGATCCGCTTTAGCGAAGGACTGCGCCACGAGCTGCAAAACAGTGGGATTGCCGTAACGTGTGCGATGCCAGGCCCAATCGATACGCCTTTTTTGGATAAGGCAGACAAAACGGGAGCCTATCGCAGCAAAGTGAGCCGTTATTTGTTGACACCGGAACAAACTGCCAAACGAATTTATCAAGCTGCAAAGGCCAAACGCCCAGAGGTTGCCATGCCTTTTCGTCTGCATGCGCTCTCCCGCATCTACTTACTCCTGCCCCACTGGCTAAAACGCATCGTCTCACCGCTCCTCAATCGAAAGTGATGAGGAGTCCTCCAAGTTTTTCAATGCCCCGAACGCAATGATACCGAAAACGATACATACGGCTGCTCCGGCTCCGATTAGCCCTTGAACGCCCGTGACGGGAATCAGGAAACCTGAGACAGCCGCTCCCGCCGGCATCCCTGTCCCCGTAATCGTGCGAACACTGGTCAAAACTCGACCCAAGAGAGCATCGGGCACCTGTTTTTGTAAATAGCTTCTGTACATGATGTTATAAGGCGCAAAGCAAAACCCTGCCACAGCCATCGAAATCATCGCGATCTCTAATGTAGAAAAAAACGCAATCGGTAAGGTCGTTAATCCCCACGCCACGATAATCCCCGCGAGTGTCGAGCCCAACGGAAGCTTCCACGTAATCGTCGAGAAGAATAGTGAACCGAGCAATGCCCCGACTGCCAAGGAGGACCACAGCATCCCTAATGCAACAGCCCCTCCTGCCAAATCCTGATTCGCATACAGCGGAAGTGCAATTTCAATCGGTCCGTACGACATGTTAAACAAGAACGTAAAGAAAACGAGAATGATGATTTGTTTGCGTCCAAATATGTAGCGATACCCTGTGCGCATGTCACTCAAGAGAGAGCGAAAGAACGCGCCCATTTGCCCTTTTGCAATCGATGTTGGATTTGCACTTTTCGTAAGCTCGCGCGGCAAACGGGAGAAGCAGATCGCACATATAAAAAAGCTCGCTGCATCGATCAACAGAACATATGCTTCACCGATCAATCCGATTAATACACCAGCGAGTGCTGGACCAAACATGTAGACGATTTGCCATTGCGTTTCCATCACGCCATTCGCTTTAACCAAGTGATTTTTGTCAGAAACGATCCTTGGCAATAAAGTCTGCGCCCCGGCCGAACTCAACGGAGACAGGATACCTGCAATGACAATCAACACGTAGATCACAAAAAGCGGAACATCATCGACTTGCAATAATGCGACCAACGCGATAAAAATGAGTCCTCGCGCCACATTGTCCATCATGATAAGCTTGCGGCGATCAAACCGATCCAGCAAAACTCCCGCTACCAAACCAGCAAAAACGGCAGGAAGCATATAGGCAAGAACAACCCCACCCATCGCTGCAGGCGAGCCTGTTTTATTCATCACAAACCAGGTCAAACCCATCCAGCCAAACTGATCCCCCAGACCAGATAAGAACATCCCCAGCCAATACCAACGAAATGAACGCTGCCGCCATAATTCCCTCATGCTGCATCTTCCTTTTCTCTTTTTTCCATACATTGTATAATCAGATTCATACTTTTTCAATAATTATATTTATTAAATAAAAAAGTAATATTTAGCACATAAAAAGCCTCTGCTCAAAAACAAGCAGAGGGAAACCTCACTTCATCTCAATATACGTCTGCGATCCGTTCAAGCTTGCGACGGCTCCAAAGCCATAAAAGTCCCGCTGCAACGCCAAACACCCCTAGCCACACAGAGACAGCCGCACTGCCCACCTGCTCTGCACTAAATCCGAGAATGAGGCAGCTAACAGAAAAGCTGCCCATGGTCGCCATCTCCCGAATGGAGAACACGCGAGCCAGATAAGCTGGATCAGACAATCGTTGTAGCTTCGTCACAGACAAAATCGATGAGCAAAACTGAGCAGTTGAAGCAAACAAGATCGCGATAGCCAGCCCCAGAATCGGTTTCGCATGAAACACTGCGATAATCGAGCATCCCATCGCTACGAGTGCCCATCCTTGGACCCGCCATATTCCCTTATCACTCAGTTGGTCAGATAGCTTGTTGACGGCAATCCCAGCTATCACACCTCCAAGCCCCAGCGGAATGTCCAATAGTCCGAAAACGTACAAGCCTTCTCCCCGCTCTGTTAGAACGTAATACATCAGCATAATGTAGTAAGCGCCACATACCCGTTCCGCCATCTGATAACCGATCACACTGCCAATCTCCCGATGCTTACCGATATAGCGGAAGCCCTCCTTTAGCCTTTCCATAAAGGGGACAGCCACTTTCGATACAGTAGAACTGGCGATATGCGGAAGCGGAAGCAAGATGAATAGCGACAACAAATAACAGGCGGCATCGAGCAAAAAGTTATAACGATACGAGAACAAGTAAACCAAAACAGCTGCGACGCCCTGACAAACGATAATGAGAAACGAAGTGGTCCCTTGCAAAAGGGAGTTGGCTGCCAGCCGATCCTTCTCCTCCACGGATTGTACAATCGCAACCTGCATGGCTGGTTGGAAAAAGGCACTGCAAATATTGACCAGAATCAATAATAAAAAAGCCACCCATAAGTAGGTCGCAGAGGTTATGAAGAAAAACAGACTGACAAGAATACCACGCAGCAGATTGACGACAATCATGACCCGCCTTTTATCCCAATTTTCCACAAGTGTTCCTGAGAAAAAACTGGTCAGTACATAAGGCAGCATTCGAAAGACAGTCCCTGCGGCAAAAGAAAGACCTGAACCGCTCAAGTCATGCAAAAGTCCAACAACAGCGATAAACGTAAATTCATTTCCGATGATGTGAACAATGTGGGCCGTATACAAACGGCGAAAGACGGGATGTTGCAAGATCGACACAAGAATGCATCCTTTCACCGTTTTCAATATTGTAGCACTTGTCAAAAAATATTGGCAAATTGATCTTGCGAAGCTGATTGTTTTATTGTTACAATACGTTCAAATAAATCTGAACGTCTAAAAATAACAAAACATTCACGTTCAGTGAAACGAGGTTGATTCATTTGAAACGATATGTGGTTGTGGAAACGCTGGAGCAATTAAAAGCTATCAGCGATTCCTTACGTCTTCAAATCATCACGCTGCTAGTCAAGGAGGCATACACAGGCAAGCAGCTCGCGACTATACTCTCCTTGTCTGCTTCTAAAGTCCACTATCACCTGAAGGAACTGGAAAGCCACGGCTTCGTTGAGGTCGTGCGTACGGAAGAAAAGAACGGGATCGTGCAAAAGTTTTATCGGGCTGTTGCGTACGACTTCAAAGTAAGTGATGATCTGCTGCCCTCCCTGCGCGAAGACAGTATCCTGTTGCAGGAATCGATGCTAAATCACCTGCGATCCAGTATCAATCGCCTGTATAACGCGCCAGAGGAGTCATTCTTGCTCTTTGCGGATCAAGAGGACCCACCGCCAGCAATTGCAGTTAACTCCGAAGTGAAAGCACCTCGGAAAGAAATATTTGCTTGGCTCAAAAAATATCAGGCTTTACTTGAGGAGCTAGCCGATATGGAAGATCGCTACTTAGAGAGGATTGCTGCTGGAGAAGCTGAGGATACGGTTGAAAACTTTTACATGGTCACGGTCGGGTTCATGACGAATGAACGCTACTACGTGGCAGAAGATGAGTCCTTGCCAGATAACTATGAACACCAGCACTCTGAATCCAGGCATTTCACCGGCAAGCTTGTGGTGAAGAAAAAGAAGGAGGAAAATGGAGATGAGCACTCTGGCGACAAATAATTCCCTCTGGAAAAATGGATCGTTTGTCCGGTTATGGTGCGGCACTTTATTTTCGGCAATGGCTGACGGGGCTTTCTTCATCCTCCTTAACTGGTATATCGTGAATGCTATTGGCTCAGGAGCAATCCTCGGCACAACTTTGATCTGTATGTCCATTCCCCGTCTGCTCTTTATGCTTGCGGGTGGGGTGGCTGCCGATCGTTTGAATCGAAAATGGATTATGTTTTCCTCCCTTTTGGCTAGGGGAATTATTTTGGCCGGCTTCAGTTTACTTATGCTTCAAGGAAATGGCGCCTGGTTCCCAGTGAGCCTGTACTTCATGGCAGCTTTATTCGGAACAGTCGATGCATTTTTTTGGCCAGCACGCAGTTCGATTCTGCCCTCTCTTGTCTCTCGAGAACAGCTTGCGCCTGCAAACAGCTTCATGGAACTATGTCATCAAATTAGCTTGGTTGCTGGACCGGTAGTTACTGCCTTATTGATTGGAACCGTTAGTTATCCGATGATGTTTATGATCTTGGCATGCACCTTCTTCGTAGGAACACTCTTTGTACTCTCTCTCCGAACACACTCATACACCAAAGACACGACTTCAGCGTCTTCAACAGATTCAAAGACTAACTCATATTTCAAAGATATCGTGGGAGGCATTCGTTTTACGTATTCAATCCCGATCCTTGCGATTATTTTAACAACATCCCTGTTCACCAACATGATGTTCTCCGGCCCAGTTAACATGATGATTCCCATTCATATAAATGACCTCGGATGGGACGGGAGTGCTTATAGCTCACTTAGTACCTCCCTTGGAGTAGGCATGATTGTCGGCGGGATTTTGACCGGATTGTTTAGGGGATTCCGTGGAAAATTTATGTTACTCCCTGTAATTCTCGGATGTATGGGAGTTGGAATAAGCTCGTATTATTTCATTAAAGAGCTCTCCTTTGGACTTGTCTCTCATTTTCTCATCGGAATGGCTCTTAGTATGACGAATATTCCGTTTATCACCTATATTCAAAGCATTGTCCCTGCCAACATGCTCGGTCGCGTCATGTCATTGCTTTCCTTGATGTCCGTCGGCTTTGGGCCAGTCAGCTATGCACTCTGCTCCTTTCTTCTCGCCAAAAAAATCGCAACACCGGGGCTTCTATTACTCTTTGGCGGTATCATATTTGCAAGTATCAGTCTCAGCCTGTTCTTTTTCCGTGTTTTCCGGCAAATGGAGCAGCATCCGAACTGGAAGAGACCCGTACTGGAGGAGCAACAGCTTCCTGCCACCCTTTCTTCATAAGTCTCTTCTATATATAAATAGACAGAACGCGCACCTCGCAAGCATGAGCACTTGCTGGTACGCGTTTTACTGTTTAAACGGTTTGTTCTTTTTCGGTAAAGACCTTGAGCAGCTGACGTGCACCAAAGCCCATCCGTGTAACTACGCCTGCCTCATCTCGTACAAAGCGGATGTAAGCATCCGTTTCTCCCCGTTTCATGACGAAGCTGTCTTCTCCTACTGACCTTAGCGGAAAATTCGTTCCATCGCACTTGGCTACCAGCTCATTTTCTTCGATTTCAACCGATACAGTCGCCCCTTCGGAAGAGCGGTACTCGCCCGTAAATGCAGGGAGTGCGTCTAGAGCCAGCTCATAATCCGGATATTGGAACGGCACTGTATCCGTAGGGCGTCCATTTGTCGTGTTCAAAATCCCATGCATGATATCCGCCATCGGCCCGCCATCTGTGTTCATGAGAATGGCTCCTGTCAGATTACGCTCGGGGAAAACAAAGATTTGGGCGGCAACTCCCTTGATCGCTCCACCATGCTCAATTAACGTTCCATCGTGGCAATTGGCTACAAACAATCCGTACCCATATGCCTGAAACGGTGAGATAGGGAAATGAGGCGTAGTCATAGCCTGCACGCTCTCCGGTGAGAGCAAGCGATTCTCGCCCACCAATCCACCCGTTCTGAATATTTCCGTATAGCGCAACAGATCGTGAATGGTCGATTTCAGAAAACCAGCGGAGCGCATCGATGGTGAATCCCACCAGGAAGGTGAACGGTATACTTCACCGCCATCCTTTGCGCTTTTTCGGGTAAACAAGGTAGCTACCTCTGCTTCCTCTGGCAAATCTTCAACGAGAAAAGCACTGTTCTTCATCCCGGCAGGCACCAAAATATGGTCATGCACAAACTGCTCGTAAGCAATCCCGCTCACTCTCTCAATAATCAGGCCGAGCATGGCATAGCTGTCGTTGGAATAGCTAAACTCCGTTCCAGGGGCACCCAGAAACTCGTAATTCAGCTTGCCGATGTAGGCCATGAATTCTTCTTTTGTATTGATCTCCTCCGCTTTTTCGAGATCCAGCTCAAGACCGGAGCTAAAGGACTTAACGTCTTCGCTCTCTGCAATGCTTTTTTTCATCGCACCGACTAATGTATCCAAAGGGGGGAAGCCCGCGGTATGTGTCATCAGGTGATGGATGGTAATCGCGTGCGTATAAGCTTCATTAGGTGTGCGCAGCTCTGGGAGATACTTGATGACCGGATCATGAACGGATAGCTTTCCTGCATCCTGAAGCTGCATAATGGCCACACATGTAAATGACTTGGTAACAGAACCAATGCCAAACACCGTATCAGGGGTTATTGCTTTTGCATCCTTTGTGTTGTCAGCCAAGCCAAAGCCATGGAAATAACTCATCTCTCCTCGCTCTGCCAATCCGACTGCTGTCCCAGTTACTTTTGCCTCTGCAAGCAGCTTTTGCGCGTACTCCTCAAACGATTGAACCCATTCCGCCATGCTCCTTCTCCCCTTATCATTTGATCTTTTGGTTAAGGACGAAAGTTTGCCGAACGAATCACATAGTTGCCGATTGCTCTTTTGTTTAGGGTATAGCCAATGCCCGGATCATTCGGAACTGCCAGTTGACCAGGAGCGATCAGCTCTACGCCATTCTCCACGATGTCTTCCTCCCAGTACCGGCTGGATGCTGCCGTATCACCTGGGATCGTAAAATTAGGCAAGGAGGTAATCGCAATGTTGTGTGCACGACCGACACCTGACTCAATCATGCCTCCGCACCAAACTGGAATATTGTGTGCCTGGCACAAGTCGTGAATGCGCTTGGACTCTGTTAATCCACCTACCCTCCCCACCTTGATATTAATAATGCCGCAGCTGCCTAGCTCTATCGCTTTTCTGGCATCATCTACATTGTGAATGCTTTCGTCGAGACAAATCGGCGTGGACAGCTCTCTTTGCAGCTTGGCATGGTCAATAATGTCGTCATGTGCGAGTGGTTGCTCGATCATCATGAGCCCATATTGGTCCAGCTCCTTCATGACGTCCAAATGCTCCATCGTGTAAGCGGAATTCGCATCAGCCATCAGCGGGCAGCCCTCACCAAAGCGTTCGCGAATCGCCCTAATAACGTCTACGTCAAAGCCCGGCTTGATTTTCACTTTGATCTTCGTGTAGCCCTCACCCAGATGGCGCTCTACTTTTGCCAAAACCTGATCCACTGTCGGTTCAATACCAATACTGATCCCGACATCGATGATCGATTTCTCGCCTCCTAATGCCTTGGCGAGAGATATTCCTTTTTGCTTGCTGTACAAATCCCAGATGGCACCTTCCAAAGCGGATTTCGCCATGTTGTTTCTACGGATGGGTGCAAACAGCCGATCCACATCCTCCGGGGTCTCGATCTCACTCGCAAACAGCTTCGGAATCATAAACTGCTCCATCATGTGCCAAGCAGTCCCGGTTGTTTCTTCACTATAATAAGGCTCAGACATCGCCACACTCTCTGCGTGTCCTACCTCTCCTTCTCCATAGACGCTGACCAGAATGAGCTCCTTGATGGTCGTATGTCCAAAGCTCGTTTCAAAACGGAAACGAAGTGGCATGTGTAGTTGCTGCAATTCAATTCGTTCGATTTTCAATGTACTTCATCCCTTCTGTTCCATATAAATGACAAGCGACAAAATGTTGAGGCGAAGCTTGAGTAGTGACAGGACGAACTGTGCTGCATATTTCCGTGGCATGAGAGCACCGGGTATGGAAAGCACATCCGGCAGGTACATTCGCTGGCGAGGGAACATCCCCGGTAAGAACGATTCGCTCTTTTTTCCGAAACGGATTGGCTTTGGGGACAGCTGACATCAGTGCTTGTGTATACGGATGCAGCGGGCGTGTAAACAAATCTTTTTTGCTCGCGATTTCGACAATCCGCCCAAGGTACATAACAGCAATCCGGTCACTGATGTGCCGAACGACACCCAGGTCATGCGAAATAAACAGATAGCTCAACCCCAACCGATGCTGCAAATCCTGCAAAAGATTCACGATCTGCGCCTGAATGGAGACATCGAGTGCAGAAACCGGCTCATCGGCGACAATCATGGAGGGCTCCACCGCCAAAGCTCGGGCGATCCCGATTCTCTGGCGTTGCCCACCGCTAAACTCATGAGGAAAACGACTGGCATGTTGAGCATTCAGCCCAACCAGCTGAAGCAGTTCCCTCACTTGCTCGCGCCTTTCTGTCGAGGACAACTGTGGATTTTTGACACCTAACGCTTCCTCCAATGCTCCTTGCACAGTCATCCTGGGATTTAGTGACGCATACGGGTCCTGGAATACGATCTGCATTCGTTTGCGGAGTGGGCGAAAACGTGCAGCCGACATGTCAGAAATGTTTTGTCCCTCAAAATGAATCGTTCCTCCTGTCGGCTGAATCAGTCGCATGATGCTGCGCCCTGTTGTGGATTTGCCACAGCCGCTCTCCCCTACCAGTCCAAGCGTTTCCCCTTTTTTCAATTGGAAGGAAACACCATCTACAGCCTTGATCACTTCGTCGCTATTGCGAAACAGTCCTTTATTGATAGGAAAATATGTCTTCAAATCATTTACCGATAACAAAATATCGCTCATACCGCCATCTCCTTGTTCTCATACAGCCAGCATCGAACAGCCTGTGTGCCTGTACCCGTTGCCATAAGCGGCGGCTTTTCTTGGTGACATCGCTCCTCCGCATGCGAGCAGCGGAAGCGGAATGCGCATCCTTGTGTGACTTCTCCCAAAAGCGGAACACTGCCTTCGATCGGATCGAGGCGCAGCTTTTCCTCCTCATCCAAATCGGGTATACAGCGCAAAAGCCCAACCGTGTACGGATGCTTCGGATGCGAAAACAGGCTCGCAACGTCGGCTTCCTCCACAATTTCACCGTAGTACATCACGAGAACGCGATCAGCCATTTCTGCCACAACTCCCAAGTCATGCGTTATGAGCAGCAGAGAGGTATGATCCGTTTCCTTCAGTTCGTTCATCAGCTCCAGGATTTGCGCTTGAATCGTCACGTCCAAGGCGGTCGTCGGTTCGTCTGCGATTAGCAAGTCAGGGTTACACGCCATCGCCATTGCGATCATGACGCGCTGCTTCATCCCACCTGATAGCTGATGAGGGTATTCTCGCAAGATGTCTTCCGCTCGCGGCACACCTACTTTCTTGAGCATTTCAATGGCTTTTGCCTGTCTTGCTTTCTTCGATAAGTCGGTATGCAAAAGGTATACTTCTTCCAGCTGTTTGCCAATCGTATGGACCGGATTCAGTGACGTCATCGGTTCCTGAAAAATCATCGCAATTTCCTTGCCGCGAATTTTGCGCAGTTCTTTTGTACTTAATTGATTCAATACTGTTTCACGAAACCGTATACTCCCCTCCATCTGTGCATGTGAGCGGGATAAAAGCCCCATGATGGCCAAGGACGTTACGCTTTTCCCACAGCCAGACTCCCCTACTAGCGCCACGGTTTCACCTTTTTTCATCTGAAAAGAAATGCCTTGCAGCGCGGGCAGCTCTCCCTTGTCCGTCTTAAACTGCAAGCGTAAGTCTTTGACTTCCAGCAATACCTCTTTCATCAGTTCGTGCCCCCCTTCATCCATTACCTCGTTTTCGGGTCGAATGCATCCCGTAATCCGTCACCTAACAGATTGAAGCCAAGGACAACCAGCATGATGGCCAATCCAGGAAATATGGACATCCACCAGGCCTGACTCAAGAATGCCTTGCCGACAAAAACCATCGCGCCCCACTCTGGCATGGGCGGTTGAGCACCCAGTCCAAGAAAGCTCAGAGCCGCTGCAGCCAAAATACTCACTCCGAATTGAATCGTAGAAAGCACAATGATCGGAGACATAATATTGGGTAAAACATGCTTCAGCATAATTTGCCAGTCTCTGATCCCCAAAGCGCGAACGGCTTCCATGTACTCTTTCTCTCGAATCGAGAGAACTGCAGAGCGTACGACCCTTACATAGGACGGAATAACTGCAATCACTACGGCGATCATCGCATTGGTCAAACCAGGTCCCAAGACCGCAATCACTGCAATTGCCAGAAGCAGCGCGGGCAGAGACATCAAAATATCCATGCCCTGCATGATAAACAGATCGAGTCGACGATAATAGCCAGCAATAATGCCGAGCGTCACACCTATGAAGGTAGAGAGAACAACCGTAATCAGACCCATTAGCAAGGAAATGCGGCCACCATGCAGCAGGCGGGAAAAAATATCTCTGCCGAAATCATCCGTTCCGAGCAGATGAGTCAGACTGGGAGCGCTTAATCGGCTACTAAAGTTCATTTGTTCGACAGGATGAGGGGCGATGACTGGCGCAAGAAGCGATCCCAGTGTAAAAACAAGCAGAATGACGACACCTGCCATTGCTGTTTTATTACGGCCAAGCCGCTTGCCTATCCCTCCCCAATACGACTCCGGACGATTATTGATCACAATCCATCTGCTCCCTTCCTTAGTCGAAATGGATTCGTGGATCAATGCGGCTGTAAATGAGATCCACGATCAAATTGGTTAAGGCAAAAATCAACGCCATGAAAAACACCATGCCTTGTATCGTCGGCATATCGCGCTTGCTGATCGCTTCAATCGCCAAACTTCCGATTCCTTGCAGAGAAAAAACAGTTTCCACGACAACGGCACCAGCCATAAGAGAACCAAACTGCAAGCCGATCATCGTCACAACAGGAATAATGGCATTTGGCAGCCCGTGGCTAAAAATGATTCGTACAAGCGCCGCGCCCTTGGCCTCAGCGGTTCGCATGTAATCCTGCTTGATGACCTCCAGCATGCTGGAGCGGGTCATGCGGGCGATCATTCCCGCTTCCGCCATGCCCAAGGTGATCGCTGGCAGCAGTAAGGAGTGAAAGCCCTCATAACCGGAGATCGGAAACAAAGCCAGCTTGTAAGCAAATATCCAGATCAGAAACAGCGCAATCCAGAAGCCAGGTGCAGAAATACCGAGTAGGGAGGAAAGGACCACAAGCCGATCGATAATCGTGTTTTGCTTAACAGCAGCGATCGTCCCCACGAGAATGCCGAATATTGCGGCAATGATGACACTAAGGATGGCAAGCTGCAAGGTGATGGGGAAACGGTTCACAATTTGATCCCATACCTTTTCACCTGTAAATAAAGACGTTCCTAAATCGCCAGCGAACAGCTTTCCGACGAACTGCAAGTATTGCTGCCACAATGGCTGATCGAGACCTAGCTTCGCTCTCAATTGACTGGCGGCCTCTGGTGTTGCAAATTGACCGAGTATTTGTGTTGCGGGATCGCCAGGAATGAGGTGCACCATCAAGAAGATCAGGACGGATACGCCAAGCAAAGTACCTATCAGGGATAGTAACCTTTTTACTACATATCGGCGCATGCCTTCACCTCCGTTGTCTATTTTTCGAGTGTGACATCATGCAACGTAACATTTTGCGTGTACGGATTGACCGTAAAGCCTTTGACTCCGCGAGTTGCTATCACCGTTTCACTTACCCATAAAGGGACCCACGGCAAATCATTCAGCAATATCTCCTGTGCATCTTCGTAAATCTTGAGACGCTTCTGCTCATTCATTTCCAAACGTCCTTTGTTCAGTAAAGCATCCAGCTCAGGGCTGTTGTAATGAGTGCGGCTCGTCGAATTGCTCTTTTCAAAGATGAGGTATAAGATATCAGCATCAAACCAGCCGTAGTACATCAAAGCCATGTCATAAGACTTTTTCGAAATGCGCTCTTTCATCGTCGTCATTTCTTGCACGCTAATTTTCATATCAATACCCGCTTCTTTCAGCTGGCTCTGCAAAATCTGCACCGCACGCTGAAATGCTGGCTCTTGAGAGACGAGCATCTCCACAGACAACGGTTTTCCGTCCTTATCTACGATGCCATCCCCATTACTGTCCGTCCAGCCTGCTTCCGCCAGCAACTGCTTCGCTTTGCCTAAATCCCTCGTATACAACTGCTTTGCCTTACTTTCAATCGCTTCACTGTAGCCATAAATCGTGGGTGCCAATGGACCATAGACTGGCTTGCCGAAGCCGTTCAACGCTACCTGAACAAGTGGATCTCGATCTACGGAGAGGGCTACTGCTTTGCGCAGACGGACATCTGAAAACAACGGATGCTTATTGTTAAAAGCGATGTATTTGTTTCCAACGTCCATCACTTTCTCAATCTTGACTCCGGGCAATGTCTCAAGCTCCGCAACCGAGTTCGCGGGCGCATCATACAACACATGGACCGTACCCTTTTTGAATTCCATCAGTCGCGTATCGTCGTCTTTCATAAGCCGGAACATAATGCTGTCTACCTGAAGAGGGCCTTTGTTGGCAGCGTACTCCGGTCCCCAGTTGTAATCAGGATTTTTCTTGTAGGTGAGTGAAGCACCCCGCTCGCGTTTGTCAAAGATGATCGGCCCCGTTGCGGATGGGGTATCTGAGAAGCCATCCCCTAATTCTTTTGCCTTTTTGGCGTCAAGAGGTGAGACTAATCCACCGACAATGACGTTAACAAAAGGGGCAAACGGTTGGCTAAAATGTACCTTGAACGTATGCTCGTCAGTTGCTTCCACTTTTTCAATCGGACCTGCAAGCCCCTTCACTGGCGAAATGGCAAGCAAACGATCAAACGATTCTTTTACCGACGCTGCCGTCATTGGATCTCCAGAGTGATAGCGGACATCTTTGCGTAGGGTAAATGTCCAAACCTTGCCGTCCTGCGAGATTTCGTACTTTTCTGCCAAACGCGGATGGAGTTTGCCTGTTGCATCGCGGGTCAAAAGAGGCTCGTAGATTAAACTGTTTTCCATGCTCAGCCAGCTCGTTTTGTGCATATCAAGCGAGTCCGGGTCAGTCAGGGAAGCGATGACTAATGTGTTTCCTTTGGCCGACGTTTCATTCCCTGCTTGATTGGTCGGCTGTGAGGAGCAGCCTGCGACTAAAGCCGTGGCTAGAAACACACCCAAGACTCCTTGCTTCCACCTGTGCATTTTCATATTCCATCCCCCTTATCAATTGCCGTTACATTTCGGTCCCTTCCACAAACGGGTATATTTGTCGACTTGTCTCTTCGTATTCTTTCAGCCTTTGTTGTACCTGTTCGCCATCAGCCTGGACCACACCACTGATCAAAATATTCAGCATGGAAAAGATCGCCGTCATTCCTTTTAAGGCTGTAGGAGCAGGTGCGCTGACTTTCAAAATTTGGTCGGCTACTGGCCCAATTGGAGATAGCTCATCGTCTGTAATCCCGATGATTTTGGCGCCTCTCTCTTTGGCTGCTTTTGCAAACAGAATCGTTTCACTCGTATAGCGGGGGAAGGAGAGTGCGATCACGAGCCACTCCTGATTGATCTGTGTCAGCAGATAGTTGACGTCATCAACTGGCCCATTGTACAAATGAGCGTTTCCTTTGACGACATTGAGCGTAAAAGCAAGCCAATGGGCAGGAGCATAGGAGCTGCGAAATCCGACAACGAGAATGTGCTTGGCTGCCATAATAGTTGAAACCGCTTGCAAAAGATGATCCTTTTGCAGCTCCCCTAACGTTTGCCGAATATACGCAACATCCTGCTCCATGTTATAGGAAATCAGATCTTGTTTATCTTTCATCTCCACCGCCGCTGTGCGAAAACTGTGGATGGCATCAGCTTTTGGAACTTTTTCCAGCAAGGTGCTGCGAATCTCATTCTGCAATTCGCTGTACCCGGAGTAGTTGAGGGCGTAGGATAGTCGGATGATCGTCGTTTCGCTCGTGCCGCTCAATGCCCCGACAACCTTGGCTGGTTGGAGAGCAACTGTTTTCGGCTCAGCGAGAATGTATTTGGCTGCAAGTTTTTGTTGGTTGGTCAATTCCGGATAATGCTTGCGGATGCGTTCGGCAACGGATTCCATGATCATCTACTTCCTTGTCATTTGTTGTAGGTTCCACTCGGTGGCCGGATCTAACGGATAAATCGGACGAATAGCTCTCTCGTATTTGAAGAAGCGGAAGTTGAGTGTGGTCAATCCCGGTGAATCGACTGTTATAACGCGTGCACTGATCGGTTCGAAGGCAGCCCGGAAATGCGTGCTTGATTTCAATGCCACAATCTTGTATTTGGTCACGTCAATTCCGTGCAGCAGAAAAATTTGTTCGTCCAGCACCTGAGATTTCACACTGCAAACCAGTACATCTACTCCCTCAATTTGCAAGCGAACGGATTTGCCAAAATTCTCTTGGCCTCCTTGCCCCATCGGTGTCGTCGCAATGAATTTTCCATCTGTCAAAGCTTTGACGTAGCCGGTAACCTCTAGTGGTTCTCCGTGCAAGTAGTCTGTCTTTCCACCGAGGGATACTTGAATGGTTGCGCCGACTCCAGCCTGATGAGCAAGCTGTACCACTTCAGGATCGAAAATAAATCCAAAGCATGCATTCGCAAGCTTGGCTTCCAGCATCGCCCGAAGCAAATACGTTCCGTCTCCGGGTGTTCCTCCGCCTGGGTTATCCGACGTCTCATTGATTACGATCGGCATCCCTTCCGTTTCAAGTGCCATCGCAATGCCCTCGGCAGGAGAAGGCATGATCAGCTCGAATTCATCCCTTTTCTCCCAGATGAGAGCAGCTACATCCTCGCTCACTTTTTTGGCAAGCTCCTGATCGTTATCGGTAACGCTCAAAACGGTTACGCCCAGCTCAGGAATGTCTGTGTACGGAAATCCGTGGAAGAATGCACAGTCGATGACTCCTTCTTCCTTTTCCCACGCCCAGCAAGCTTCGTTGATTTCGCGAGCTGGGGAATGGTGCGTAGCCGATGTCGGAATCAATAGTGGCAGTCTTGTTAAATGCATGGTTGGCTTAACACCTTCAGTAACCATCTTGTGAGCCAGATCGATTGCTTCGATTCCGCGTTCATAGCAGTCCACATGCGGGTAGAGATGGACACCTAATAGCGCATCGGCTTCATCAACCATTTTTTGTGTCATATTCGCATGCAGGTCGAGCGTAACGATTAAGGGAATGTCATAACCGACCAACTCACGTACTGCTGCTAGAAGGTCGCCCTCCAAGTCATCCATTCCTTCTACGACACCCGCTCCGTGAAGCCCAAGACAAATGGCATCTGCACCTTCTGTCGCGGCAATCGTGTCTAGAAGCTCCTTTTTTATACGATCATACGCTTCTCGCAAAATCGTCCCCGCTGGATACGTAAAGGTGAGAAAGGTCGGCAATAGCTCGATGCCCAACTCTTCGGCGCGATCTATCATCCCTCCCGGAAAGTTGCGAACGCCACGATTGCGGTTCACAATCGTTTCATGATGATCCCACTCATAGCTTTGAAACATCTCAAGCGTCGTGGGCACATTGGAAAACGTATTCGTTTCATGCGCAATTCCACCAATGATCACCTTCATTCATAACGCCTCCATTCGATTTTGAAGTATGAACTTTAATTTTTAAATTTTTTGAAGTTTCAACCTTTGTGGACATTATAAGGGCAAGAAAATCATTTATTCAATCGCTAAATCATGAACGTTTTATCGGTACGGCTATACTTGTTGATCCACAAACAAAAAGCCCTCCCTCATACAGGGAGAGCTTCTGTGTTCCACACTCAATTTAAGAGGTTTTCCATTTAGCCAGTTCAGATGGGAACTTGTCATTCAATACCTTGATATATGTACCTTTCATCCCTAACGAGCGGGATTCCAGTACACCCGCGCTTGCCAGCTTACGAAGAGCGTTCACAATCACGGAACGCGTCAAGCCTGCCTGATCTGCCAGCTGACTAGCTACGA
The DNA here is from genome assembly GCF_047229145.1 of Brevibacillus jepli. NCBI lineage: Bacteria > Bacillati > Bacillota > Bacilli > Caryophanales > Paenibacillaceae > Brevibacillus > Brevibacillus jepli. The sequence continues at coordinate 24,232 of NZ_JBFEFW010000007.1, forward strand.
GTAAACCTTCGCGAGCATCCAATTGCTCCATAATTTTTTCGATTGCGATCTGCTCGCTATAAGACAACGAGGAGAGTGCAATTTTGGCAAATGTTTTGTCGCGCACTTCATTCTCGATCTGTTCTGTGCGTTGACGAACAATTTTCATGCCGATGACGGTAGCACCGATCTCGCCCAAAATGAGGTCCTCTGTTTCAAACTGCCCGTAAGCACGCAGCAGGACAAGTGTGCCAAGACGGCTTCCGCCTGCATTGATCGGAACAATCGTCGTCATCATTTGTGGGAAGATAGAATTCAATTCTCTTGGTACCAAACTATACGGGCTTGTAATCGGCTCGTTTGCTAATGTTTGCGTGACTTCAAGCAGCTTCTGATGTACACCTTCCTGTAGCTGCGTGGACGAACGCCCCTCTTCTTGAAGGGAAATTTCCTGATTCATCCCGCTTCCCAGGATCGAGCCATCTGCGGTAATGATGTAAACATTTGCAGAAATCACTTCTGACAAAAGTCTTGCGAGGTCTTGAAAACCTACTCCGCTTCCACCCATCGTTTTTTGAAGCATCACATTAATCTTTCTCGTTTTTTCCAACAAATTCATAATAATTTCCTCCTTGGATTCTTCATGCTCACAGTATTGTCAGAAAAATCCAGCCCTATACATGCAAATCGAAAAATTAAAAAGACACCGGTTGGTACCGATGCCGACCTCCATAGAAAAAAGGCTGACCGAGTGTTAACCTTCACTCTGTCAGCCTTTTTCACAGTCATCTTCTACTTCACTCTGTTCACTAACGAAGCTGCTGCTTAAGGCGCGCCTCAATTGCTTCTGCAATGATATGGGTATGCTTGTTCATGTCTGCATCGGTTAGGCGGAAACGGATGTAGCGTTCATCCAGATTAAACGCTTCTTCAAATGCACCCAAAAAGCCTCTCGCCCGCTTATCCAGTTCAAACAAAACTTCCAATTCACCCTCACGAAGGTAAAAGACTACTTCGAGTTCTTCTAACTGGCTGCGGTATGGCCCTGTTGGACGGAATTCAAATTCCTGTACGAATGGATGATTGCGACCCAGGTGACGATTGTATTCGCAGTCTACCTTATACAATTGGAATCCGATCTGTTGAACAGCATCCAGTACTTTTGACATTAATGGATGTGGGCGAACTTCGATGAAATCGGAATCACCCGGGTCAATCGCATTTTTGATATCGAGACCTGTCCGCAAGTAAACAGGTTGACGCCCCATCGTTAAAGGAGTCTCATACGGCAATTGAAACGCGAAAGGCAACACTTTTTCTTCCTTCGGCTGCAATTGCACGCGCTCAGAAAGACGATATTTGACAAGGGTGCATTCTTCCTTTGTCTTGCTATCGTTGATTTCTCTTTCGTAATGTGTGACGACGTACATGTAGATTTCGTCGATCTCCTGGAGCACATCTCCTCCCTTGATATGGACCTCACCTCTTACCATATCCCCAGGAATGAGTGAATCTTGCTCAAGACGTGCATCTACTTGTGCAGAACCAATACCTACACTTGCCAACAGCTTTTTGAACATGGACATGTGTTCGCCTCTCCTTTATACCGACCCAGACCTAATAGATCCGGCTATCAGCTATTCTATATAGAAATATACGGCGGAAGAAATAGAAAGTTTCGCGCAATCTTTTGCCAAACATCATCTGGTATAACGGCTGCTGTCACAAACACATGCAACGTTCTACTGATCACGACCGTCTTGATTCGCACCTCAACTGTCGTCCGATCGGACAAAATATACTCGCGGCGTCGCAGCATTTCATGCAAGACCTGATGTACCTCCGCAACCTGCTCGATCTTCTTCCCTTTTAACGAGGCAAGATCTTTTTCCAGACGATCGACGACTTGTACGACAATGGTGGCGTGAAGGGGCTGCTTCTGATCTGTCGGGAGCACAGATGCGCGTACTTCTTCAATGACGATCTCTTGCTTTTTACGATACACTCGCTGATTTTGCTTCAGTTCCTGATTTTCCTCGTACAGCTTTTTATTTTGCAGCTCCAAGCTCTTCTTGATCAGCATCATCTGTTCCATTTCGCGTCCGTATGTAAACAAAATAACAGCTCCGCCCAAGAGACACCCAAGGAGCAGAAGAGAGACATAACGTTTCCAAAACGTCACCTTCATGAGCGCACCTGTACCAGCCACTGTACACAAATCGTTCCAATATGGGCACCCAAAAAAGCGACGACGATCATGACGAGCTGCTTTACGACAGGTGTCAAATTACCCATCAGTATTTTTTCCATCTGCAAAAAGGAATCAAAGGTTCCGCCTAAGGCCCCAACCAATCCCCAGATTTTGAGCTGGTCTGCCAATTGGGCCATAGATAAGAGCGGGGGTTTATCTGTGAGAAATGCGCCCACTCCCCCTGATAGAGAGCCACCAATCACAATGCCATAAGCTACAAAAAACGTCAAAATGACTTGTGCCATGTTGTCCATCCTCCCGAACAAGCAGCGTATGCTTATCCCTACGCTGTTTATCCCGGTTTTATAACAGGACAGGGTAGCCTTCCCAATAAGAAAACCTCTATCGAGGCCGATTCAACGTTGAGCGACCGCGTATTAGCGGAAAGTTTCCATGCGCTCCGGAATTTATTTTATAAATGCCTATACGTTAAAAAACGGCATGCTTAGTTGGCAGCATGCCGCATGCATCAGCGATGGTTCCTTCCCATTTTCCTCAGTTTCTTCTCAATGCGCGGCGAGTTTTCGACCATCAGATCCATAAACAAGTTGACCATCTTCGGATTACGCAGCATCTGGTTGAACACATCCGGATTTTGCTTGAACCATTGCTCGTTTGCCTTAATCCATTTCTTGAATGCGTGGTTGGACTTGTAATAGTTATTCAATTGGCGAACCGGCCGATATGCACTCATCTTAATCTATCCCTTCGTCAAAAAATATGGAGAGGAGAAAGATGATCACGATGATCCAGATGATCACTTCGAAACCATCCTCGTTGAAGAAACCAAAACCTCTCACGCCTGATCCCCCCCTTCATTCTGCTGCGCTCCTCGCACCATTACATACCGCCCATGGTACCTTTCCCTATAGGTATATGTGGCGCCACGCATCTTGGATTGGACGCTTGCCTGTCTTCATATCGTTTTTGTGTGCTGGCCTACTTTTTTTGTGAAAAACGACTAGACGTTTTTCATAAATCAGGATGTGACCTTTGCATAGAGACGAGCCTTATCCACTCATACTAGAGAGGAATGAATCTAAGAGGAGACGATCATGACGGCCTCTACTGGATCTCTGTTGCGCAACAAACCTTACTTGCTGTTACTGATCGTTGTCTTTTTCATGCACATGGCCTCCTACTTGGTTATTCCCGTCTTCCCTGTCTTTTTGCAAAAGGTACGAGCGCTCCCTCTCTCACAAGTAGGCTTTATATTGGCAGCGGGGAGCATCACGTATCAAATCGGAAGCCTGGTAGGCGGACCACTGTCGGATCGCTGGGGCAGACGCTCTATCCTTGCCTTGGGTGCATTATTCCAAGGATGTGCCATGGCTGGCTATCACTTCAGCCATTCCTACGGTTTCTTCCTGCTCTTCTCCTCTGTCAACGGCTTGGGTCTTGGTCTTCTCGCGCCAACCATAAAAGCCATGATTGCAGATGAGGTGGAGGATGGACAGCGCACGGATGCCTTTTCATGGCGTGGGATACTGGCTCATAGTGGGATCATTGTCGCAGGCTTGGTCATTACGTGGATGACTGCGGGCGGGCAACAGCCTTTTTTAGTAGCTGCCTTCGTATTTGGAGCGCTTTCTGTCTTCTCTCGCTTCATCCTTCCTGATGATCGCTGTGTAGGCTCTGATTGCAAGCAAACACCGATCAAGGAGTATCGTCACATCTTGACGCACCGCAGCTTCTTGCTTTTTTCTGCGATTACGCTCTTGATCTGGGCAATCTATGCTCAGTTCGCCATGATCCTGCCGCTGCGTGGAGAACATGTCCTGCATTCTGCTACACTGATTGGGCTTATTTGGACGATCAACTCTCTCAGTGTTGTCGTCCTGCAAGGATTCATTTCGCGCTTTGTTCTTCAGCGCATCAATCCGTACTTGTCTGTAACGATTGGGACCATCTTATTAGGCACAGGGCTAACCCTTATGGGATGGGCGAACCATTTCCTCACATTGAGTGGCGCTGCGTTTCTTTTTATTTTGGGTGAGATGCTGTTCATGCCTATGCTGGACAGTCTTGTCACACATTTCGCTCGGGAAGAATGGTTGGGGGCGTACTTTGGCTTCTCCAATTTCGTATCTGGACTTGGGACTGCTCTCGGAACGAGCTTGGGTGGAGCCATGGTGGAGAAACTTGGGGGCGTAGGAAGTATGAATCCGTGGATCGTGTATGGAGTGATTACGCTGTTTTTGGCAGCGGTTCTCGGATTGTTTGCCCTGTACGCGATTCCCCGCTACAAAAACACGCAACCTGCTGACACTCCAATGCAAAATCGCAGAAAGGAAGGCGCCACTTGAATACAGAGGAACGAGATCAGTTGGAGAACAATACGACCACACGACTTCGCCGACAAAGCAAATCGACTTGGCAGCCATGGCTGTAAGAAAGAGAGGAGCATTACTATGAGCAAGCAAAACCGAGATACATCAGCAGAACAAAATCGAGTCGAAAACCGCAATCGCCAGCCCAAAAACGTACAAAACGATGCACCGGGCTACGGAGACAAAAAGCTGGAGGGACCTAATCGGCCTTCCACCTAGTTCTCAAACAAAGTAAAAAAAGTCATTTTGCACCTCCTGCGGGAAGGACAAAATGACTTTTTGCGTTTCTTCTACGAAATCGGTACGAGCTTGTACGGCAAGGAAAATGCTTCGAGTCTGTCCAAAAATGCTTGGCTAGATCCTTCATCAGGCGCAAGCAGCTGGAGATAGCGTGTGAAATAAAACACGATACGATCTGCTTCGCCTTCTTTCAAGCGATAGTGTGACAGCTGGGCGATGTCAGTCAAGTTGTAAAAATACTCATAGCGCTCCTCCGTGAAAGGCGCTTGAAATGTTCGGCTGACAACAACCCCATTGCTCTGATTTTCTCGCATGTTTTCTTTGGTCGCTCCGAGAAAACGAAGCAGTTCGCCCGCACGCTTTGCTCCCACCTTTTCGAGCAGCATGCTGTCATTGTACTCGATTTCTAGTTCCGTCAAGTTGTTTCGAACGGCGTCTAGCATCGCCATCAGCACTTTGCGCACTGCCAAATTCTCCGTGGCAAATTGATTGTCGAACACATTAAATTCAAATGACGTAGATTCGCCCTGACGTCGTGTATACAGAATGATCGCGTTCAAATGCACTCCTCCACTTTCTACTTATCTGGGCAAAATGGATTCCCATGTCGCTCTGTCTAGCTTGCGAATGACACTGAACAACAGACGCTTCGCTGCCTCGTAATCCTCACGATCAATAATCGAAGCATGGCTGTGAATGTACCGGGAAGGGATGCCAATAACGGCTGACGGTACGCCCTTGCCGTGGTACTGAACCACGCCTGCATCTGTCCCGCCTTTTGCCACATAAGTCTGGTACGGAATATTCTCTTCTTCGCACGTGGAAATGAGAAGCTCACGCAGCCCCACTGGCATGACATACATCGGATCGTATATGCGCATCAGAAGTCCTCCGCCGAGCTTGCCGCCTTCGTCTCTTACGCCCGGTATGTCTGTGGCTGGACTCGCATCCAAAGCCAAAAACAAATCCGGATCGATGGACGCAGCGGCTGTTTTCGCACCGCGCTGACCGGTCAATTCTTCTTGTACAGTGGCCCCGACATAGACGACATTCGGATGATCTGGTTTTTCATGCAGCTCTTTTGCGAGCTCGACTGCCAGACTGCAGCCATAGCGATTATCCCATGCTTTTGCCATCAGGCGACGCGGATTGGCCATTTCCTGCAATGGGCACAGCGGCACTACCTGCTGGCCAGCACGTACCCCTACTCGTTCTGCTTCCTCACGTGAATCCACGCCGATATCAATGTACATGTTGCGTACATCCATCGGGCGATTACGCTGGTCGTCGCTCAAGACATGTGGCGGTATAGAGCTGATCACGCCTTCAACTGGGCCATTGTCCGTAATAATTTGCACCCGTTGAGCGAGCAGGACTTGTCCCCACCAGCCTCCCAACGTCTGAAAAGAAATGAATCCCTTGTCAGAGATCCGGGTGACCATGAAGCCCACTTCATCCATATGGCCCGCTACCATGATTTTCGGACCGTTCTCGTCACCACGCATGACGCCAAAAATGCTACCCAAATTATCGTACATGAGTTCACTTGTATAGTTGCTTATGTATTCCCGCATGATCTCGCGTACCGGACCTTCAAAGCCAGGCGCTCCTGGTGCTTGTGTCAAACGGTTCCACAGCTCATATTGAAATTTATTTTCCATTGCCCAAATATCCTCCTCTACCCTCGTCTCATGCATGCTATCCCTCTCTATTATCAGCGAGGGAGAAGTAAGACGCAACCGCCCGCAAGCAGGAATACACGCGCGTGTCCCGAATGAAGAAAAAAAACGCGAATCGTTTGAGGAGGAAAAAGAAGATGGCATTCACGTTACGAAAATTGACCGAATCAAGTGAAATTGAGCAATTAGAAGGGATAGAAGCGAAAATATGGGACGCTTCTTCGGCCATTCCCTTTCATATGACGCTTACGATGCACAAGTTTGGCGGTCTGTTTTTAGGAGCATTCGATGACGAGGAGTTGATCGGCTTTTTGTATAGCTTCCCTGGCTTCACCAATGGCGAAGCCCATCTTTGTTCGCACATGCTCGGCTTTTTGCCAGAATATCGCAAGCAAGGGCTAGGCGTACAAATGAAATGGCTGCAAAAAGAAGAAGCAGTAGCCGCGGGTTATTCCAAAATTACGTGGACCTACGACCCGCTTGAAACCGTAAACGGCGTACTCAATATCGCCAAGCTCGGTGGAATCGTACGTACTTATTTGCCAAACTGCTACGGACAGCTTGATGACGACTTCAATCGCGGACTGCCGACTGATCGTTTTCTCGTCGAATGGTTTATTGCCAGCGATCGTGTAGAAGCGCGTCAATCTGGGAAGAGCTCTCCTCCCTCTTTTAAGGACGCCCCAGATATTTTGCGTTTAGAAATCATGGACGGTATTCCGCATCCGATCGAAAGTGACTTGTCTCGCGAAGAGCCTATCGTGCTGCTGCCTGTGCCTGCCTTCTTCCAGGATGTAAAACGCGCAGATATGACAGTTGCTTCCATGTGGAGAGAAATGACACGTGAATTGTTCACAGCCTATTTTGCCAAAGGATATGTCGTGACCCATATTCTCCGCGGTCAAGCTACGGTTCGGTATGTGCTAGAAAAGCAGCATTTGGACGATATTTTAGGTACCTCTCCTTCTCATTCCTAGTTGCCATCGCGCGCCGGGTGGGCGGACTGTGGTAAAATGGTGTTTGCCCTACCCTATTTAGAGGCACTTCAAAAAGTCGACTTTTTGAACCCGCACTATACAACAAAGGACGAGAATAATATGAATCGATCACAATACGATTATGACGTAATCATCATAGGAGGCGGTCCCTCTGGCCTGATGTCCGCTATCGCTGCTTCTGGCCAAGGAGCAAGAGTCTGCCTCGTAGAAAAAGGCGCGAAGCTCGGACGCAAGCTCATTATTTCTGGCGGTGGTCGATGCAATGTGACCAATGCCAAGGAACAAGATGAATTAGTTAAACAAATGCCGGGGAATGGACGTTTCATGTATAGCGCTCTCACCCAATTCGGCAACCGTGAGATCATCCAGTTTTTCGAGGAGCTGGGTGTGGCACTAAAAGAAGAGGATCGGGGCCGAATGTTCCCCGTCACAGACAAGGCAGTGACAGTCGCCCAAGCACTGATTGATCTGTTGAAGCGCCGAGGTGCTGTCATTCAACTCAATTGCTCGGTAAAAGAAGTTCTCTATTCAGAAGGGAGAACAGGCGGCATTTTGCTTGCTTCCGGGGAAAAGATCACAGCTCCCTGTGTGATTATTGCAGTCGGAGGCTGTTCAGTACCACAGACAGGGTCAACAGGCGACGGGTATGCATGGGCAAGAGCTGCCGGGCACACCATCACAGAGCTGTATCCTACTGAAGTACCACTAACAGCTAACGACTCCTTTATTCGCGACAAGTCGATTCAGGGTCTGTCTTTGCGTGATATCACGATGACCTTGTATGCGCCAAACGGGAAAAAGATCAATACGCAGGAAGGCGATATGATCTTCACCCATTTTGGAATCTCAGGGCCAGCCTCCTTGCGAATGGGACATTACGTCTCGGTATCGCAGCGAAAATACGGAGCCATCCCACTCTCTCTCACGCTCGATTTCATGCCTGACAAAACTGCCGAGGAAATCCTGTCGGAAAGCTGGCAGTTGATCGAGGAGCAGCCGAAAAAGGCAGTAAAAAATGCAATCAAAGGCTTCCTTCCCGAACGGATCATCCCGCTCTTGCTTGCGCTAGCAGGAATATCAGAAGAAACGACCTTCAGTCATATGAAAAAGCAAGAATGGAGCAAATTCACGAGCTTAATCAAAGCTTTTCCACTCACCATTACAGGGACGCTTTCTCTTGAAGAGGCGTTCATTACGGGTGGCGGAGTGAGCGTAAAGGAGATCGATCCGCGCTCCATGCGTTCCAAGCTCATGGATGGCTTGTATTTTGCCGGCGAGGTCATGGATGTCCATGCCCATACCGGCGGTTATAACATCACGATCGCCTTCTCTTCCGGCCATGCTGCAGGTACTCATAGTGCGCAGGAAGCATTTGAATTTTTTTACGAGAATAACGTTTAGATCAAGAGGGAATGGGGAAACTATGAATCAGGTTCTCTTTTCATGAAAGAGAAATCAGCACATTACTCCCCCCTAGTTGTAATGTGCTGATTTAATAACCTTACTCCCTTTATCTTCCCTGGATGGAGCATCGCCTGCGTGAGCGATGCTTCTTTTTTTTGCCCAATAAAAAGCACCTGCTACAAAAAGAAGGAAGCTCCATCTTTTCATAGCGGGTGCTTTACGTCTGTTCAGTGGTCTATCCGACAAGGCGGAACAAATAAGCAAATCCTGCAAACACAAAGGCTAAGCCCAACAGAAAAAACGTGTTGGCTCGCTGCTTCACGCGCCTTTCGTCCCCTTGAAAATAAGCGTTCATCCGTGCTTGCCAGCGTTTTGTCCGCGGTTGTACCATGACGAGAAATCCAACTGCCAGTAAGAAGAGAGGAAAGAGCATCATCTGGCTCATCCCTTTTTCTTACGACGGAGAAGCCAACGGTTGTCCTCTTCGGCTGGTGCGCCTTCGATTACGAGACGGGCCTCCTCGGCAAGCTGATAGGCTTCTGTGAACGCCAGCTGGCGGAACGATAGCTCTGCCTTCGTCAACAAGTCATTGACTTGACGATTTTGGCGGCGATAGCGGTTTGTGTATTGAATCGCACCCTCTGCCAATTGACAAGTAGAGATGATGCGTTCTGCCATCCGTTCTGTTTCGCTGACCAGATCACTCGCGTCCTGAATTAGCATGGTAACCTCTTCCAGATCATAACGGTACTGCTCCATGATCGTTTTTACGCGTCCCAAGGTTTGTACGACTTCTTCAAACATGTACTTCAATTGATCCGGAATCCCCGGCAGATAGCTGCGCTTGATTTGCTGACGAACGCGGACTAATGTATTTGAAATACGCTCGAGCTCATCCAGTGCATCGTCTTCTGTCTCGATCACCAAATACACTTGCTCTTCTTCCTGAATCATTTCCTCCGGTTCAGGCTCACTCTTTGGAATGACCAGTTCATACTCTTCTTCTTCGTACGCAGGCTCTTCTTCTTTGACTACTGGAGCAGGCTTTTTCGCTTTTCTGTTCATCAGCTGAGGAATAGCTTGCAACAATACGGATCGTTCGGCTTCGCTCAGCTCTGCGGACTTTTCACGACCGGATCGCTCTTCTGCCACCTCCGTCTGCTTGCGAAGAGGGCGATTTTCACTCTCTGCTTCGCTAGTGAAATGCTCACGCTCGATTGCCGGAGCCTGCTCAGGTGTGTGAATCTCTGTTTCGACAGGCGCGGCTGCAGCAGCTGGTTGCTGTTGTGAATCGTCCTGATCCACTTCCAGTCCTTCTGCTCTCTTTTCCACATGCACAGTTTCTGTTTCTTCTCTCTTTGGATTCGCTTCTGCATGTGGCTCGATTTCCGAATGCACCGTCGCGGCTACCTCACTGTTAGCAAGAACACCATCTTCAATCGCTTGATACGTTGCATCAATGAGTACCTCGAACGCCTTTACATGAGTCAACACCATTTGAAGGCTGCCCTCTTCCAAAGCGCTTTTCGCGGACATCACCAATTGCTTCGCCTGCAAGAGAGCATTGTCCAGAGAATCCTGTTTTAAATCAAAGCCGTCACGAACAGCCTGCTCAATTCCTTCTTCCAGGTGCTTGAATTCTTCCGGCATTTCTTTTTTCACGCGTTGTACGAGCTTTGGAATGAGGTCCATCGCTTGTCCTACCTGCTCCAGCACTTGCTGAGCTTTTTGCGTGGTATCGTACGCCGCAATGTCGTCCCCTGCAGCACGCGCAGTTTTCACGAGTTTTCGCATCGTGTCTACCTCATCAAGCGATGCCTTCAGCTCATGGAAAGACAAACCGTACTCCAGACGCAAGTCAGACAAGCGTCGCTCCATCTGCTCCACTTGCTTTCCGATCTCAGGAACAACAACCTTGTTTTCTTGCTTGGTAACTGCCACTTTGGAAGTATCTGATTTCAGTTCATTCAGCTCTTCCTCAATTTGGGTGATGGTCTCTCTCGCCTCATTCAGCATGCCGAGTGCCAACGTAAAGCGGAAGCGATCGCAAGCTTCTTCGGCATCCAGAATCATCATTTCCACATCAGGAATGCGGATGCGCAACAGATTTTCTTTTTTGTCAGCCAAGTGATGGTAACGTACCTCTGTCATGCCGCTGGAACGGCGAAGCGGTTTTTCCACCTCGATGACGTTGATCTTCTCTACGAGTTCTTCTTTCCAATCTTCTACTTCGTCTACTTGGGCAAAAATAGCCCTGCGTCTGATCATCGCATAGATCAAACCGATCGAAAGCCCAGCAAATACCGCTCCAACCAGGTAGATCCACCATGGAATACCACCGAGAGCGCTTTGGGATTCACTTTCCTCCGTTTTACCAGCATCGGTTGCGCCCGGGTTCGCTGTTGCTTGTTTGCTTTCGATTCGGATTAGCTCTTTGTTCACTTCATCAATCAACGTTGAAATACCGGTCAAATACTGCTTTTGTGTTCGAAATGGATCGTAGAACCCAGCGATCTTGTCATGCAGCAATGCCATCGTGGCCCCTTTTGTCTGCAAGGCAGGACCAGCATAAATACCTAGCTGCTCCGTATTCATGTCGAGCACGATCATCATGGCATCGTCCGCCAAGTTGTAATTGTCAAACAGCTTTTGCGCGTACATATCAGGCGATTCAGCTTCCGGAGAAGTACTTTCTACCACCACGACCTTGTAGCTGCCCGGTATGTCTTTCAACGAGTTCTCAAAGCTCGTTCTGTCTTCTTTTTTCAAATAGTTGTCAGCGTCCTGAACAACTTCCTCTTTCTTATCTGGAAACGGCGTCGCATAGGCCGGATTCGTATATAACAACATGCCTGCCAAACAGAGCATGAATAGTTTTCGTTTCACTTGTCATACATCCCCTTACTAGAATCATTCATTGGGAGAGGCCACGCCTAAGCGGGCAGCAAAGAACCTCGCAGATAACACATGATCGAGGTTTGCAGCCATTGGACGAACTCCTCGGAAGATGGCTCCAGATCATAGACCTGCCGAACCATTTGTGGTTGCAAAAATGGATATATCATCTGGCTCGTCATCGCCAGTACTGTACGATCAATAGAGACGGGTAGAAACTCACCCGAAACGACTCCGCTTTCGAGTACACGCGAAAGCCCGTGCTTCCATCGGCTAATATATAGCGTCATTACTTCACGTGCAAGCATAGATTCCACGCTCAGCTCACGGTGAATCAAGCGCGTAATAGGCGCATGCTCACACTGAAATCGCAAATACAGCTGCACAACTTGTTCCAATCGTTGATAGGCAGGGATGCTTTCCTGTTCGTTATCCAGTTCTTCCAATAAGCGAAACAACGTCTCAAAGTAAGAAGCAATCAGCGTCTCCAGGACCCCTTGCTTCCCTTCGAAGTGATAGGAAATCAGCGCGGAATTTACTTGAGCAACAGAGGCAATTTGTCTTACGGAGGTCCCTTTGTAGCCGTGTATATCAAAAAGCTTCGCTGCTGCGGACAAAATACGCATTTTCGTCTGATCCATCAGGCATCTTTCCCATTGTACAGATTATTCGACGAAAAAAGATAGTCTTGTTGTAAGTTCGACAATGTTTTCCAGTATTCCTTCTCGTCATGCGGGTTCTATCGAAAAAAACCGCTCTTTCCTACTTTATTCCACATAATAAGTACGTAAAAACCTACTTACAAGTTACCCAACATTTCGATTTTCCCTGACAGAAAAAAGACGCTCCTTGTCAGTCGGTGAGAAGGAACGTCTCACATGATTACTCCTACCCCTTATTTGCGCGTTTCCGTTGGAGCCGGGATCGGGGTTACTTGTCCATATTGCTGCAAATATGTCTCGACTTGCGAATGCTCTTTTACACGCTGATCATTCAAATCATACGAAGATCGAATCGACATCGTCAGATTGGTTGGCAGCTTCGTTTTTTTGTTGTAGTGAATGGTGTACTCCGCTTCCACTTCCATCTGGTTCACGAGCTCGTTTATATCCACCTTTTTCTTGGATTGAATCGTTGAACCCGATTGTCGAGCTGGCACTCCCCTCCAGTTGCCCTCAGAGAGTGACATCGCTATCTTTAGTTTGGGTATGTAGGGTTTTTCTCGCCCTGGTATCGCTTGAATTTTTGCGCCTGGCTTCGTTTGTTCTTGCATTTGTGCAACAAGCCAGCTTTTTAGTTTTGCAGAGTCCAATACAACGCCTAGCGCTTCAAAGTCATCATTCGGATTTTCATCGGGCAGCATACGGACGGTTCGTTTCATCGTATCGATTTGCTGAAAGGAAGCGATGGGGCTCCAGTTGTTCATTTCTTGCTGCAAGGCAGGACTATCCCCTGCAACATTTTTCCAGCCTTCGTTTTGTCCATCCTTGGTGTACAGCTTCTCCCCTTGTCGCAGCAAAGAAACGTCATCCACCCGGTTTTCTTCTGGCACAGAGAGCTTCACGTTCATGTAGACAGCATCTCCATCTTTTCGCCCCGAAAAGTTAACCATGTTCGCGTTGGAACTGTTCGCCGTCAACAGCTTGGTTTGACCGTAGAACGCATACGAATTCTGCGAGTCAAACTTGTCACGCACCTGCTCAAATGTCGTACTCGGATCTTGCTTCACACTCATATTATTACAGCCACCTACCACAACTGTACACACAAGAGCCATCACGCAAATGGTCCAATACTTCTTCTGCATAGATGCTTCCCTCCCTCGGCTACCCTGGGCAAGCCGCAACTGGGTGCGCGCAGGGTAATAGTCCCTTTTAGCGTTTCCGGGGAGGAAAGGGCTTATTCTGATTGCAGCTTCCCTTGCACGATCAGGCTTTACAGGTGGTAATACAAAATGCCATCCTGTTCTCTCACTTCAATCTGATGGAGAATCATCAATAAATCGATGTGCCCCAGCGTCTCCGATATCGTCAATGGCAATTCCTTTTGGTACAAGGCCGGAAAAAGAAGAGCATTCAGTTCAAAAGCCGTCTTTTCCCCATCTGCTAGGAGCCTGCGGAGTGTGTCTGTTCTCTGCCAGTTCTTTTGCAAACGAGCGAGTACGAGCTCTCGATGATTATAGACAGGCTCACCGTGTCCACTGAGGACTTGTTCAATCTCCATATCCGCACACATTTGCAGTGCCGTGCGATACTGAATCAAGGTAAGCGGCCGCGTGCTTGAGCGATCCCGAGGAGGTTCAATGAAAGCATTGGAAGAAATATGCTTGATGATATGGTCTCCACCAATCAATACCTGATCCTTTGCCCGATACAACGAGAGATGGCTCTGGCTGTGTCCTGGTGTATACAGTACCTGCCAGTCCTCCAGATACGGAACCTTCTGCTCATGCTTTAGATGGAAGTCAATCTGGCTTGGTGCCGAAAACGTCTTCATCAGCTTATGAAATTTGGCGATAATGATCATCATTTTGTCAGGTAAACCGCTCTTGATGTACAGATCTTCAAAAAACTGATCATGGAACTTCATAAACTCCTCATCCTGCTGTACATAAGGAGTGGCCTGCGGATGGGCATACGTTTTCGCCCCGGATATTTGCCTTACTTTTTCCAGCTGGCCGCAATGATCCACATGATGATGCGTCAGTATGACTTGCTCGATGTCTTTCACACTTACTCCGATCGATTCCAAGCCTTCTGTCAAGGCCGCCCACGCCTCGTCGGTCAATGGACCAACATCGATCAGGGTCAAGCGCTCACCTTTTAGCAGGTAGACGTTCACTGCTCCCACATCAAAAGGCGTGGGAATCTCCAGACAAAAAATATCGGATGCCACTTGTGTTGCGATCGTTTGCTTACCATTATTCGTTGTCATTTTTTATCTACCCCTCAAGTTTTGTGCCTTTTTTTCCGAAAAGAGAAAAGAGCCATTGTTTTGGCTCTAGGCGAGAACAACTTGATTTCTACCGGAATTTTTGGCTTCATACAAAGCGATATCGGCTTGATGAAACAGAGCTTCTACACTCAGGTTTACGTCCATTTCTCTGTTCCATTTCGCGAGTCCGCATGAGATCGTGACTTGTGGTGAGGTCTCCTGCTCGACGCATTCCCGTATGCGTTCTGCCACGGCATGCGCGGTGTTTTTGTCCACTCGCGGCAAATAAACAGCGAGCTCTTCCCCACCCCATCTTGCTGCGATATCACTATCGCGGATGCTATGTCGAATCAGATTGGAGACCTGAATCAATACCTCGTCCCCTACCTGATGGCCAAATGTATCATTCACCGTTTTAAAATAATCTATATCGATCAAAATCAACGAGCCGTAGTTGTCTTTCTGCAAGGAGCCTCTTACTCGTTCATTTAAATACCTTCTTGTAAACAGGCCAGTTAAATTATCGGTAATGACCATCCGCTCCATTTCATTATGAAGGACGGCGTTAGTCATCGCCAAGCTCGCATGCTGGCCAAATATTTCGAGTAGTTTGTAGTCATCAAAACTAAAAAAATGATACCGGGAATCTGCGACTAGAAGTACTCCACTGATTTCTCCCTCGACAACGAGCGGAACACCCATGAGTGAACAACACGAAAAGAGCGAAAAGGGCAGTGGTCCTGCACCTGGCTGAGCCAGTAACAACGCCTGCTTATTTTGTAATATTTGCTGAAATGGCTTTTCCGTAGCGTCAATGACCATGCCATTAAACGCAGGAAGCGAGGACGAGAGCACATCGAAGCAATCCTCTCCTGGCGTTTTTCGCAAAATGGCACAAAACTCGGCATCAAATGTTGCCCGCATCATGGTCGTAACAAAATCGAGAATTTCCTTTAAATCAAGACTTCTGTTCAATTGACGTGCCATCTCATTAATCAAACGCAATTCTCGAATCAAATTACGCGATTGCTGATAGAGCTGGGCGTTTTCAAAAGCCGTTCCAGCAGTATCCGCCAAGATCGAGATGTAGTCCTTTTCATGCTGATTCAAGGTGATTCGCTGATCGGACGTGACTTGCAAAACGCCGTAGATACCTTGCTTGCCCAAGAGTGGCGCTGCAATCACCGTCACCTGCTGCTCCCCTTCGCCCAAGTCTTCGGCAATGAGTCGTCCTTCCAGATAAGCCTTGGTACTGGTAGACGGCTCTACTTCCTGGAAAGAAAGCTGTTTGACTGGTGTTGTAGCATTGGGCTCAACCGTCAGGAAAAGCTCTGCGGACAAGTACGGATAAAGACTAGGAATACTCGTTACGATTTCATGCAAAACGTCATTCACATCAATCGATGCTTGAATCTTCGACATCAACTGGTACAGTAAATCTTTCTTGCTCGCTTCACGGCGCAGGTCGTCCGACATGATCGAACGCCAAAGCGCACAGCTTGCCTTCGCTCCTATCTCCTGCAAAAAGGCAACGTCTCGTTCATCGTAGAAGCAATCTGTCTCTTCAGGCGGCAAATGCAAAAAAAGTGCATAGAGTGGGGCTTGGTTCAGTGACACAGGAACAACGACAAGCCTGTGGTTATCGAGGATGGATGGCATGATCGGCGACGTACCGAATCTCGTCACCAGCTGAGCAATGTGTGATTGTCCGACCTCGGCTTCCTGTGTTGTGACACTTTCCTGTGGAATTAACGTGGCATTGTCCGTGAGCTTCACAGCCGAACAATAACCTTTTTGGATGATATCACGAATCTGACCTGTCAAGCTTTGCAACAGCTCTCTGGTCGTATCATGCAACGTCAAATCCGTAACAATCTGACTTGTGACGTGTTGAATATAAGCATCATATCCCATGCGAATCAATGGCTCCAGCCCGCGCATGTAGGATGACAAATCGAAATCGATTTGGTCTTTGGGCGCAATCATGCCGATGACAGCACGAACCCTTCCATCGTCTTCACACAAAGGAAAGGCTCCACAAATGTTCTCGCTTTTCGTTGTTACTACGACCTCTTTGGAACCCTGTGCCTCCAAAATAAAATCAAAGACTTTGCCATTCGATACATCATGTTGCAAGGTTAGCCCTTGAGAATTCCGAGATTGACCAACCTGCATTTCCATGAAGTTGATTACACGCCCCCCGGAATCTGTCAAGAAAAGGATGCCTGGGCGCTTTTCCGGCCAAGATTGTAAGATAAAATGGGCCGTGTAGGAAAAGACTGTCTCTAACTTCCCCAACATTTTACTTGACACGAGAAACTCCCTCTCTCAGCATTTTCTCAAGCTTTCAAATGGTCTGTATCATTTACGGATAGAACTTCCCACCTGCTATCTACATACCGAAAAATCGTAATGCCGGTATTATCGATACGTGTGATGCCCGTACCTTGTTCCCCCACCGTCACATAATGCAAGAAGCTATTAATGAGACCGCCATGCGAAACAACGACAATCGCCTCACCTGGATGGCTCCCTGCTATTTCTGTCAAGGCCGCTACAGCACGTCGCTGCATGTCTTCAAACGTCTCAATCCCACAGGAGGCTTCATCCTGATTCTCAAAGCGCTCACGTATTTCTTCATAAGTGAGTCCCTCCCACTGCCCATAGCAGCGCTCCCGCAAGGTTGGCCGCGTAGAAACAACGGATTGGAAGTTTCCAGCAATCTTGGCAGCCGTCTCGTGTGCTCGACTAAGATCGCTAGAATAAACAGCGTGAATCGCCTCGCCCATGAACTTGTTTGCGACTTGCTCGGCCTGACGTACACCGAGCTCGTTCAATGCGATGTCACTGTGACCTTGTATACGACGAATCTGATTCCACTCCGTCTCTCCATGACGAATGAGATACATGATGGTTTCCAAGACGTTCTATCTCCTTACCGTTTACGTATTCTATGGATAGTATTCTTTATTATATAAGATGCATGTTCACAATTCTAGATTGATAAAAAAACATTTGGTACAAAATTCCTATATTTCATTCCTTTCTGCAAATACTAGGCTCTTTTTTTTATGGATTTGAACTGAAACGATCTCTTACTTCCTCTCGTCAGAGGTGATAAGAAGAATTTGACATCGTTGGAGGGGTTCCTATGAAACCTTGGATCATTCGTTCTAGCTCGTTTGTTCTATCCGCTAGTCTGTTGCTGCCTGTAGCACAAGCGCATGCACAATCACCTGCTATGAGTACCACCAAAATCGCAAACACTACAGCACAAGCAGATATCGTGGCACAAGCTGCTGCAAGCAATGTGAAGCTGTCCAAAGAAGCAGCTCTGAAGCTCGCCACAAAAATCGTGCCTACCGCTGGGATGATGGTTCAGAATGTGTCGTTTCGTTCGGCGGACACCTGGCGCCCATTTCCTGAGTGGTCATTTAGTTGGGTGAAAAAAGATGCGGACAGTGGAGAAACGCTACTTTCATACAGCGTCGGTATCAACGCCAACACCGGGGAGTTGACCTCCTATTCTCGATATGCGGAAGATGCCTCTTCTACACCGTATGCGAAAAGAGTCTCCTACGAAGAAGCCAAGAAGCAGGCACAGCTTTTTTTCGAAAAGAACAATGCTGAAAAAGCAGAAGAGACACGACTTTATTCGCGTGATACACCTCAGCCAAAAACACCACTAGATTCGGATTTCTCTTATAATTTCCGCTTTGTCCGAGTCGTCGATGGAGTCCTCTTTCCCGATAATGGTGCAGATGTATCAGTAGATGGCTCCGGTACTGTAACGAATTACTCCTTGTCATGGAACGATGTCAAGTTCGAGAAAGCAGGCAGTAATCTCTCTCAAGAGGAGGCAGAAAAGCTTTTCAAAGAGTTGGCACAACCTAAGCCCGTTTACTTATTGCCGTACGATCGCAGGGAGGTTAAAAAGCCGCAACTAGGCTACATGAATCCATTTACGTTCTACATCGATGCTGAAACTGGAGAAGCGATGACTCAATCACTAACTCCACGAAAACCGGCGCAAAAACCTGTCCCTGTAAGCAGCACTAGTCTGTCGGCCCGACACAGTGGTCAGGCTCTTACACAGGATGGGGCTGTCAAATCCGCGGAAAAAGCATTGAATCTCTCCAATTATGAGCTGCGTTCGGCTAACTACAATGAAAGGGACTATGATGGAAACCGACCTGTCTGGGACCTCGAATTCGCAGAAAAAGGCAAGGAAAAAGAGGGCTACGCATACGTTGCGATCGATGCCGTGACAGGAGACATTTATAGATTCAACAAAGATTTCCGCATCTATAAAGGTCAACAAAAAGCTTCCAAAAAACCAGATATAGAAAAAATGAAGGAAAAGTCCAGCGAGTACATTCGGAAATGGACACCGACTACGGCTCATCAGCTCTATTGGATGGATCAATCTGAGGAGGACAAAAACAATTCCGATTCGGATCGTACTTATCTCCAATTCCACCGTATTGTAAATGGAATGGAAGCAGCGAGCGGTTCGGCCCATCTGACTTTTGACACAGAGACGGGAGAGCTGTTGTCCTATAGCTCAGTTGTCGGCAAAGAAGAATACCCGGCGCAAGCTCCCAAGCATTTATCAGGAGACGAGGCCAGCGATAAATGGTGGACAGAAAGCGAAGTAGAAGCGATTTATGCGCTAGTACCCCTTAGTCCTGAAGATACCAAACGGGCTGAAGAGCAGCCTTCCTTCATACCGAAGCGCTCAGCCAAGATCGTTTATCGGGCGACGGCTACATCGTATGAGCAGCCGTATTACCTAGACGCAATCACTGGCGATTGGCGCTCCAATGTCAATGGAAACGTGATTACCCTGCACCGCCCTGCTCCTGCCGACTTAAAAGGACATCCAGCGGAAAAGGAACTCTTGCTGATGTATGAATATGACGCTCTTTCCTTAGAAAATGGCAATATCCTGCCGCAAAAACCGATCACGCGCGGCGAAATGATCGAAATGCTCATGATCAGCCTCAATCAAGGCAGAAACTATCCAGAGTACTCTATGGAACGCAAGGCAACTTACAGCGACGTAGCAAACGGCTCGCGCTACTTCTCGGCAGTAGAAGGCGCTGTCGACCGCGGCCTTCTTGACAAGAATGCTTCCAAGCTGAACCCAAATGAGACCATTACGCGTGAAGAGCTGGCAGACATGATTGTGCGGGCGCTCGGTTACAAAAAGCTAACTGACTTCCCTGACATGTTCCAGTCACAGTTCACAGACATCGCCAATTCGAAACACCGTGGCTCTATCGTTATTGCGACAACGCTTGGCATCATTCCAGCTGACAAGCAGAAGTTCCAGCCACAAAGCCTTGTCCCTCGTGCGGATGCAGCGATCACGTTTACCCGCTTCCTCGAAAAACGGGGTTCACAAGATCCGTCTACTCTGTTGCGTAAATAATCCCAAAAAGCGCCATTCGTCCCACTTCTTGCGGCGAATGGCGCTCTTCTTTTCCTTGACTTCACTATATCTCGCCTAGTATTATTGAATGTATGTGTACAGGGTAGCATTGATTGTAGGTAAAAACGGAAGGATATACCCTCTTAGTTCCCTCCCTTTACAGACTGCGGCTGACCATCTGTGAGGAGCACGATGCGGAAACGCTACCGTCCGA
Source organism: Brevibacillus jepli (assembly GCF_047229145.1). Classification (NCBI taxonomy): domain Bacteria; kingdom Bacillati; phylum Bacillota; class Bacilli; order Caryophanales; family Paenibacillaceae; genus Brevibacillus; species Brevibacillus jepli. The sequence continues at coordinate 44,590 of NZ_JBFEFW010000007.1, forward strand.
AGTTCGTGTAGATAAAGAAGGAACTAACCTGCCGGAAGTAAACACCTGCGAATCCACATTAAAGGAGAATGAATACATGTCACGTTACACAGGACCTCGTCACAAACTTGCCCGTCGTCTGGGTATCTCCCTCGATGGTACAGGAAAAGACATCAAACGCAACTTCCCTCCTGGTCAACACGGTCACAACAACCGTCGTAAACTGAGCGAGTACGGAATCCAGTTGCAAGAAAAGCAAAAACTGCGCCACATGTTTGGCCTTAACGAAAAACAATTCCGCCGCACTTACGACCAAGCTAACAAAATGGCTGGCGTAGCGGGCGAAAACTTCATGAAATTGCTGGAATCCCGTCTGGATAACCTGGTATACCGTATGGGCTTCGCTCCAACTCGCCCAGCTGCTCGTCAGTTGGTAAACCATGGTCACTTCCTGGTTAACGGCAAAAAAGTAAACATCCCATCCTACCGCGTACAACCGGGTGATGTAATCTCCATTCGTGAAAAGTCCCGTGGTCTGCAACTGATCAAGGACTCTCTGGAAAGCCGCACTTTCCTGCCGAACTACGTTACATTCAACGACGCTGCTGCTGAAGGTACCTTCACTCGTCTGCCAGACCGTGAAGAAATGCCAGCTGAAATCAACGAAGTTCTGATCGTTGAGTTCTACAGCCGTTAATCGTCTTAGGATAATAAAGAAAGAGCAGTGCCACTTGTTGGCCTGCTCTTTTTTTGTTACTTTTGCGCATTCCTGTGAAGTCTTCGAAATGAATACGCTTGACAGCTTTCAACGCTTTTTGACATTTTTCTATCCGCTTCTCACCTTCTATCCTCTAGGTTCCTCGTATGGTATAATCAGGTGGTATGCTAGGGGGTCGTAGACTATGTCGAATAACCACACATCTTCCTCTGAACCGGCGAAGAAAAAGCGACGCAGAAGCCGTGGTAGGACGTTCTGGATCATCTTCCAAATCGTCTTCGTACTAGGGCTAATGGGAGCTGCAGTCGCGGGAGGAATCGTGACAGGTTATGTTGCCGCACTCGTGAAGGACGAGCCTGTGCGCAGCAAGGAGGAACTGGAGAATAAGATCTTCACTAACTATCTGACTGGATTCGCCTACTACAACGACGGCTCTCTCATCGGCCAATTACGTGCCGAAGAAGGCGATCGACGTTTGGTGAAGAAAGCAGACGTTTCTCCCTATTTAATTAATGCCATCATCGCAACTGAGGACAAAAACTACTATCACCACTCTGGGGTCTCTTTCCAATCCACCATGCGTGGAGCGATCCAGGATGTCACCAATCAGCCTGTCGTAACAGGTGGTAGTACGATTACACAGCAGCTTGTAAAAAATACGATCCTCTCCGCTGAGGTCAGCCACACACGCAAGGCACGAGAAATCTTCAGCGCAATACGGATCGAGCGCATGTTTTCCAAAGATCAAATACTGGAAGCCTACATGAACGAAATTTACTTCGGGAAAAACGCCAACGGCTCAAACGTATACGGAGTTCAGGCTGCCGCAAAAGGAATTTTTGGCAAAGATGTAAAAGAGCTTGGGCTCGCTGAGGGCTCTTACCTTGCGGGTATGATTCAAAACCCAGGTGCCTACTCTCCATTCCGTGCAGAAAGCTATCAGCGCGGTAAAGAACGCCAAAAAATGGTATTGGATCGCATGATGGAAAATGGCTACATCACACAAACCCAATACGATGGAGCTCTCGCCAGTGATTTGAAGGCACAGTTGGCCAAACCGACACAGCAAGCTTATCGAGAAGTTCCTTTCTTGATGATGGAAATTGAAGATCGCGCTGCTCGCCAACTTGTCGATGCTGATCTCTTGGAAAAAGGACGCGACAAATCAACCATTGGTCGTAATGAATACCGACAGCTGGTTGAAGATAAACGTCGCGATATTCTCCGAAAAGGGTACAAGATACATACCACGATCGACAAGAGTGTCTATGACATCATGCAGGCTGTTGCAGCTGATCCGAAAAACTTCGGTAAAAATCGTACTTATACGATTCGACGCTCTAACGGCAAAACAGAGAAAATCGAGAACGCACTGGAAGAAGTCGGTGCAATGCTGATTCACAACAAAACAGGAGCAATCCTCGGCATGATCGGGGGACGCGACTTCAAGGTCGAACAAACGAACCACGCTACCGTACCACGCCAGCCCGGCTCGGCCATGAAGCCTCTCGCTGCTTATGCTCCTGCTTTTGAACTGGGACTCTTGCAGCCAGCTTCTCCAATCGATGACGCTCCGGTGCTACTCGCTGACGGCCAGAACGGTTCCCATCTACCGAAGAACTGGAACAACAAATGGCAAGGGATTATGAGTGCCCGTGAAGCTCTGCGGATGTCCTGGAACATTCCGGCGATCAAAACGTATTTGAAAGTTGGCATTCCAACGGCACTCGAATACGTGAAGAAAATGGGTATCACGACATTGGTCGATGCCGATAACTATGCAGCAACAGGCGTAATTGGCGGACTTACCTATGGAACAACTGCTGAGGAAATTACGAACGCCTATGCGACATTTGCTAACCACGGCTCTTTCGTTGACGCCTATCTGATTGATCGAATTGAGGACAACACCGGCAAAGTGATTTATCGCCATGAAACCAAGCCAGTGCAAGTGTACAGCGAACAGACAGCATACTTGATCACAGACATGATGCGTTCTGTCGTCAATAACGGTACAGGTACACACGTCCGCAAATACGTGCCGCGCAAAGTCGATGTGGCGGGTAAAACCGGTACGACGAATAACAGTAATGACCTCTGGTTCGTAGGATATACACCAGAGCTGTCCATGGGTGTATGGGTTGGCTTTGACGAGCCGTATCCAATGCCAGACGCAGACAAATATGTTCCCATGGTCGTTTGGGGTAAGGTTATGAAGGATGTCATTGCAAAGCACCCGAACCTTTCACCGCCAGACTCATCCTTCAAAAAACCAGCAGGAATTGTCAGCGCGACTGTTGACTCGAAATCAGGCCTTTTGCCAAGTGAGCTATCGAAAGAAGCTGGCCATTTAATTACAGATATATTCAACAGCCGATTCGTTCCTACGAAAGTGGACGATACACACCAAAAAGCACGCCTCATTACGTATAATGGCGAACGCTATTTGGCGAAGGAAGGAACACCTGAGGATTTCGTTACCGAAGGCGTCTTCTACCGCTCACCTGATCCACTGCCTACCAAGGAGCAGATTCAAGCGAAAAACAGCAGGGTCGCCACCCAACCACCAGATTGGGAGCAGCGCCTGCCTGACAAGGAAGACCCTCGCACGGAGGAGGGTGGTACGCCATCTTCACCAAGCGGTGTAACGGCTACTGGTTCAGGCAAGCAAATCACGCTTACCTGGCAATCAGCCAAAGAAGCTGACTTGGTCGGTTATCGCATCTACCGCGCCGATGTACAAAATGGCTTTGTCAAAGTAGCGACGGTGAAAGATCCTTCAGAATTGACTTTCGCGGACACAACCGCTACCCAAGGGGATTTGGGCTATTATGTCACTTCTGTAGATATCGCCGGCAATGAATCGCAACCTTCTGCGATCGCTTCTGTCGGTTCAACACAGACATGGCAACTGCCTGATCCAAATCAAGGCACAGACACTGGCATTCCAAATCCGAGCGAAAATAACGGAAATAGTGAAACAGATCCAGATGGAACGGCTACTCCCCCATCGGAAGGATCAGAAGGAACGAATTCAAACACGGATGCAGCTTCACCACCTTCTGCTCCGAAGTCCTTGTCCATCAAGAATACGCCAAACGGCTGGCAGCTTAAGTGGAAAGGTAGCGGCTCAGCTGACCAGATGTACAACGTATACTTTAGCCCAGATGCTGCAAGCGGCTACTTGCTACTCGGTACAGTCTCTTCCACAAGCTATACACACGCGGCAGAAGTACCGAACGGCAGCAACTATTACATTACAGCAGTCAACAGTTACGGAGAATCGCCACATTCTAACATCGTAACTGCCAACACCACTGAATAAACTGGAACTAGAACTCGCAGAGATGGTTTTGACGCCATCTCTGTTTTTCTACAAACGTAAGGGGGGGAACTGATGGAACACATCAAACGCTATCATTCATCTAGCCTGATTGTGAACGACAAGGAACTGCTCATCGAGGGACCGATTACAGGAAGTCATCTGGCCTCATTACGCTTTGATGAAGGATTAAAAGCTTTTCGTGTACCCGAGCAACAGCATGAGGCTCTCGTAGAAATCGCCGATTTGCCTGAAGGTCGCATTATTATTGCCCGTGAAGGTGATCTCGTACTCGGCTATGTGACCTTTCTGCATCCTGATCCACTCGAACGCTGGTCACAAGCACAACTACCTGATTTGCTGGAGCTCGGTGCTATCGAGATCAGCCATAAAGTAAGAGCTGGCGGTGTAGCCAAGAAGCTTCTTGAAATCGCATTTTTAGATGACGCGATGGAAGACTACATCATTATTACGACCGAGTATTACTGGCATTGGGATCTAAAAGGAACGGGACTCGATGTATGGCAATACAGAAAGGTCATGGAAAAGGTCATGGGTAGCGTAGGCTTGAGCTGGGTGGCAACTGACGATCCGGAAATATGCTCACATCCCGCCAACTGCCTGATGACGAAAATCGGCAAACGTGTACCGCCAGAAACAATCGTAGCATTTGACGCCATGCGTTTTCAGAATCGATTTCTTTACTAGTTTGGATGCCTTTTGATTCCAGGAGGTCACTCATATGCGTATTGAAGAGATTATGCGGAAAAACATTGTCACCATCCAGCCATCCACTGCCATCGGAGAAGCTCTCCTGCTCCTTCGTGCAAACAGAATCAGGCATTTGCCTGTCATTGAAAACGACTGCCTTGTAGGCATTGTCTCTGATCGCGACCTGCGCGATGCTCTCCCCTCTTGCTTGCTGACTCACGACGATGACGACACCGTCCTGCACAAGCCTGTAGCCGATATCATGAACCAACATGTCATCACTGCCCACCCTCTGGATTTCATCGAAGACGCAGCCCTCCAATTATATGAGCACAAAATCGGATCATTACCCATCGTCGAAGGGAATCGACTAGTTGGATTGATTACGGAATCTGATCTGTTCTCAAGCCTGATCGAATTGTTCGGCGTAAACAAACCAAGCTCCCATATTGAAGTAGAAGTAGATGACCGCGTAGGAATGCTGGCCGAAGTCAGCCAAGTCTTTCGCGAAGCACAAGTGAATGTCACGAGCGTCGTTGTCTTTCCAGGGAAAAAGCCCGCGAAAAAGAACCTCGTTTTTCGGGTACAGACGATTGATCCGCGCATTGTGACGCAGTTGCTCCTTGAAAAAGGCTTTTCCGTGATCGGCCCTACGGAAGGAGGGATACTCCTGTGAGCCGAAATGCTCGTCTGATCTACTCTCCAGACTACACGCAATATTATTTTCATGATGATCATCCGTTCAACCAGCGTCGTCTGCTCCTCACTCACGATCTGATGAGCAGCTACGGAATTATCAGAGAATCAGACATCATGGCTCCGCGACCAGCTACAGATGAAGAGCTCGCCCTGGTTCACGATCCTCGTTATATCGAATTTGTTCGCGATCAGGGCCATAGTGAACAAGAACTCCCACAGGCAGCCAGCTATGGCTTGGGAACGGAGGATGTTCCCTGTTTTTCCAACATGCATGAAGCAGCCTCGCTAATTGTCGGCGGTACGCTACAAGCGGTGGAAGCGGTCATGAGCGGACAAGCAGAACACGCCTTCAATCCCGCTGGTGGACTGCATCATGCTTTTCGCGGACGGGCTTCTGGATTTTGTATTTACAACGATTGCTCAGTCGCGATCGCGTATATGCGCAAAAACTGGAATGCACGCGTGCTGTACATCGACACGGACGCCCATCATGGCGATGGGGTTCAATGGGCGTTTTACGATGATCCGAATGTACTGACTGTATCCATCCACGAAACGGGAAAGTATCTCTTCCCGGGAACAGGCAATTTGTCTGAGCGTGGAGATGGAAGCGGTTACGGTTATTCTGTTAACGTTCCGCTCGATGCCTTTACAGAAGACGATTCTTTTCTGGAAGTGTATGAAGAGCTGGTGTCAAAGCTAGCGGCTGGCTTCAAGCCTGATGTCATCCTGACCCAAAACGGTTGTGACGCCCATGCCTACGATCCACTCACGCATTTGTCTTGCTCAATGAAGATTTATCAAGCCATCCCTCGTCTTGCCCACCGACTCGCTCATGAATATTGCGACGGTCGCTGGATTGCTGTAGGTGGCGGGGGCTATGATATATGGCGGGTCGTGCCGCGAGCGTGGACGTTGGTATGGAGTGAAATGAGCGATCAGCCTCTTACAGATGGTGATCTTCCAGCAGACTGGCTCAAACGCTGGCAACCAGAGACGGATTTGCCATTACCGCCTCGGCTATTTGACGAACCATTCCCAACAATCCCACGACGAGCAGAGATCACGGAAAAAAATCGGCTTACGCTAGAGCGTGCCATGCTGTATGCTCCCATTGGAACAGAGACATAAAAAAAGGCGATGTTTTAAGGGAAGCCATTTTGACTTCCCTTCATTCGCTTTTTAAGAAGATTATGCATCAATCATTTTTTATTATCATTTAACGTATATATGTTTTTTCAGCCATTGTCTGAAATACTGCAACTGTTCCTCCGTATGGAAATAGTGTTCTCCATTCTCCATTACTTCCAAATTACAGTTAAAACGTTTATTAAATTCAGATACAACGTCAAATTCACATAGGTTATCTGCTGAACCATAGAGAATTGAAGTTGGATGATTCCAAGTAACAATAGGATGTTCTTTCACATAACAGTAGTAGTCCCAATAGAGAGTTTGTCCAATAGGTGTAGAAATTTCTTTCTCTATTTTTAGTCTACTCTCACTTATGTTAAACCATATCATCATATTATTTATGATACGTTCCATATTTACCACAGGAGAGAGAAACAAACACTGCTTCAACGGCTCATGGCTATATTCTAAAAGGCTAAAATATGCTCCCATGCTACAAGCAAAAATGCTTATATGATTTGATAACGATTTTGCATAGGTCATAATTGTATGAAGGTCTTGAACACAGTTTTGAACATTGCAAAGATAAGTATCATCCTTACGGTCACCATGTTGAGGTAAATCAAAACTAAGCACTTGATAACCTACAGCTGTTGCTTCTTCTGCAAAAACAATAATCGAGTCATCTGCCTTATTTGACATGTTACCATGCACCACCACAAACAACTTATCTGATTTGTCACCCCACAAAATCACTGGAATATTTTCTATTTTAAAATTATTTTTTATCATTACAATTTATCCTCCATGAAATATAAATGATTCGTCTTGGCTCTCTAATGAAAAATCTTTGGCAAATTGAACAAAAGCGTGCAGCCCTCGTACCTACTGGTACTGGTCAGCACGCTTTTCCTTATTCCAGTTATCTCACAAGCTCTTCCAGCTCAGATGGAGCAAAGCCTTTTACCGCTTTATCGCCTACAACTGTTACAGGAACACCCATAAAGCCAAAGCGCTCTACTTCCTCTTGGTATGCACGACTCGTCATAACATCCCGCACTTCAAAAGAAACACCTTTTGCTGTCAGCCAATTCTTTACCATGTCGCAATCCACACAGTTTTTCGTCGAGTAAACGATCACGCCTGCAGCGGTTGATGGTTTGGATGCTGTCAGCATGTTACGGACAATCGCATACGAGCGCTGGGAGGCCAGCTTGGTAAATTCCACGAAATTCACATGTGCGGAGCCGTCTGCTTTATCCGACATCGAGCGGACTACAACAAAAGGCACGCCGTTCATGGCACATACTTGTCCAACAGATGCCCCTTCCATTTCGGTGCAGTGTGCTCCGAACTGCTCATACAGCCATTGTACCTTTTCCCGACTAGCAACGAACTGGTCGCCGGACAAGATACGTCCGCTTACTACTTGAACTCCCGCTTCCAGCTCCTTGCCCGCATCGATCGCTTGCTGCATCAGCCCGGAATCTGCTTGCCAGGTCCATTGCTCTGTAAAAGGAATCTGCCCTGGCACAAAGCCAAGTGGTGTCACGTCGATGTCGTGCTGGATGCAATCCGTCGAAACAACAATGTCACCAATATTGAGTTCAGGATGGACAGCTCCTGCCACACCTGTGAAAATAACACGTTCCACCTGGAATGAGTCGATGAGGATTTGCGTCGTCACGGCTGCATTGACCTTGCCGACACCTGACTTGCAAAGCACGACATCTTTGCCTTCCATTTTACCAGTATAATAGGTAATGCCTGCTTTTGTGGCAGTAGACGTTTCTTGCATGGCTTCCAAGTAAAGCGCGATCTCTTCATCCATCGCGCCAATAATTCCGTACCGCATCTTCCATCCCCCTCTTGCTGTCAATTACGTACCTATACGATCAAGAATGTTCAGGCTTGGTGCTCTCCCGATACTCGATCCGATGCGGCAGCAGAACAACATGCTCTTCTACGTTCTCATTATTCATGTACTTGGTCAACAGACGCATCGCAACCGCACCAATATCATACATCGGCTGTACGACAGAAGTCAGTCGCGGACGTACCATTTCAACCAAACGAATATTATCGTGGCCGATGACTTCGATGTCACCTGGCACGTTCAAGCCAGAATCTTGAATGGCATGGATTGCACCAATGGCCATCTCATCATTGGCCGCAAAAATCGCTGTAGGTGGATTTGTAAGAGCCAAAAACGATTTGGTTGTGGACAAGCCAGATTCATAAAAGTAGTTGCCTGTCGCAATCAGCTCTTCATCCAGCTCGATGCCAGCATCTTTCAATGCCTTTTTGTACCCTTCATAGCGCATCAACCCTGCCAATGGATCGTTTGCAGGACCCGCGATCATCGCAATACGCTTGTGCCCGCGTTGAACCAATGCTTCCGTCGCATCGTAGGCCGCTTGGAAGTGGTCGATACTAACCGACGGCAATACGTTATCCGCATCGCGTGTTGCGGCGAGTACAGTTGGAACAGACGTACTTGTTAATGCTTGCAAATGATCTTCCTTGATTTCTGCCCCCAGGAACAGAAGCCCGTCCACCTGCTTTTCGAGCAACGTATTGATGAGCTGCAATTCTTTCTCCATCCGCTGGTCAGAGTTACACAGGATGATGTTGTACTTGTACATCGTTGCGATATCTTCAATCCCACGCGCCAATTCAGAGAAGAACAAGCTGGAGATATCCGGGATGATGACACCAACTGTTGTCGTTTTTTTACTTGCGAGACCGCGAGCAACCGCATTTGGTCGATATCCCAAGCGCTCAATTGCAGCCAATACCTTTTTTCGGGTCAAAGGCTTTACGTTGGGATTCCCGTTAACTACACGGGAAACTGTCGCCATCGACACCCCCGCTTCTCTTGCTACGTCGTATATGGTAACCGGCATCATGCACCCTCACTTTCCCTATATATTGGTTTTCATAATCGTTTTCATAAATATATGCACCTATGATACGACAAGCCGTATGCCGTTGCAATCGTTTTTGACGGCTTGTGCACCGTTACTTCATGAGTTTGTTCATCGTTTTCAAGAGCTCATCAATCACTTCATGATCGCCTTGCTGAATGCGATCCATCACACAGCTTTTCATATGTCCTTCCAGGAGCATCTTCCCGACAGCATTCAGAGCTGACTGAACAGCAGCAATTTGATTCAAAATGTCGTCGCAGTAGACATCCTTCTCTACCATCCCACGAATTCCGCGAACTTGTCCCTCTACCCGATTGAGACGGGATATTAAATTGGACTTGATTTTGTCAGACCTTTCCGTGGACCGATCAGTCGAGCAGCATTGATGGTTGTCTTCCATATGGCCTATCCTCCTTCACCAATATCAGCACGTAATTCTAGCTTACTTGGTCATCATTGGTTCGTCAAATGACAAAGGCCCTCCTGCGCGCAGGAAGGACCTTTGTATCGTACCCTGAGGGAATATCTTACGCTCTTGTTGCCACGATCTCGCCTTTGTACAGGCCAGAAGCGAGCAGCTCATCAACGAACTCATTGAACTGTGGAATGTTCAATTGTTGCTTCGCATCGGACAGCGCCACGTCTGGATCCGGGTGAACCTCTACCATGATTCCGTCTGAACCCACTGCAAAACCAGCTTTCGCGCAAGGCAAGAGCAGATCACGACGACCTGTAGAGTGTGTCACGTCTACGAATACTGGCAAGTGCGTCTCCTGCTTGAGGAGTGGTACAGCCGAGATATCGAGCGTATTGCGTGTCGCTTTTTCATACGTGCGGATACCGCGCTCGCACAGCATAACTTGTGTGTTACCTTCGGACAGGATGTACTCTGCCGCGTAGATGAACTCTTCAATCGTAGCAGAGAGACCACGCTTCAAGAGGATCGGCTTGTTCACACGACCTGCCGCCTTCAACAGCTCGAAGTTTTGCATATTGCGTGCACCGATTTGGATCACATCGATGTATTTCGTCGCCATCTCAAGATCTGCTGGCGTCACGATTTCACTGATTGTCACGAGGTTGAATTCATCCCCGATACGCTTGAGGATTTGCAGGCCCTCTTCACCCAGACCTTGGAAGTCGTATGGCGAAGTACGAGGCTTGTACGCACCGCCGCGCAGTGTACGCAGACCGCGTTTTGCGTGGTTTTCTGCTACCGCTCTTACTTGCTCGTAGCTTTCCACGGAGCAAGGACCTGAGATGAGAATCGGATTTTTTCCTCCGAACTCTACGCCTTTTACATTGATAATGGTATCCTCTGCCTTTTTCTTACGGCTAACGAGGAGTACTTTTTTCTTATCGTCGTCTTGCAGATCTAATGAAACTTGGAAAATTTGCTTGAACAAATGACGAATGGCATTGTCATTGAAAGGACCTTTATTGTTTTCAACGAGCAGATTGAGCATTTGGCGCTCACGCTCTGGGTCAAAACGGTTGCTGCCCTGTTTTTCTTTTTCTTTGCCGAGCTCTTGAACCAAGGTAGCTCTTTGGTTGATCAATTCCAGAATTTGCAGGTTGATCTCGTCTATCTGCTTACGCATGGTTTCAATTTGATCGTGTGCCATCTCTCTCCACTCTCCTCTTTATTTATAGGGATTTATCGATAAATTAGGGTAATTATAATCGATTCATACATCCTTGTCAGCAGTTTAGCGCCAAAAAGCGCGAAAGTAAATTTTTTCTGTTTTTTTATCTTTTCCAATTATTCGTCAAACTGAAGAAGATTCCTTGATTCGACAGGATTTTTTCCTTTTCAAGTCGAAATAAATTGGATATATGTTCTAGCTAAAAGTGATTGTTCCTCTCCGATACAATCCAAAATCACCGATAAGTATGGTAAAGGCTTTTTGAACAACCTCTTACAAGGAGTGACCTACTTTTGTCTGACACCACAGCCCCTGAGCTTATTTTTTCATTAGATATTGGAACGCGCAGTGTCGTCGGCCTGATTGTTGAAACAACAGGTGAACAGTACCGTGTACTCGATTGCGCGATTCGAGAGCACGACGAACGCTCCATGCTCGACGGGCAAATTCACGATATTGTCGCCGTAGCCAAGGTGATTCAACAAATAAAAGAAGAGCTCGAAGGAAAATACGGCAAGCTTCATCAAGTAGCAGTCGCGGCTGCCGGGCGGTCTTTGCGCACCCGACGCGTTCGCGTGGACATGCCGTTAGCCAGACATGCCTTCATCTCCCGTGAAGATGTTGTAGCTTTGGAGTTCTCCGCTGTGCAGGAAGCTCAAGCTGGATTAGCCCAAGAATTAAAGGATCAAGACGTCACTCGCTACTATTGCGTCGGTTACAGCGTCGTCAATTACCACCTGGACGGAGAGCTGATCGGAAGTTTGATTGACCAGCGGGGTGACACCGCAAGCGCTGATGTGATCGCGACTTTCCTTCCACGCGTGGTTGTCGACTCGCTCATCGCTGCTCTGAAACGATGCGATCTGGAAATGCAGGCGCTGACGCTTGAGCCTATCGCCGCCATTAATGTCCTGATACCTGTGACCATGCGCCGACTTAATATCGCATTGGTGGATATCGGGGCAGGTACTTCTGACGTTGCACTGACTGAGGAAGGTGCCATTACCGCCTACGGCATGGTGCCTGTTGCAGGCGATGAAATCACAGATGCGCTCATGAACGCCTTTTTAATGGATTTTCCGATGGCGGAAGAAGTGAAGCGTCTCTTATCCACACAGGAGTCCGTCACCTTCACGGACATTCTTGGCATGGACCATACGATGAGCGCTGCCGAGGTAACGAGTGCGATTGAAGCAGACATCCAGCAGCTCGCCGATAAAATTGCCTTCAAAATACTAGAGCTCAACGGAAAAGCTCCGCAAGCTGTCATGCTGATCGGCGGTGGCAGTCTCACCCCTGGACTCACTGCAAAGGTCGCCCAGGTCTTGAATATTCCTGCCGCTCGCGTAGCTGTCAGAGGCGGCGATGCGATCAAGCAGTACGTCGGAGACAATCCTGCGCTCAGTGGACCTGAGTTCGTAACACCAGTCGGTATTGCTGTTGCTGCACGACGACATCCGTTGCGCTATGTAACCGTTACGGTAAATGACGCTCCTGTACGCATTTTCGATTTGCGAAAAATGACGTTGGGTGACGCCCTCATTGCATCCGGACTGGATATCCGCCGCCTGTATGGTCGCCCTGGATTAGCAATGACTGTCACAGTAAATGGACGCATGAAAATGATTCCGGGTGGTCATGGGACCGCTCCAGTTATCGAGCGCAATGGAGATTTCGTCAGTCTCGACACTCCGATCAGTGACGGCGACCACATTACGGTGATTGCAGGTAAAAACGGCTGTGATGCACAGATTTTTGTCAAAGACTTGTTCGATCAGCTGGATACGCTCGAAGTGATCTGCAATGATCGCCCTTACTCGCTCGGTCCAGTGGCTCATGTAAATGGGGTGGCTACCCCGCTCGATACATTAGTCTACGATCGTGCCGAGGTGGAAATTCGCCTTCCCCGCACAGTTTACGAAGTGCTGGAACTCGCAGAGCTGAAAGCGCCAAACGACGAAGTAGGCCTGCATTTTACGGTGAATGGACAAGACTATACGCTGCCGTCCCACATCGAGGTGATCGAACTGAATGGCAAGCCGGTAGCCTTGACAGATGTCGTTCGACAAGGCGATGTCCTCGTCTATAGGCTCGATGAAGTCCCCGCCCCTTCCATTCAGGATGTCATCCCCTTGGAAGACTGGGTCCAGGAGACAATGATTGTCCACTTCAATGGCGAACGGGTTGTATTGCCGGTCGCACAGGTAACGATTACCGTTAACGGGAAGGCAGCAAATGCCTCAGACCCTGTGAACGAAGGTGCCGACATCATGGTAAAATCCTCGCCTGCATCTACACCTGTTTTTAGCGACGTCTTCCGATTTGTCGAGGTTTCTTTGGAAAAGCCCGACCGTGAGAGCATCTCTGGATTCGTCATGCTCGTAAACGGCGAACAAGCCAACTTCCAGACAGAACTGAAAAGTGGAGACAAGCTGGAGCTATTTTGGGAGTAGGCTCTAGCTCCTCCCCTGCTTTCCTATAGAAAAGGCCGGTTTCACCTTGCTTGAGGTGTACCGGCTTTTTTACATTTTTTTGCTTTTCTCCTGTTGACCCTCACACCATGTCATACTTTAAGATGGGTTTAACTTACTTTTTTAAGGAGAGGCAAAATACATGCAAATAGGTGAACTTTCACTAAAAACTGGGGTCAGTATCCGATCCATTCGATATTATGAGGAAAAAAAGTTGATTACGCCAAGACGTTTAGAAAATGGGTACCGCGTCTATAGCGAAGAGGATATGGAGCGCGTGAAGGCGGTACAATTATTCCTCGATCTAGGCTTGAAAATCGAGGAGATCTATCCTGTTTTATCTTGTGGATCTCTTCATCCGGTCGATCATGCCTCTGACTGCGCCGCTTCTGCCATTGATCTCTATACGGAAAAACTCGAGACAACACGCGAGCAAATAAAGAGCTTGCAAGCAGTGGAAGCGGAGCTTGCGGCTCTCGTAGCATTCTGGACGAAGGTCAAACAACAGCGGGAAGGGAGCGATCGTCCATGAATTCCCGACTGTTCCTATTCGTCATAGGCACTTTTATCATTGGTACCGATGATTTTGTCATTGCTGGTATCTTGCCAAATATCGCTCGCGACCTGGAAGTGTCCATCGTAGCAGCGGGCCAATTAGTCACAGCCTTTGCGTTCGCTTACGCAATCAGTGCGCCCGTGTTAGGAGCATTGACTTTTCAATACCCACTCAAAAAGCTGCTTGTAATCTCCATGCTGCTCTTCACCTTGTCAAACGGACTATCAGCGATTGTCCCGTCCTTTGAATGGCTATTGGTTACTCGCATCGTTGCAGCAATGTCTGCCGCTCTCTTCACCCCATTGGCGATGGCCGCATCAGCCAGCTTGGTTCCTGAAACGCAACGAGGCAGGGCATTATCCTTTATTACTGCTGGGATTACGGTAGGGTTAATCGCAGGTGCTCCTATCGGCACGTGGATCGGTCATGCTCTTGGTTGGCGCTTTTCCTTCCTTTTTGTAGCAAGTATCGGTCTGTTTACTACGCTTGGAATGATGGCGCTGCTCCCGAAAATGGATCGAGAAGGAACCCTTTCATTGAAAGAGCGATTGACGAGTTTACGACCTCAAGTCTTGTTGACCTTACTCGTTAGCATTATTGGGACCATTGGTGGTTTTGCGACTTATACGTATATTGCACCGATTTTGTCTACCATAACGAGCTTGGACAATATCAGTTGGTTACTCCTGCTAATTGGGTTGGGTAGCTTGTTCGGCAATTTGATTGGGGGATACAGTACGGATCGAATCGGGGCTGCCAAAACGCTACAATTATCACTTGGGGGATTCAGTTTGGTCCTTGTATTCTTTTCATTACTAATGTGGCTTACACCTGGTTATACAACAATCGTACTGGCGTCGATTGTTGCTCTGCTTTGGGGAATTCCTGGCTTCGCTCTTAACCCTGCACTCAATTCCTACCTGATTTCCTTAAATCCGAAGCAGGCTTCCATGATTCTCTCGTTTGGTGCTTCGGCTTTGTACATCGGAATCGGATTAGGCGCTGTCGTAGGCGGAGCCGTCATCCATATCAGTTCCATACACATGGTAGGGATCGCAAGCGCTATTCTGGTGTGCGTCGCACTTGCGGTATTCCGTATTGTACAACAAAAATATGATACTGCGCCAAAACACCACCACCGTTGATACGTTTGTGAGAATCGATACGTTCTAAAGACATGAAAAGAGCTGTCGACTTTTTACGTCCTACAGCTCTTTTTCCTATATCGATGATTACGTGTTGAGCGCCTGGCCAATCGCGTCCTTCGTAATTTTCCAGTGAGAGGTGTGCCATTTTACTTCGCCGTTCTCCAGCAAAAAGATTTGCGGAGATTCGTGCTTGACGGAGAAACGATCCGCTACTGCATTGGATACAGGGCGATCCTCTCGCACCAAAATGACTGCGGATTCCACCTGATTATCTAGCAAATACGCTTGAAACTCCTCGTATGCGGACGTACTGATCGGGCAAATAGTGCTATGTTTGAACAGGAGCTTCTTTCCATTTTTCGCTACGAACTCATCCAGTTCTTCTATTGAGTGAAGTTGCTTTTGTGACATGATCCATCTCTCCTTATCTCATGTGGATATCAGTATACATAAGTCCGACCTGCTACGTCTATATTTGCGGTGCAGGGAGAAATGAAAAAAGAGATACCTAGCTTTCAGGCATCTCTTTATCCTTACACCATTATTTTCGTTAGACGTTCGCGTAACTCCAGCATCCATTTCTCATCACCTAGGGACTGCGCCAACAAAAACAGATCCAATAGCTCGTTGACTTTCTCACCAAGTAATTCTCTTACGGACGAGTTCACCTTCTCATTAGCAATCAATACCAATAAGTTGGATAACTCTGACATTTCTTCGAATTCGATTGCCTGGCGCTGCGGATGTTGGCCCAGTTCCTCCATGAGTGACTTCAAATCATCCTTAATTACATCTACCACTTGGGAATGGTCACAGTTATCGTCCACACAGACGTGTACAGGTACATTCATGATTTTAACCCGTTTCCGGTACACGACGTTGCGCAGCTCGATCTCCATCTCGTTCCCGCAGCGGCTGCATCTCTTTTGCACGGTGTTCACCCCTACCTATCTACATATGTATCTCTCATACTATTCGAGAAGCCTCCTTTCACTCCTGCTAAACGACAGGTGGTACTTGGTGGATACAGTGACAGATATAGACTAAAAAGGCCACTTGAGAGTCAACATGGTGGAGGAGAAGAAAAAGCACAGTTCTCTTCGACTCTGACACGCCGGCGTGGGGGATTCACTGGCCGTCTCCACTTTAAAAAGGGGACCGTCGAGCCAAAGCCACCCTGGGCAGGCGTTGTCAAGGTCTACGAGCCCTGTGCTTTTTCTTCTCACTAGCTTTGTGCGTTCATCGGTATCTTTTAAAACTTGCAACAACTTAAAAATACGAAAAAAGACGATGCTTCTTGCAAGCATCGTCTTTACTTTGCCATCAAGCTTCAACCTTACGCGTAGATGGCGTTTACTTTTTCGCAATGCGGACAAACTGCGACTTTTCCCGCTTTGCCTGCTTCATCTTCCACACGGTAGCCGGTAATTTGCTCGGAAAAACAAAACAGGCATTCTGTATTGAAGTCCATGTCGTACTGAGCTTTCCATACAATGGATTTAAAATCTTCCCCAACATTAATCGTTATTTGGACCAGATCATGCTTCAGACTCGATAATGATCTTTGCATCACGTTAACATCCTTTCATACTTGCAAAGTCTTTTGGTATCCTCTAGCTTTTCCTGCTTTTCAGAATAATAAACATGGTGAATCTGCAAGAGTGTGAAAAACGAGAGATTCTCCAAACTATTTTCTCAAAAATGGGCGGATGCCCGGTTCGGTCCTATACGATCACCCATATGTTGTAGGTGTAAGCACAAGAGGCTTAACACATATATGAGGAGGATGTTTATTCCATGAGCGGCATCTTTAATGGAGAATTCGACGGCTTTACTATTGTTTTGATTCTTTTCATCCTGCTGGTTATTATCGGGTGCAGCTGCGACTGATCTTCCCTCCCCAAGATATAGCCATATTCAGCAAGTCGTTGCATATACATGAAGTACCGAATCCTTAAAAGCGCGTTCCCTCAGCAAGCTACCCTAGCCAGTGGGTAGCTTTTTTCTATTTCGGTTGTGTACAATGGATAAGAATGATATGGAAAGCGAGGGATCCCCTTCCTATGAAAGATCCACGAATTGAACAACTGGCTGACGTCCTTGTCAATTATTCGGTTACTGTCAAGCCGGGTGAAAACGTTTTAATTTACTCCATTGGTGACGTTACCGATCTGACGAAAGCCGTTATTTCCAAGGTATACGAAGCTGGGGGCAATCCTTTTGTCCAACTGATCGACCAATCAGTTCAACGCGAGCTGTTGATGGGTGTCAACGAAACACAATTAAGTATCATGCGTGAAGCAGATGTAGCCTTTATGAAGCAGATGGATTGCTACATTGGCATCCGCGGTGGCGACAACATCAGTGAACTCTCTGACGTCCCTGGGGACAAAATGCAGCTGCATTCCAAACTGCTGGCCCGTCCAGTGATGGATATTCGCGTTCCACACACCAAATGGGTTGTGCTTCGCTATCCAAATGCGTCCATGGCACAGTTGGCTAACATGAGCACCGCCGCTTTTGAAGATTTCTATTTCAAAGTGTGCACGCTCGATTACGGCAAAATGGATAAAGCCATGGACAGCCTGGTTGAGCTGATGGAGAAAACCGATAAAGTACGCATCGTAGGACCAGGAACCGACCTGTCCTTCTCCATCAAAGGCATTCCGGCGATCAAATGTGCAGGCGAAGCCAACATCCCGGATGGAGAAGTGTTCACTGCTCCTGTTCGCGATTCCGTCAACGGTACCATCGCGTACAACACGCCATCTCCATACCAAGGCTTTACTTACGACAATATCAAGCTGACCTTCAAAGATGGCAAAATCGTTGAAGCAACCGCCAACGATACCGAGAAAATCAACGAAATCTTTGATACAGATGAAGGTGCCAGATTCGTTGGAGAGTTTGCGATTGGCGTGAACCCGTACATCCAAAACCCAATGAAAGACATTCTATTCGATGAAAAAATCGATGGAAGCTTCCACTTTACACCTGGCCAAGCTTACGACGAAGCGTTTAACGGCAACAAATCCTCCGTCCACTGGGACTTGGTCATGATTCAACGTCCAGAGTGGGGTGGCGGAGAAATTTGGTTTGACGATCGCCTGATTCGTAAAGACGGACGTTTCGTTGTACCTGAGCTCGAATGCCTCAATCCAGAGAATCTAAAATAAACATTAGATCTACAAAATAAGCGAAGGGCTCAATGTTTTCAGACATGAGCCCTTCGCTTTATGTGGTCCATCAAGACCTAAGCAGAGTAAGCTGGTTGTTTCACCAAGGAAGTCATTTTTTGTTCCATAAAGGAAATCGTTGACTCCAAATGATGAATGGTATACTCCCAGCAAAAACGTTGATATTCGTCGAAATTCACTTCCAGCTTTTTAAAAGAGGCCTTGCTTTGCTGAAGCAGCTGACGTTGCGTATCCAAACAGCCCTCTAACAAATCCTTTTGCTCGTCGATCGTGCGGCTCTTGCCGAAGAAAATTTTAACCAGCATATCGGAACGCAATACTGGCGGCAAGATTGGCGTCTGGATTTCTTGACGGAACGATTGTTTGCCAGCCTCCGTAATCCGATACAAAATTTTGTTCGGTTTGCCAGACTGAATGATTTCTTGCTTCGTTACGAAGCCTTCCTCCTCCAGTTTGCGCAATGCGGGATAAATAGCACCAAAGCTAGCGTCGTAGAAAAAGCCAATGCTGTTTGTAAACGCTTGCTTAATATCGTATCCACTCATTTCACCGTAGCTCAAGAAACCCAGTATGATCGTTTTAACATCCATCTCTTCGCATCCTCCATTACCGTTCTTTTTCTCTCTCTAGCGGCTAGGACTTAGCCTTTATGTTCAAAATATTCTTTAACTACATGTTATTATAAATGGATTCTAATAATTATACCAATGCTATTTCTTTATTATATCAATCAAAATTAATGATATATCATACACGTGACTAGAAATTGGGCGTCCCTTCCCTCTCCACTCCCCATAAGATGATACATACCTATCTGCTGTAGGGGGAGTGATCGGTGAAAAGTAAAAAATGGTCCCAATATACGCGGGTAAAGTACCCTGTGAGCAGCAGCAGTCTGCATCCATTCAATTTCTTCGTTCCCATTGTCGAACGTGTTCAAGAGGGAGTCGTCTCCATCGTTACAGAGGATGCTCCCCATTCCAAAGACGTGGATTCATTAATTCGGAGTCTTATTGATCATGAAGATAATTCTCCACCCACGGAACGAAGCTTTGGCTCAGGATTTCTATTTCATCCCAAAGGGTATATCTTGACGAGCGAGCATGTCATCGGCAAATCCAAAAACATTTTCGTGAAGCTATATAACGGTAGAGTATTTGAAGCCAAACGCATCATAGCTGATCGAATTCGGGATTACGCCGTCATTAAAATTGATGCAGACTGCAAGCTATACCCGCTGCCACTGGGCAACTCCTCTCATACAAAAGTAGGAGAGTGGGTCATCAGCGTCGGTTCCCCACCTGTGATCAAAGAGACAAAAAACGAGCCTGATTCTTAGCTAAATACAACGCAAATTGAACAGGACGAGCTATCGCCATTTTGTATAGCTGCATGTCGCCCATCTGCCGAAAAACCTCTCTCCCCGGCTTGGGATTCACTTCAATTAACCACGCGCGTCCTTGTACATCCACCCCAATGTCCAACCCGAATTCCATCATGCGACCAAAATAATCCTCGAGCGTTTTCGCTACTTCATAAGCTAGCTGGTAGCATTCACTTTTGATGGACTCGGCCTGTTCCACTCCAAATCGATTGGAGAGAAACCATTCAAATGGAATCGCCCTGCCCCCGCCATGCAAATTAGAGGTAGCACTACCGTTTTCCCCGATACGGACACCACAGCCTGTCACTGACCACTCTCCACACTCATCCTTTTGAATCAGCAATCGCACATCGACTACATGCTTGCGAAGCAAGCCGAGCTCCAATCCTTGTTGCACCAGGAAATTACCATCTCGAATCTGCTGCTCCTCCACCCATCGTTTGACCCATTTCTCTACGCCTACTGCGGTATCCAAGCGAGCCGTATGGTGGGCATGCTTTTTGTCACGTCCAGAGAGACAGTACTCCTTGCCCCTTTTCTCCACTCTGAGAATGCTTCTTCCTCCTGTGCCATTTCCAGGCTTCACATAGACAAGAGCATGGCGCGCGAGCATACTTCGGACCATGCCTTGGGCATAAACATGCGTCTCTGGTATCCATCGTCTGACCCGTTCGTCGGAAGCAAGCAGCTTCGTCACTCTCCACTTTTTACTGAACGGGCTGTTTGCAAAGAAAAACAGATCGCTATTTCGCAGCCGGATATACTCCCTTACTCTGCGTCTGTACCGATCGATCACGACTTCTGGCCAAGGAAACCATTTGCTCACCCAGCGCCCATTCGGTTTGGGCAGGAACCCCTTGATCTTTTTATCCTGAACATGGACATCCTGATGCGAAAACAGGTAGACTACTGCCCCTAGCTCTTGCCCTGTTTGAACCAGTTTCCGCAAATAGTCTGGTTCTTCAAAGCGTTCCCCCTCTCGCCAGGTCAAAATGCCGATTACCCGTTTAGGAAGCATCCTAACACCCTCTTCTCCTCTTTTATTTCGCGATTAGTGTATGTGTGTACACCTTATTGGGAAACATTTGTCCATGAAAACGGGCTTGACCTTCTACAGTTGGCAAAGTGCCATTCCAGTTTTCGTTACTTACTTTTTTCAAGCTAATCTGTTACAATAAAGTGCAACAATAACGATAGTAGATAGAGGTGACGCCGATATGAGTCAAGATTACTCTGGCGAACACATGTGTCCAAAGTATGAGTGCGCAATGAATGTCCTGGGAAAACGCTGGACCGGCCTAATTATTCATGTGCTGTTACGCGGTACTGTACGGTTTAAGGATATCCGCGAAATGGTTCCTCATATGAGTGATAAAATGCTCTCTGAAAGGCTGAAGGAGCTCGAGGAGCTGGAGATTTTGGAGCGCAAAGTGTATCCAGAGATCCCGGTTCGCATTGAGTACGAATTGACCGAAAAAGGAAAAGATCTGCGTCCTGTCATTGATTCCATTCACGAATGGGGCCAAAAATGGATGTAGCTTGACCCCACTTGTCCAAGACGGATGAGCGGGGTTTTTTATTTGGCGGCCAGGCATAAGCGCCTCCCTTTCGCTGTACACTCTAGCAACCTGAGGTGAAGGGAGGCCTGGTGATGCGAACAGCTGTCTACATTCGAGTCAGCACGGAGGATCAGGCACGCGAAGGATTTTCGATCCCCGCTCAAAGGGAAAAGCTGCTCTCGTACGTTCACTCCCAAGGTTGGGAAGTCCATGCCGTCTACGCAGATGAAGGCGTAAGTGCCAAAGATACGAATCGACCCGCACTCGGTCAGCTCCTCCAAGATATTAGAAGTGGTGAGATCGAGGTCGTCCTGGTGTATCGACTGGATCGGCTTACCCGCTCTGTCCTTGATCTGTATCAGCTCCTGCAGGAATTCGAACGATATGACGTGCATTTTAAAAGCTGCACGGAGGTTTACGATACAACGACAGCAATCGGCCGATTATTTATCACACTGGTAGCTGCCCTCGCACAATGGGAACGGGAAAATTTAGCGGAACGCGTCAAGCTGGGGATGAGCCAAATGGCAAGAGAACGAAAACGACCAGGGGGACCTGCACCGTATGGGTACGATCTGGTGCACGGAGCTCTGGTCGTGAATCAAGAGGAAGCAGATGGCGTACGCCACATGTTCGCACGCTATGACAAAGGGGAATCTCCGCGGCAAATTGCTGAATGGGCGAGCCAGTCTGGATTGCGTGGCAAAAATGGCGCCTCATGGAGTGCCAGTGCTGTGCTTCGCCTGTTGAAAAATCCTGTCTATCAAGGTGCATTACGCTGGAATTACGCCGACGCCGATCAACAACGAAATGCTCCTGAGGAATGGATCATCGAAGAGGCGACTCACCCGGCCATCATCGATGGGCATTGCTTTTCGCGCGTGCAGGAACGAATGAGCGCTCGCAGCACGAGCCATCCTCGAGTACTTAGCTCCACCTACCTCTTCTCTGGTTTGTTGTACTGCTCACGCTGCGGCTTTCCTATGCGCGGAAAGACAACCACCATCTCTGGTAAAGGCAAAAAGCGCTACTCGCACCGTTACTACGTATGTAAAAACAAGCTGGCTGGTACGTGTGAAGCCTCTGCCATTCGTGAGGACCGCTTGGAAAAAACGATCCTGCAAGAGCTGATGCAGTATCCCAATGAATGCATGGCTGCTATCAAGGAAGTTTTTCTGACGTTACGACAAACGCATTCTCGCGCTCCGGCAAAAGAACTGGAGCAGCAGCTGCAAATAAAAAGGCGACGCTGGGAGCAGGCATACGAAGAAGGACTCCTGACTCTCGCAGCCTTTCGCCAAAAAATCAGCGCGTTGGATCTAGCCGCAAAAGAACAGGAAAAGACATCCCCCCTTTTTTCAAAAGCACCCTCCGATGATCAAAGTGAACTCACCAATTGGAGTCTAATCTGGACGCATGCCAATGAAAAAGAACGCCGCTTGCTCGTGTGCGCTCTCATTAAGCGTGTTGACGCGGAAGCAGCAGGGGCTACTTCCGGTCAGAAAAACCGGGATGTCTGCCTTCATCGACTGTCCTATCACTAAATAATTTTTAGCTCTATGACGACAGGTGGCTCCCCACTTGGTTTGGAAAATTCTGTGACAGCCGGAATCATCAGTGCCAAAAACCGGCGTTTGCAGGTTGCGAAGCGTATGTATGAAGAAATATTTCAGACAGATGCCGCCATCAATCCAGGAAATAGTGGAGGGCCACTCATTAATTTGAATGGGGAAGTCGTTGGTCTCAATGCGTTCATTATTCAATCCAGTCAATGCCTGGGCTTCGCAATTGGGATTGACGCTCTAAAAATGCAGCTGGAGCAATACGTATTCAAGTGAGAAGCACGCGCGCCTCAACAAAAAACCCCGTCTAGGAGGACGGGGATTGCTTCTCTAATGCAATGAGATATATATTTGGACCTTCTGCGTTGATTTGTTCTTCTGCCTGCTTTAATTGTTGCAGCTGAGCGGCCGTAAGCTGTGCGATAGGCAGTTCTCCCAAACGATTCTGTTCCATACGTCATTCCTCCGTTGGTTTCAGACTCACAAACATAGTCTGTCCTACCGAGAGAGTATGTATTTACGCGGTGAGATCAAAAGCTTTGGCAATTGCAGAACACGAGCGTTTGCAGAAAACGATTGGCAACTCGCGATCTTTCGCTTGGTTTTTCACAGTTTTGGCCAAGTTGTGGTTGACGAAATCAGTCAGCACCAGAATCATGTGGATGCCTGCAGGAATTTTCACCCCGGTTTGCGAGCTCTTCCGTCCTGTTACGTGATGAATATCCTTGAATCCTTGACCTTGCAGCAATTCGATAATATTCCCCAGGCGATCTCCGCCAATAACTAAAATGGATGACATAACTTGTTACCTCCTTAAATTTAGGTGAATGTAGGATTTATGTTTTCTTCTCAGTTTGCTAATTGATAATGAATATCACTCTTATTGATAAATATTATCATTCCCAATTAACTTTGACAATACTCTCCATGATAACTTTTTTGTAAAAAAACAAAACTAGAAACTAAGCCGTTCACAAAGCTTCTGCCCTCAAGCGTTCTAGCCTCTTTTCCAAATAGCACCACAACGAATTCTTCGTAATAATAGGAAAATGTACATAGGTGTTGCCCGGTTGTTTTTTCCAACTGTATAATGAGAAAATAGATTGTGAATGAGGAGGTGGCGTAGGGTGCAAGAAATTACACAGCTGCACACCATTTTTGATCGTACCAGAGGTTATATCGACAGCTTCATGGGCGTTATCCAGCCGATTATCGATGCGGCTACGGACGAGCATACCCGGCTTTACTACCATCACATTTTGGAAGAAGAAGAACAGCGCATGGGCCGCCTGCAGGAGTTGGTTCCTTACTTGGAGAAGGTGTCCGCTGAAAAAAGCCTGGATCAGTTGAGTGATCGCGACCTCTCGCAAATGCTGTCCGATGTGAATCTCGAGCGATTTGGACTGCACAATTTCCGCGAGCATCTGGAGCTCTCCCTGTATGAATTCAAGGATGACGAAACACGTCAGCTCCTGGATGGCATGCGTGAAAAGACTCATACAGACTATTTGAAGGTAAAAGAGATCATGGCGAACATGAGCCAACGATTCTCTGATGCGACTCACCCTGATCTCACTGATCACGATGAGGGCCACGATATTCATCAGGTAGACCATTTGAAAGCTTCGGCTTCCGCTCCTCACGGTGTCGCTTCCGTGATCAAGCATTCCGCACCTGAAGTTTCTGGTAAAAAGGGACTGACAGTTGGCAGCTTGAAAGGAATGTAATGAATCGTAAATCCTGAAATGACATGGAGGTTACACAATGGACAAGCTTCGTAAATACCCGGACTCTCCCTTGACGACTGAAGAATGGAACCAGTTGGACGCAACTGTCATTGATATGGCTCGCCGCCAGCTGGTAGGACGCCGTTTTATCGATATTTATGGACCATTGGGTGAAGGTATCCAAACCATTACGAACGATGTATATGAAGAATCTCGTTTTGGTGGTCTCTCCCTTCGCGGAGAATCGTTGGAAATGACACAGCCTAGCCGTCGTGTCAGCATGACAATCCCGATTCTGTATAAGGATTTCATGCTGTACTGGCGCGATGTTGCCCAAGCACGCACACTGGGCATGCCATTGGACATGAGCGCGGCAGCCAATGCTGCTTCTGGCAGTGCACTGATGGAAGACGATCTGATTTTCAACGGTGCTGAGGAGTTTGATCTCCCAGGTCTGATGAACGTAAAAGGCCGCCTCACCCATCTGAAGAGTGATTGGATGGAATCTGGCAACGCATTTGCTGATATCGTGGAAGCGCGCAACAAGCTGTTGAAAATGGGCCATAGCGGTCCATATGCACTGGTCGTTTCTCCTGAGCTCTACTCTCTCTTGCATCGTGTGCACAAAGGCACCAACGTGCTTGAGATCGAGCATGTACGCAATCTCGTAACAGATGGTGTCTTCCAATCCCCTACCATTAAGGGTCGTTCCGGCGTTCTGGTAGCGACTGGCCGCCACAATCTCGACCTGGCTATTGCAGAAGACTTCGACTCTGCATTCCTCGGGGACGAGCAAATGAACAGTCTGTTCCGTGTGTATGAATGCGTTGTACTGCGGATCAAACGTCCTAGCGCCATTTGCACCTTGGAAGAAACAGAAGAATAGAAAGTTATTAAGCACACCCACTGACGATTCTCGTTATGGGTGTGTTTTACAATAAGAACGTACGTTCCGAATCATCGAAACTATCTGACACAAATGATGTTAGGAGGCTTATTTATGCGATGTGAGGTCAATGGCGTCAACCTTTATTATGAGGATATCGGAACTGGCTTCCCTGTTGTGATGATTCACGGATTTTCGCTTGATCACCGTTGCATGACTGGTTGTATGGAACCGATTTTTGAGGAACGCCCTGGATATCGCCGTCTTTACATAGACCTACCGGGAATGGGACAAACGGAAAACTACAAGCATATCAACACTACGGACGATATTTTGGCAGTTGTCCTCGCGTTCATTGATCAGATCATTCCAGGAGAGTCCTTCTTGATTGCTGGGGAATCGTACGGAGGATATCTTGTACGAGCGGTTATCGAGAAGCGCCGGGATCAAGTGAAAGGAGCCCTTTTCATCTGTCCCAATGTTATTCCTGATAAAGAAAAACGCACACTGCCGGATAAACCCGTCCTTGTAGAAGAGTCTTCACTCTGGGAGAAGCTGAGTGAGCAGGAACGAGCGGAGTTTGAATCGATGGCAGTAGTGGCAACCGAATATACGTGGGATCGCTATCAAAAAGAGATTATCGACGGCTATGTGCTGTCTGACCCGTTATTTCTGGCTAAAATCAGACAGGCGTACGGTGTCTCCTTCCCGTTAGATACTGCCCCCTTCCTCCACCCGAGTCTTTTTGTCGTAGGCAAACAAGATCATTCTGTCGGCTATAAAGATATTTGGGATATCATCGAAGGCTATCCCCGCTCTTCATTTGCCGCACTTGATTGTGCTGGCCACAACTTGCAGATTGAGCAGCCGCATCTGTTTACGGAACTCGTGAATGAATGGCTGGATCGTACACAACGGGAGAACAGATGACGCAGAAAAAGACAACCCTCTTCATGAGTGGTTGTCTTTTCACGTCTTGCTTTTATGAATGTGCGACAAGCATTTGGTTGTAGGCGTGGAATGCTTTGCCCAATCTAGAAATCGCCAGTTCTGTGTCTTCCCGGTTCAACAGCGTATAGTTCAAACGCATCGTGTTGACCTGTGGCTCGGCGGCATAAAACGGCTTGCCTGGTACGAATGCAACACCTTCCTGTACGGAACGGGCCAACAGCTTCTCTGCATCCACATGCTCCGGTAGATTCACCCAGAGGAACATCCCGCCTCTTGGTTTTTCCCACTGTACGCCTTCCCAGTTTTGGGCGAGCAAGAGCTCATGCATCCATTCCATCCGCGCCTTGTAGGACTCGCGGATTTTCTCAATATGGTTCTCCAGATCAAAGCAAGACAATAGCTCATACAGGGCGTACTGGTCAATTGTGCTCGATTGCAAATCAACTGCTTGCTTCGCCTTCACCATCATTTGAATCACGCGGGTATCTCCAATGGCCCATCCGGTACGCAAGCCTGGCGCGACAATTTTGGAAAATGTACTGGTGTACACCACACAGGAATCGGTCGGATGCTCATCCAGTGAGAATATGGAGCGGTACGGTGCTTTCCCCTCGAATTGGATTTCGCCATATGGATCGTCTTCCAGGATGAGAATGTCTTGCGCCTTACATTGACGAAGCAAGCCGAGACGGCGTTCCAGACTCCATACCTTTCCTGTCGGATTCGCAAAGGTAGGAATGACATACACCATTTTCGGACGATACTGGGCAATTTTTTTCGCCAGATCTTCCAAATCCATCCCATCAGCATCGCCCTCTACAGGAATGGCCTTAATTCCACGGAATTGGAACAATTGAACCGCAGCCAGATAGGTAGGGTTTTCGACGAGAACGACATCGCCTTCGTCTAAGTATACACGGCACAACAAGTCAACTGCTTGCTGAGATCCTGTTGTGATGATCATATTATCTACGCCAACATTCATATGCTTTTGCTTCATGCGGGAGGCAATCCACTCACGAAGCGGCAAATATCCATCAGTCAAGCCGTACTGAAGGGCTTTTGCCCCTTGATCGAATGCGCGATTAAACGCTTCACGCATTTCTGCGATTGGAAAAGAATCTTCTGCTGGCAGTCCTCCAGCGAGCGAGAGCACTTGATTGCCTTGGGTTAGCTTCAAGATTTCCCGGACAGCCGAGGAGGATAGAGCTTCGACAGATTTTGAGAATGAGTACTCCATGTTCCGTTCCCCCTTGATTTTGCTTATCCTTGTTTTATCACTGTCGATCTGCTATGTCCAATCCTTGCTAGCTATGAGCGGATAGGTTTTGACTATGTCGAGCGGTTGTTCAATCGTTATTCTTGGCGATATGCATGCAAAAAACCCCTCTTCGCCTATGACGAAAAGGGGTCAATATGTATCAGCTATATAACCTAGGCGATGCGGAACACACGCGGTTTTTCTGTGTGTGGCAGGAAAGAGAGATCTACATGAGTAGACGCTTCATCCATTCCGATATCGTTTGCCAAAAGCAATGCTTCTTCCTGGAATGTCGGTGTACAGCTGCCTTCATTCAACTCACAGAGACGCTTCAATCGCTTCAGTCTCTCTGCGGATTTCTCCACTCGCATGCATTCATTCGTCAGCTCACATACATTGACGTGACGTGCATCAGCGATCATGCTGATATCATCCACATGGACAATCAGTCTTTTGCCTTCTTCTGTAACAAAGCCGATCGAGCAAAAATGCGCACCTGACATTTCCAAACGAGTGAGAACAGCATTGGCGAAAACTTCTCCCGTCCGCAAGCGAATCTGGCCTGCTTCAACGGCTCCGCCGATTTTACGCTCGTTGGCGATCACCGTATACATATCCGTGTAACCGTTAATCTGATAGCGCATGGTACCCTCCTGCTCTCGTTGAGACTAATTATCATTAACAATCACATCGTATAATGAAAATCATTATCTGTCAACAATGAGAATGATTTTTATTCTAGAAGAAAAAAGCCACACTCCATTTGTAGGGTAGTGTGGCCAAATTGCCTCGCCTTTAGTTGTTCGATGAAAATATAGAATTAGACTGACGAGTTATTTAGTGAAAAGTTCGTCAATCGCTTGAACAGCTAGTTCTAAAGCTTTCATTCTTCTTTCTAATAGTGTTCTTTGGGGACTACCAGTCTTTGACTTAATAATGCTGGGGGCTTTGATTCCAACTTATCTTGAATGGATACGTTTTCCATGTAAGTAATGCCCTTTCTTCGTTCCTATTCAAAGTAAATTGCCTCCGTAGAAAAAGCGATGGATCGGCTCCATCGCTGCGCCCTTGTAGCTGTTAGCTTAATTCTATTGCGCTTACAATCTAACACTTTATTCGTTTGTTTTCGTAAATAACCCCAACCGCTCAATCCGCTGGACCGCTTCTGCGAGACGATCTTCATTCGACAACAACGCCGCTCGGACGTAGCCCTCCCCTGTCGGCCCGAAGCCATTTCCTGGCGCTACGACGACATGCGCTTTTTCCAAGAGCAAATCAGAGAATTCGATCGACGTGAAGCCGCTTGGTACAGGAAGCCACGCAAAAAAAGAGCCTTGAGACGGCGGTGCCTGCCAGCCAATTCGATGCAGATGGGAGTACAAGGCGTTGCGGCGGCTTTCGTAGACTGCGACGAGATCGCGAACGCACTGCTGAGAATCAGTCATGGCCTTGGCTGCAGCCATTTGTACCGCTCCAAACAGACTGACGAAATAATGATCCTGAATGAGGTTGATCAGACGAACCAGCTCGCGATTCCCTACCATGGCTCCGACCCGCCAGCCTGCCATGTTGTACGTTTTGGACAAGGTGTAAAACTCTACGCCCACCTCTTTTGCTCCCGGAACCTGCATGAAGCTGACTGGTTTTTTCCCATCATAGCTGATCGCACCATAGGCAAAGTCATGGCAGACCACAATTTCATTTTTACGTGCAAAACGAATCGTTTCCTCATAAAACTCGATCGGTGCATTAACCGCTGTCGGATTGTTCGGATAGTTAAGAAACATCAGTTTCGCCCGATCCAAATCAGCTTGAGAGAGCTGGCTGTAGTCTGGCAAGAAATCATTTTCTGCCTTCAGCGGCATCATGACCATGCGTCCGTTTACGACGGCAACCCCTGACCAATAGTCTGGATAGCCTGGATCTGGAACCAGTGCCACATCGCCTGCGTTCATCAGTACTTGACAAATCTCCACGAGCCCGGTTTTGCTGCCAAACAAAATCGCTACTTCTTCCTCGGGGTCGAGGTCCACATCAAATTCTTGTTTATACCAATGAGCCACCGCCTGCTTCAGTTCTACACGTCCCTGAAACGGCGGGTATTTGTGATGGAGTGGTTGCGTTGCTTGCAACTGTAATTCTTCAATAATATGTGGTGGAGTCGGCAAATCGGGATTGCCCTGCCCCAGGTTAATGACGTCATGGCCTTGTGCAATGACCTTGTTTACTTTTGCCACCAAGGTCGCAAAAAACTGGGTAGGAAGTCGATCAATCATGTCGGAGGGTTGGATGCGCATCTGTCTCTTCAGTTCCTTTCTTCGGCCCAATACAGTAAAACCCCCTTTTTCCATACAGAAAAAGGGGGAGATCAGCTGGGTCACGTCCTTATCTGTCAGGAAAATATCCTGCTGGAATTGGCACAGCATCTGTCCATCGTATGGAACAGATCCGCTGCCGGGCTTCATAGGGCCAGTCCCTCCACCTCTCTCAATAAGTCAAACACACGGAATATACTGTTTTTTCATCTATATCATACTACTTGAGCACGTAAACCGTGTCAAGATGCTTGATTCTGTACCGGCGCTTGATGACTTCTTTTTTGAAAAGAAGTGTGGAAGGCAAAGAATGCGACAGACAACAGACACAAGCCTGCCATCACGAACAGCAGTCCCTGCGCATGAAACGACTGGAAGATGAATGCGCCTAGCAATGGTCCGAGCATACGTCCTGCTGATCCAGTCCCTGCAATCAGCCCTTGAATGAAGCCTTCTCGTCCCGCTGGCGTAAACTGTGCAGCTACTGCTGGCACCGCTGGCCAAACGAGCATTTCCCCCAACGTCATGATGAACATGCCAGCCACAAAGCCCGCATAAACCGTTGACTGCGACAGGATCAGCATGGACAAGGCAAAAATGTAAGCGCCCAAGAGCATTTGTGCTTTAAGCGTGCGGGCAAAGCGTCGAATGACCCACGCAATCAACGGCTGACCAAACAGGATCAACCCGCCGTTTAGTGTCCACAACAAACTGTATTGGCGAAGGGAAATCCCCAAGGTTTGCATGTAGGTTGACAGTACTGTCGTCCATTGTACATAGACAATCCAGCTAATCAATAGCCCTCCGCATAATAACAGCAAGGCTCCCCATACTACCTTGGTCTCTTGCTGTGGTTGTTGTAACACATCGCCCGTTGCCTGCTCAGCTGTACTTTGTCCAGTCGTCGCGTTCTGCCGTTGTTGTTCCGCCATTTGTATCTGACGAGGCAAGATGAGCATGAACATGGTCAGGACGATCACTTGTGAGATCGCATTTCCGAAAAACGTCCAAGCAAACGAAACACTTGCCAGGAAACCGCCTAAAGCAGAACCTGCAGCCACACCCACATTGAGGGAGACATAAATCAAATTGATTCCTTTGCGCCCGCCCTCAGGCCATAGGACAACTGCCAATGCATTCATGACAGGAGAAAGTGATCCGTAGAACAGTCCATTCAACAGCAAAAGTACAACATAAGTTGTAAAATCTTGCGTAAGCCCTAAACCGATCGATATTAGAATAACGCCGATGGAACCGACAATGATCGTACGCATTTTGCCCCAGCGGTCAAACATCATCCCGCCGATAATACTACCGATCAGGAATGAGCCTTGGTTTAAAAGCAACAAGAAGCCGGCTACGGTCAGCGGCTTTCCGAGATGATTGTGAATATAAATCGTGACAAGCGGCCAAATACATGCCATTCCGGTAGAAAAAATGACAGCAGCAATCGCCAGTAGACGAATGCTGCTTGGATAAGATTCCCACTTTTGCTTCATAGCCTACTTCTCTCCCCGACGGAAATCGCCGCTTTTTCCGCCTGTTTTCAATTGCAGGCTGGTCGGACCAATAATCATTTCTTTATCCATAGCCTTGCACATGTCATAAACCGTCAATGCAGCTACGCTGACCGCTGTCAACGCCTCCATCTCGACGCCTGTTTTCCCGGTCGTCTTCACGGTTCCCGAAATCATTAGCGTCGTTTCATCCACAAAAGCAAACTGTATATCGATGCCAGTCAATGGCAGCGGATGACACATCGGAATAATCTCCCACGTCTTTTTGGCAGCCATGACACCTGCTACCTGAGCAACTGCGAGCACATCGCCCTTTTCGATTCTTCCTTCTCTAATACGGGCGAGAGTTTCGGGTTTCATGCTAATTTGGCTCTCTGCTACAGCCTCCCGTTTTGTGACGTCCTTCTCAGATACGTCCACCATGCGCGCTCGATTTTGTTCATTAAAATGCGTTAATTGATCAGTCATACTAGCATCGTTCCTCCTCTGTCTTCTCCTACCTTACTCCCGCCGCTGGATAAAAGCAATGGGAATGTAGAGGATAGAGGACATTGTTTCGTTATCTTGCTCATCCACTCCCAAAAACGTACGAAGAAGAGACGCTGGAGGTATACTGTGCGTACATAGTTCGAAGGAGGCGTTTGGGTGAAAAATCAAACCGTGTATTGGGCAAAGCTGACCTATGGTGATTGGGGCATTTATTTGGCGGCAACGGCTGCCGGCCTTTGTTATGTCGGCTCTGTCAATCAGCCATTTGAGGAATTGGAAGCGTGGGTAATGAAGCATCGCCCCCATAGTAGTTTGGGGCATGACGAAGAACGGTTACAGCCTTTTATGAATGAAGTGATCGAGTATTTGCAAGGAACACGTGAGCAGTTTTCTATCGATTGTGATCTGTCTGGAACGCCTTTTCAGCTCGCTGTCTGGGAAGCACTGCGCCAAATCCCGTATGGGCAAACTGCCTCATACACCGATATTGCATCCATCATGAAAAAACCCGCAGCTGTTCGAGCTGTTGGTGCTGCAATCGGTGCCAATCCGGTACTTATTACAGTCCCCTGTCACAGGGTTATCGGTAAAAACGGCTCGCTGACTGGCTATCGGGGAGGATTGCCAATGAAAACAACACTGCTGGACCTGGAGAAAAAGAGTAGTGACGACGCAAAACGGAGTGTGAAGCATGTCTAAGCCACTGACAAAAAGGATTGCTGCACTGGACTGGAATTCGCTTCATCAGGAGCTGGACGAACAAGGGTATGCAGTATTTCCTTCCTTATTAAGCTCGTCCGCCTGCGAGGAAATAATTGAGACATACGGACAGGATCACTTTTTTCGCAATACGATTCAGATGGCGCGGTACCGCTTTGGTGAAGGGGAGTATCGCTATTATCAGGCTCCTCTTCCCTCGGTTTTACAAGAGCTTCGCGAAGGCTTTTATCCGATGCTCGCCCAGACTGCGAATCGTTGGCTCGAGTTGCTTGGACAAGAGCCGATATATCCTGCTACTCTCGCTGCATTTTTGACGCAATGTCACGAACAGGGTCAGCTTCGCTCCACTCCATTGATATTGAAATACGAAGCAGGCGGCTACAATTGTATGCATCAGGATATGTACGGCGAGGTGTTCTTTCCGTTTCAAGTGGTTTTCGCCTTAAATCAGAAGGAAAAGGACTACACAGGCGGAGAATTTCTGCTGATGGAGCAACGCCCGCGGGCACAGAGCCGAGGACATGTGATAACCTTGGAGCAAGGCGCTGGACTTATTTTCCCAACGTCCTATCGTCCTGTAAAAGGAACACGCGGCCACTATAAAAACACGCTTCGGCACGGTGTCAGCACGATTACGTCTGGCACACGCTATAGCTTGGGGATCATTTTTCATGATGCAAAGTGAGGGAACACAGCTTGAATTGTATTCTTTCCTATAAGAACCCGAAAACACTGCTCAATAAAGGAAGCGGATTTCTTGCGGATTACAGCCATTCGCTCAATCCATATACAGGCTGTTCTTTCGCCTGTTCTTATTGCTATGTTCGGCAAATGCCCGTGTCTTTGTTTCGCAACGAGGAATGGGGCACGTGGGTCGACATTAAGCAGCAAGCCGCTGATCTATTGCGGAAGGAATTAGCACGGGCAAAGAAAAAAGGAAAGGTAACCATCTTCATGTCGTCGAGCACAGACCCGTACCAGCCTATCGAACACACAGAAAAGGTAACGCGGTCTATGCTCGAGGTCATGGTAGAGAATCCACCAGATTTTTTGTTGGTCCAGACGAGAAGTCCATTGGTTTGGCGGGATGCTGATCTGCTTCTTCGGCTTGGAGATCGTGTGCGCGTCAGCATGACCATCGAGACCGATCTGGAGGAGATTCGCAAGCAGTTTAGCCCGCAAGCTCCTCCCATCCAAGCCAGGTTAAAAGCACTTCAGCGATTGGCTGAAGCTGGCATCCCTACTCAAGCAACGATTGCCCCTGTTTTGCCAAGCAGTGAATCTTTCCCGGAGATATTGCGTCCATTGGTAACACGTGTCTGTGTGGACGATTTTTATATGGGAGATGGCAGCGGCGGTAAGCGAACAAAAAGAAACGGCATTCCCGCTCTCTATGAACAGCTTGGTCTACAGCAATGGTATGATCCTTCCGCCTATCAGATCGTCTATGAACGGCTGCTACGTGTTTTCCCTCCGGATCAGATCTATGTGAGTCAGGAAGGGTTCGCCCCGTAGTAATGGCAGCAGATTGGAGCGCCCTATTCATTGGCAACTTTTATCGGTTTATGATATCGTCTAGCCTAGAGAATAGTTTATCCATGTGAAATGAGGTATTGTCTTGACTATTACGATCTTGTTATTTGCCGGACTCGCCGAGCGTGCGAATGCCCGGGAAGTACAGTTGACCCTATCCGAAGGCGCGACCGTTAGCGATCTTCTGCAAGCAGTGGAAAAAGAATATCCTGCGCTCTCTGCGCTCTTGGGCAGTTGCTTTGTCTCGATCAATCATGAATATGCGGCGAAAAATCAGGTCATTGCAGCAAGTGATGAAATTGCCCTTTTGCCACCTGTAAGCGGCGGAGAAGAAGACCCGCGCTTTGCCATTACGGAAGAGCCTATTTCTGCAGACAAGCTCGTTCGCTTGGTGAGCAATCCCCACGCAGGAGCTATCCTTACCTTTGTCGGAACCGTTCGGGAATTTACGCATGGGCAGCGCACGGTGTACTTGTCCTATGAAGCATACGCCCCCATGGCTGTTGAAAAAATGAAGCAGGTCGCAGCAGAGATCGAGGAACGCTGGCCCGGTGCTCAAGTTGCGATGCATCATCGTATCGGGAATTTGGCTGTGGAAGAGATTGCTGTTGTTTGTGCCGTTGCCACAGCGCATCGCAATGAATCGTTCGAAGCTGGCCGCTATGCAATCGAGCGACTAAAGCAAATCGTTCCCATCTGGAAAAAAGAAATGTGGGAAGACGGCAGCGAATGGAAAGGACATCAGCAAGGACCTTGGAATCCTCTCGCGATGCCAGAAGGAAAGGTGGAGTAACGCCTTGGATACTCGCTATTCCCGTCAGATATTGTTTCATCCGATCGGGCGCAGTGGACAGGACAAGCTGGGACAAAGCCGTGTCGCTATCGTCGGAATGGGCGCTCTCGGAACGGTGCTCTCCAATCATATGGTCCGTGCCGGCGTAGGCTTTGTCCGCATCATTGACCGTGACTTCGTGGAGCCGAGCAACCTGCAGCGTCAAATGCTCTACGACGAATCCGATGCAGCCGAGCATTTGCCAAAAGCAATCGCTGCTCACGCCAAGCTGTCGAAAATCAACTCGGCCGTCACGATCGAACCGATTGTTGCAGACCTCACTGCTTACAATGCAGAGGAGTTGCTCGCAGACGTAGATCTCGTTCTGGATGCAACTGATAATTTTCAAGTCAGATATCTCGTGAACGATGTTTGCGTCAAGCATGGCGTCCCGTGGGTGTACGGTGGCGCAGTGAGTGCGACCGGGACGTTCACGGCTATTCGACCGGGGATCACGCCTTGCTTGCGCTGTCTTTTCCCTGAAGCGCCAAACCCAGGGGAGATGCCGACATGCGATACGGCTGGCGTCATTGGGCCGATCATTCACATCGTCGCCTCCTATCAGGCAACCGAAGCCTTCAAGCTGTTAGTGGGCGCCACCGACGAGCTCAATCCGAATTTGGAGCACTTTGAGATTTGGCATAACCGCCATCAACAAATCAGGGTAGTGAATGCTCGCCGGGACGACTGTCCAACATGCGGGCAGCAGCAGTTTTCGTTTTTGCAGCCGGATACCCAAGACGGACAAGCGGTTTCGCTTTGCGGTCGGGACACGGTGCAAATCTCGCCTGCTGCTTCACTCTCACTTAATCTGGATGCTTTGGCTGGCAGGCTTTCCCCATTAGGGCAAGTTGAGCAAAATAAATTTTTGCTGCGCTTTCGTGTAGATACGTACACGCTCGTCATTTTCCCTGATGGTCGTGTGCTTGTGCAAGGAACAGATGACATCAGCCTCGCTCGTACGCTACATGCCAAATATATCGGTGCGTGAAATCATTGGTAGTTTTCGTTAGCTACGTAGAATCTGCATGTAGCACCATTCGTGCTTCAAAAGAAACAAAAAACGGAGGCTCCTGACAATAGGGGCCTCCGTTTTTTATTAAAACTATCCTCCGAACTGAAAGTGAATCCTGACACAAAAAGGACGTCAGTCCGTTCTCCTATCACTCTTATGCAAATAACTTCTTGTAATTAAAATATACCAAATCACGATCTCCACGAATGCGCTACCAACAAATAATGCCCAGATTTCTCCTGAAGCAAGTTCTAGCCAAAAGAAATCTAGTTCAGTAACATATCCCCGTAATAAGGAGTTAAAGAAGAAAACAAGAGGAGCAACTATAGCAACGACAAGCGTGACGATACTCATTCGAAGAAGTTTTCTCTTTACCAGACAGAAAATTGCGAGACTGATCGTTACAATCATGAACAGAAAATAAATAGACACTAACCATGAAGGAACGGTTCCCATAGCACTCACTCCTTTGGCTATATGTAGTCATATTATATGTTTTTAACTTTTTTTGAGCACATTACTATTAATTGTTTTATCATGTGATCTAGTTTATCTGGGTTCATACTACTATCAACAAAACTCCTTTGCAAATTATATCCATCCAGTATTGCCACGATAGAACAAGCCATTTCCTTCACATTCGAATCTTTAGGAAGTTCATTCATTTCTACTCCTCTCTGAAGAACGACACTGACCATATCAATCCACCCGTCCTGAGCGCTTAAGGTGTAAAAAATCTGAATACCTTTCGTGATCAAGGTTTCCATAGGTTCAGATGAATGTAACAACGGGGAAAAATGAGTTTTGAAATCTTCCAACTTGGTTTCGATGAAAGTCAAAAAGAACTCCTCTTTGTTATTAAAATGCAAGTAAAAAGTCTGGCGATTTCGAACGTTTTTCTGTCCAATCGCAGCAATCCCGCTTGAACCTGATGAGAAGTAGCTATCCGGTATCGCTTGAGTAGCGCTTTTACCCGGACGACCAGCTCTTGCGGCTCAAAAGGCTTCACCAAATAATCGTCGGTTCCGAGCTCGAAGCCTTTGATTTTTTGTGATGTCTCTCCCTTCGCGGTCAACATGAGCAATGGAAGATCATAATGCTTGCGAAGCTGTCGGCACAGCTCCCAGCCATCCATGTTCGGCATCATGATGTCGAGTATCACTAGCTGCACTTGAACCGACTCCAGTGTATCCATTGCCTCCTGTCCGTCAGCAGC
Source organism: Brevibacillus jepli (assembly GCF_047229145.1). Lineage (NCBI taxonomy): Bacteria > Bacillati > Bacillota > Bacilli > Caryophanales > Paenibacillaceae > Brevibacillus > Brevibacillus jepli. The sequence goes on from NZ_JBFEFW010000007.1 coordinate 82,068, forward strand.
CTCTACGATATCAAAGCCTTCATTTCGCAAAAAGACGCTGACCAGCTCGCGAATATGCGGATCGTCATCCACGATCATAATGGTTGTCAAGTTATTACGCCCTCTCTTTCACGAGCAATTGCTGACTAGCCAACTCCCGGTACAACTCATGGCTATGGAAAAGCTCTTCATGTGTCCCAATACCCGTGATTTTTCCTTTTTCCAGGAAGATAATTTGGTCTGCTTCCACTACTGTCGACAAGCGATGGGCAATGACGAGGGTCGTACGTCCCTTCATTAGATTTTGCAGAGCCTTCTGCACAATCATCTCGGAATTGCTGTCCAGGCTGGAGGTCGCTTCATCGAGCATCAAGATTTGGGGGTCCCGGAGCAGAGCACGAGCGATGCCGATTCGTTGGCGCTGTCCGCCTGATAGCTTCATGCCTCTCTCCCCGACCTCTGTGTCATAGCCATTTGGCAATTCTTCAATGAATTGATCCGCATAGGCCATTTCTGCCGCCTGCTTCAGCTCCTCATCACGAATGGTCCGTGAAATACCGTAGCAAATATTTTCTCGAATGGTCCCGGCGATCAATGGACTTTCCTGAGACACATAGCCGATTTTACTTCTCCATGACTTCAAGGAAAAATCCGCGATAGGATCACTCCCCAGCCTGATTTCTCCACTCAGTGGCTGGTAGTACCTCTCGACCAGCGAAAACAATGTCGTCTTGCCGCTGCCGCTCGGTCCGACGATCGCATTTACTTTTCCGGCCCCAATCGTAAAGCTGACATCCTCAAGAATCATTTCCCCGTTCTCATAGGCGAAGCTCACATTTTCCACATGAATTGGCATGCCTGCGTTTTCGAGCACCCGTCCTGTCAGGAGGTCTTCTTCCTCGGCTTCCAATGTCGCAATGATTCTTTCCGTTGCTCCCATGGCTTTTTGCAAGGAGGTAAAAAACTGCGTGAATTGTCCCATCGGTATCACAATTTGCACCAAATACAAAATAAACGCGACCAGCTCACCTGCTGTCAATGCACCTGTGGACACGCGCATGCCACCGTAGCCGATCACTACCACGAGCAGCACCATCAGGATAAAGGACATCAACGGGCCAATGATGGCCTGCACTCTTCCTTCTTTCAGCCCAAATCGGAACAAGTTCCCGATTGCTCTCGTCCCCATACCCAGTTCGTACGACTCTGCATTGGATGATTTTACGAGCCGCATCTCTTGAAGTACCTGATTCATAATCGTTGTAAAGCTGGCCGTCTCGTCTTGCAATCCTTTTGAAATTTTGTACATTTGACTACCGAGGGGCATGAGAATCGCCATAGACAGCGGAACAGCTATCAGCATCGTCAGGGTCATTTGCCAATCGAGATATAACAACGTCACAACGGAACCAATAATGGTGATCAATCCTGTGAAAAAGCTGGACAATTGATCGCTGATCAGACTCTTCACGACGCCAGTATCGTTGGTCATTCGACTGATCGTCTCACCTGTCCGGTTGTTGTCGTAGTAAGAGACGGGCAGGACGAGCAGCTTTTTCCATAGACGCTCACGAAGCGAAGCGACAACACTCTCACCAACATGATTCAATAAATAGATAGACAGTCCTCCTGCAATGGCTTGTGCGATAAAAGCGATGACCAACAGCACTATTTGTCCACTCGTAATTGTAGATAAGGAGAAGCTGTCGACCAAATCTTTCGTAAACAGCGGAATCACTAGGCTAACCAGCGTTGTAGCAATGCTCATGAACAGTGCGACGCCGATCTTCAGCTTGGAAGGCTTCGTTTCCATGATTAAGCGAAAGAAAGGTCGCCAGTTTCCCAATTTCGATAGATGATTGGTTTGTTCCATTCGTTTATTTCTCCCCTTTTATTCAGCTCGTTTCCTCTTTGCAAGAGAAAAGATACTGCATGAATGTAAACGAAATATAAACGGGATAATACTTGGAGTGCGTGTTCAAAAAGTCGTCTTTTCAGCACCGAGAAAGTGGCGAGAACCTGAAAAAGGAGGAGCGGAGTGTAGGAACCTACATGAGCACCGCACTTCGAAGGTGAACGCCTCTTTCGATGTCGCAGTAACCCTCAGAACTTCTTCGTGATCAAAAGACGACTTTTTGAACAACCTCTTGGAGTCTGTGGATTTTTTCTTATATATGAAAGAAGACGTTTTTGATCCAATTTTCTTTACCTATGATTTTTGTATATAAATGATGAATTTGGGGTAGAAGCCGGGAAACAAATCGTATATAATAGGTTCGTAATGAAGAAACGAAACAACGTTTCACCAGATGAAACTCCAAGTTATTATAGGGAGGTTGTATACATTGGCTAACAAAGATGCTTACAAAGTAAAGTCTTCCCTGCAAGTAGGCGACAAGTCTTTTGCTTACTATCGCTTGCAAGGGTTGGAAGAACAAGGATTGGGCGATGTTTCCAAACTGCCGTTCTCCATTAAAGTTCTGCTCGAGGCTGCTGTACGTCAGTTCGATGGCCGCGCGATCACCAAAGAACACGTACAACAATTGGCGACCTGGACAAAAGGCCGCGACGAAAACCAAGAAGTACCTCTCATGCCAGCTCGTATCGTACTGCAAGACTTCACCGGTGTACCGGCTGTAGTTGACTTGGCAGCGATGCGCATCGCGATGAAGCGCGCTGGTGGAGATCCAAAACGAATCAACCCATTGGTTCCAGTTGATCTCGTTATCGACCACTCCGTCATGGTTGACGATTTCGGTAACGCATCCGCTCTGGACAACAATATGAAATTGGAATTCGAACGCAACCAAGAGCGCTACCGCTTCCTGCGTTGGGCACAAACTGCGTTTGACAACTTCCGTGCGGTTCCTCCAGCTACTGGTATCGTTCACCAAGTAAACTTGGAGTACCTCGCAACTGTAATCGCTACTCGCGAAGTAGATGGCGAACTGGTTGCTTTCCCTGACTCTCTCGTAGGTACTGACTCCCACACCACTATGATCAACGGTCTTGGTGTTCTTGGATGGGGTGTTGGTGGTATCGAGGCAGAAGCAGGAATGCTCGGCCAACCTCTGTATTTCGTAACGCCAGAAGTAGTTGGTTTCAAACTGACTGGCACACTGAATGCTGGTGCAACTGCAACTGACCTCGCTCTTACTGTTACGCAAATGCTGCGTAAAAAAGGCGTTGTAGGTAAATTCGTGGAATTCTACGGACCAGGCCTGTCCAACATCTCGCTGGCTGACCGCGCTACCGTAGCAAACATGGCACCTGAGTACGGCGCTACTATGGGCTTCTTCCCAGTAGATGCTGAGACACTCAACTACATGCGTCAAACGGGTCGTGAAGAAGATCTCATCTCCTTGGTTGAAACTTACACAAAAGCACAAGGTCTCTTCCGTACTGACGAGACTCCAGACCCAGTATTCTCCGAAACATTGGAACTGGATCTGTCCACTGTTGTACCTAGCTTGGCTGGTCCAAAACGTCCTCAAGACCGCGTAGAACTGACTGCTATGAAGGAATCCTTCAATAACAGCTTGCGTACGCCGATCGACAAAGGCGGATTTGGTCTCTCCGAAGAGAAAATCGCAGCTAGCGCACCAGTTGCTTATGCAAACGGTGAAACAGCTACGCTGAAAACAGGTGCAGTTGTTATCGCAGCGATCACTTCCTGTACCAATACATCAAATCCTAGCGTAATGCTGGGTGCAGGTATCCTGGCGAAAAAAGCTGTGGAAAAAGGCCTGAAAAAGCCTGCTTTCGTAAAAAGCTCCCTGGCTCCAGGTTCCCGCGTAGTTACGCAATACCTGACTGACGCTGGTCTGATCGACTCCTTGGATGCTATCGGATTCAACGTAGTAGGTTATGGTTGCACCACTTGCATCGGTAACTCCGGTCCATTGCCAGAGGAAACCAGCAAAGCTATCGCAGACGAAGATCTGACAGTTGCAGCGGTACTCTCCGGTAACCGTAACTTCGAAGGCCGTATCCATGCACAGGTAAAAGCGAACTACCTCGCTTCTCCTCCATTGGTTATCGCCTATGCACTGGCAGGTACTGTAGATATCGACCTGACTACAGAGCCAATCGGCACTGGCAAAGACGGTCAACCTGTATTCTTGAAAGACATCTGGCCTTCTCCACAAGAGATCGCAGCTGCTATGGACAAAGCTATGAATCCTGCTCTGTTCCGCGCTGAGTACGGCCAAGTGTTCACGCAAAACGAAGCTTGGAACAAAATCGACGTTCCAACTGGCGACCTGTACGAGTGGGATGAAAAATCCACGTACATCCAAGAGCCGCCATTCTTCCAAAACTTGGCTGGAGAAATTGCTAAGATCGCAGACATTAAAGCAGCGAACACCATCGCACTCTTCGGTGATTCTGTGACAACGGACCACATCTCCCCAGCTGGTAACATCTCGCCAACTAGCCCAGCAGGTCTGTATCTGCAAGCTAACGGCGTAGAGCGCAAAGACTTCAACTCCTACGGTGCTCGTCGTGGTAGCCACGATGTAATGATGCGCGGTACATTCGCGAACATCCGCATCCGCAACCAAGTAGCTCCTGGAACTGAGGGCGGCGTAACCAAATACTTGCCAACTGACGAAGTAATGTCCATCTATGATGCTTCCATGAAGTATCAAGCTGACGGTACTCCACTCGTTGTATTGGCTGGTAAAGAGTACGGTACTGGTTCTTCCCGTGACTGGGCAGCAAAAGGTACATTCCTCTTGGGCATCAAAGCGGTTATCGCTGAGAGCTTCGAGCGTATCCACCGTGCTAACCTGGTTGGTATGGGCGTTCTGCCTCTGCAATTTGCTGATGACCAAAGCTGGAAGTCCCTCGGCATCGACGGTACTGAGTCCTTCAGCATTGTGGGTCTCTCCGATGATGTTCAACCTGGCCAACGCGTAAAAGTAGAAGCTACCAAGAAAGACGGCAGCACCTTCGAATTCGAAGCAATCGTGCGCCTCGATTCCATGGTAGACGTAGACTACTACCGCAATGGTGGTATCCTGCAAACGGTTCTGCGTCAATTGCTGGATGAAGGCAAACCAGTAACTGCATAAGCAAACGAATAAAAATAAGTTCGTATCAGCACCCACCCAACGAAAAGGGCAGACTCCGAGCAGTTCGGCAGTCTGCTCTTTTTTGCGTTTCCAGCCAGACTTATAGTTGTCGCTTGTAGGCCACCGATGGCCTGCTTTTTGTGATCTCTTCCTGATGGGCCACGCTTAAGAGGAAGGTACGGTGAATACGCATGAAAGAGGGAACTGTTTCCCAGAAAAAGGGAGGGATTCGTGATGAAAAAGCTGTTTCGCGAAACCTGGATTGAGGTAAATCTCGATGCCATAAAGAAAAACATTCGGGCGATACGCCGTCATATTCCTGCACAGACGAAAATCATGGCTGTTGTTAAAGCGAATGCCTATGGCCATGGTTCTGTCGGAGTAGCACGCCATGCCCTCGAGTACGGGGCTACTTCCCTCGCTGTTGCCATCCTGGAAGAAGGCATCGTCTTACGCAAAGCGGGAATTGTAGCACCTATACTCGTGCTGGGATTCACTCCTCTTTCACGTATCAAAGAGGCGGTCGCCTGGAATATAGAGCTGTCCGCGTTTCAGACTGATTGGCTCAAAAAAGCCGATAAAATCGTCAAATCAACGGCTTTCTCCAATCGTCTGAACATCCATATCAACGTAGATACCGGGATGGGGCGATTGGGCGTACGGACAAAATCCGGGTTACTTTCAGTCGTGAAGGCCTTAACGTCAAGCTCTTCCCTTGCATGGACCGGAATCTTCACTCATTTTTCCACTGCAGATGAACCTGATCACACATTGACCAAAGCGCAACACGAGTTATTTATTCAGTATCTTCGTTATCTGAAGGAAAAAGGGTTCGAGCTTCCGACCGTACACATGAACAACACCGCCGCTACTATTGCATTTCCCGAATACAGCGCCGATATGATCCGCCTCGGAATCGGCATGTACGGGCTATATCCTTCCTCCTACATCCGACAACTCAATCGCGTCAAGCTCGTTCCGGCTCTCAGCTTGAAATCGCGTTTCTCCTATGTAAAGACAATGCTGACGCCGCCGTTTACCATCAGTTACGGCGCTACATACATAGCAAAGCGTGGCGAGGTCATCGGGACGATCCCAATCGGTTATGCCGACGGTTATTCGCGAGCACTCTCTAACCGGGGATTTGTTCTGTATCGAGGCAGACGGTTGCCGATCGCAGGTCGAGTGACGATGGATCAGCTGATGGTCAGCTTGGGAGAGGGCGGTAGTGGAAAGCAAGGCGATGAGGTCGTTATTTACGGCAAGCAAGGAAACCGTGAGATCACTGTCGATGAAATTGCTGAAATGCTCGGAACGATCAACTATGAAGTCGTTGCCACCCTCAGTAATCGCATCCCTCGATTGTTTTTGGAAAAAGGAGTGGTTGTAGAGATTTCTCATCTGTTGCCGGAAAATTAAATGAGGTAGCATTGGTGAATAATTTTTCCGTGAAAACAAAAAATAGAGAAAACCAAATTCGCAAAAAAGGAATGGAAACATGAAGTCGCGATTCACATACGCCATCCTTCTCCTGTTGGCGCTGAGTCTGACTGTGATTGGCTGCAAACCAGACTCAGCTTCCCAAATTCGTCAGCAAAGCATCAAGGCTCAGCCCTCAGCCGAGAGAAATGAATCGCAAAAGCCTGTCCTGCTCATTCTCATTGATTCGTTAATGGACAAATCATTGAAAGAAGCGATCCGGCAAGGTCGCGTCCCTGCTTTGGCTTATTTGCTAGCAAACGGACGCTATTACCCACAAGTTGTGAGCTCATTTCCCACCATGTCTGTAACCATCGACAGCACCCTCCTTACCGGGACGTATGCCGATCAGCATCATGTGCCAGGATTATCTTGGTTTAACGACAAAGAAAAACGGATGATTTATTACGGCTACGGTCCTAAAGAGGGTCTGAAGATCGATCAGCCACAAGTGCTTCTGGATATCCTTCATCAATTAAACCTGGTCCAGCTCAATCCGCATACGAAAACCATTCATGAGGAACTGGCGGAAAAAGGAAAGGATACAGCGTCGATCAATGGTATTATTTGGCGAGGCAAAACAGCGCACACCTTGCAGATTCCACGTCTCGTTGAATTCAGTACGCGTTTGCCTGGCGAGGTGAATGTGAACGGTCCAAAACTGCTGTCGTATGCAACATTTGCCCAGCTCGATCCGAATCAAAAAAGCGAAAAGCGCATTTGGCGAAAGTATGGAATGAACGATGAGTTCTCTGCGCAGGAGATCAATTATCTCATCACCAACAAGAAGCTCCCCCCTCTTACCATCGTATACTTGCCGGAAAACGACATGGAGGTGCATATGAAGGGAGCAACTACAATCGAAGGGCTTGAAAAAGCAGATAAGGCGCTGCAAACCGTGCTCGATACTTTTGGTTCGTGGGACAAAGCAATCAAAGAAGCGCGGTGGATTGTTATGGGAGACAGTGCCCAGAGCGCTGTTCTCGATGATCGCCAAGCCGCTACCATTGATTTACGTGACTTGTTGAACCACTATCAAATCGCCAAAATCAGTCAACCAGTCACCCCCAATGACCAAATTGTCATTTCTACCAATGAACGGATGGCCTATATATATGCGCTTGACTCGCGTATCCCGATATCCAATATCGTAAGACTTTTGCAGCGTGAACCGAAGCTGGACATCATTGCGATGAAGGACAACAAAAAGGTTATCGTAACAGCAGGCAAGGTCAACAGACAGTTTGCCTATCAACCAAAAGGTCCCTTTACCGATCCATATGGTCAATCATGGAGCTTCGACGGTGATCCGCGTCTGCTCGATATTACAATCCAGAACAAGCAGATTACATATGGTAAATATCCGGACGTATTGGCGAGACTTTACGGCGCGATGAATTCACATGAAGGAAGATACGTAATCGCTACGGTGCGGCCTGGATATGAGCTCATTACCGAAAGCTCTCCAACTCATATCGGTGGGGCTGCACACGGATCATTGCACGAGTTAGACTCACTCGTTCCCCTGCTAGTAACGGGGACAACCACACGCCCCCGAACCTTGCGCATCGTCGACATCAAAGACTGGCTGATGCGCCTGACAAACGAATGAGTGAAGCAGCTTTTAGAGAAGGGGCAGGCTCCGGCAAATCTGCCCTCTTCTCTTTTTGTTACTTCACCCTGATTATTATTGTAAAATTAGGGAAATAAAGGAGCTGAGAAGATGTCATTAAAAGATACCCTGCTCGCTATCCAGGCTAATAGCTTTTTGGCACCAACAAATGCTTTTGACGTGGCGCTTGAAATGGTTGCACACATCGGTTCGCCCGATCCAGAGCTGCGTGATGAGCTGATTTATTCTACGTTCTCTCATTGGATCGAGGAAGGTGTGCTTTCCCCTGAACAGCTGCAAGAGCTGCTCGCGATTGCACTAGATGACCAGCATTTGTTTTATCGCATAGGTGAAAATGGAACAGACTCCGTGTTTACCCGTTCTTTTTCCGTGCTACTGCTGCCTCTTATCCTGATCCTGCATCGGAACCACCCATTTCTCGCCAAAGAAGCGATTCAATACGTAAAAGACAAACTGTTCACGTACATACGACAAGAAGCAGACTTGCGCGGCTATGTAGAAGAAAAAGGCTGGGCCCATGCTACCGCTCATGCCGCAGACGCACTTGATGACCTGGCCCAATGCCGTGAACTGGATAAGACGGACTTGAAGCAAATTCTCGGAGTCATCCGCGAGACAATTGCCGGGGCCAAATCGGTTTACGCTTACGAAGAAGATGAGCGCTTGGTGACCGCCGTCCTTTCGGTATGGAATCGAGATGAGCTATCCTTGGATGAAATCGATGCGTGGGTTCGGAGTTTTCTTAATCGCCAGGATAATAGCCATGCAATCGAAGCATATACGGGGCGAATCAATGTAAAAAACTTTTTGCGTAGCCTGTACTATCGCGTCCACGACCAGGAAAAGTATAAGCGGATCGCAGCGACCTTACTTCCGCTGAGTGCGCAGCGAGCATAGTTCCCAAATACAAAACGAATGCATGTTCTCCCCTTTTTTAGACACCCTACTTATAGAGGAGGGATCATGTATGGATCAACGAAGCTTTGAACAAATTTATGAACAATATAAAAATGCCGGTGAACAACAGGCGATACAGGCAAATGAGACGAACCCTCAGCTGACGAATTCGGGGAAAGAGCAAATTGTGGCTGTCAGAAAAAACGACGATGGGGACTTGATCGCTTTTAAAACAGACGCAGGTCGAGAGCTCGACTATATCACCGCGCTCAACGATGCAAAAGCCGGTAAACTGGCCCATGTCGACGTTTTTCACAAGTATGGCAGAGACATCCTGCGAAGTGAACCAGACGGGATTAAGGAAAACAATTTGGATCGTTTGCCTGACTTTTGAGAGTGAAAAAGGTCGCCTGGTAGTAGCTGGGCGACCTTTTTATGGAGCTTTTGGGCGTCAATCGAATGAAGTCCTGGAGAAGGCTCATTGTCACCCTCTCATTGTGTAGGTGTAGGAACGGCTGGTTCATTGTCTCCGCCCAATCGTCGTCGCGCTGTCTCCCGCTTTCCTACTGCCGGTAGATGCTCTCCCGCCTTGGCCAATCCCCAGACAGGCATATTTCCGTAAAGGCATTCGTATTTTCCCGCTTCTACCAGATACGTCTCGTGAAAAATCCCGACGGTTCCATCCGTCCCTACCGCCTGATTGAACTTCCTCCACGCGCTTAGATGATTGTGACTTTTTCTCGCGTAATTTTCCAGATGCTCATAGGATCGCCAGTACTGAATTTGTGTGACTTCACGCAGGTTGAAATGCGAAGTGTGACCCAATAGTCCGAGCTCAGGATGTTCATACAATTCCCGCATCATGCCACCCATGGCGTTTGCTACTGGCATCCATTTGTGCACTGCAAGGAGACGATTGATTCGCATCCCGATGATGAACACGACGAAAGGTCCTTCGATTTGTGCTGTAAAACGCCCCGGAATTACTTTTGCCATCTGACTCCCCTACCTTATCAAGGATTTGAGATGCAGCTCATAACAAACCATAAAATCAGACACATGAAACAAATGTGCGGTCAGGTACGCTCCGTAAAACATGGAGAACAGCAAAATAACGGCTTCCTCTTCCGACAGGTGAAGCGCAAGCTGACCGTCTTCAGCAGCTTCTTGTACGCACTTTTGGAAAATTTGATGAAGATCTGTGGCTTTAATGGCTTCTCGCTCCTTATGCTCAAAGAAGCGTAAAAACAGTTCGGCATCAGATAAAAGCGGGATACATGGGTGCATTTTTTGCTCCGCCAAAAAACTGACAAGGCTCAGCATAATCCCTGGATGCTTCTCGCCATCTTGCGTGACCTTGGCAAAAATATGACGAACCGCTTCCCATCCTCTCTTGCCAGTAGTCTCCAGCTCAACGAAGCACTCTGCCTGCCATATGCTCATGTAATAAATCAAGAGCTCTTCCTTTTGCGGGAAAAATTTAAAAAAAGTGACCTTCGACACCTCTGCACGCTCGCAAATGTCTTCTACCAGAACATTTCGGAAGCTGCCGTTTCCAATCAGCTCTAAGGCTGCGTCCAGAAGGGCAAATTTGGTTTTGGCTTTCTTTTTCTCACGTAACGTTATTGATGCTGTCATCTTGTACTCCTTTTCCATATTTCTCCTTAGATTGATAATAGTATATAAATTAACTTAAGTAAAGTTTTTTATTCAAGTAAACAAAACAATTGCTTCCTCCATCCGGAAGGTGCGCTGTATCATGAAACCAACAGAACAGTGAATAAAATGGAAAAATAGCGAAGGATGAGTGGAGGGGAAAGGATGAAAGCGATCGTATATGAGCGGTACGGGCCGCCAAATGTACTACAGCTTCAGGATGTCGCGAAGCCGGTACCGAAGGACAACGAGATATTGATTAAGGTCTATGCTGCAACCGCGTCTGCAGGGGATTGGCGCTTACGCAAGGCAGATCCTTTCCTAGGGCGGCTATTCAACGGTTTGTGGAGACCGAGGCGAATCAAAATTCTCGGATTTGAATTGGCAGGCGTAGTCGAATCAACGGGAAGCGGCGTTACTCAATTTAAGCCGGGAGATACTGTTTATGCCGCCTGTGGAATCGGATTCGGTGCGTATGCTGAATACAAATGCTTACCTGAGAACGGCAGCGTCGCGCTGAAGCCGACGAACATGACGTTCGAGGAGGCGGCTGCGGTTCCGGTCGGCGCCTATACTGCCTTGCAGTTTCTCCGAAAGGGCAATATCCAACCGGGCAGGCGCGTTCTCGTCTATGGCGCCTCCGGCAGCGTCGGGACGTATGCGGTACAGCTCGCCAAGCATTTCGGCGCGGAAGTAACTGGAGTGTGCAGCACAACGAATGTGGAGTTGGTAAGATCGCTAGGCGCTGACCGAGTCATTGATTATACAAAAGAGAACTTCGTGGATGACGGCGTGGCCTACGATATCATTTTCGATACGGTCGGAAAGAGTCCGTTCAAGGATTGCATCCAGCATCTAACGCCGAACGGTTTTTACCTGCGAGCGGTCCATTTTAGTCCTCTGCCGGTCCTCCGGGGGTTATGGATCAACTTGACGAGCGGTAAGAAGGTGATCGGCGGAGCAGCGAAGGAAAACGCGGAGGACTTGCTGTATCTTAAGGAACTGATTGAGGCCGGCAAGCTGCGTTCGATCATTGACCGCATATATCCACTAGAGCAAGCGGCGGAGGCCCACCGCTATGTGGAGCAGGGCCACAAGAAAGGCAACGTGGTGTTAACCGTCCGACAAAGATCGTAGAAATCACCGCATAACAAAAAAACCGGATACATCAGTACCCGGTTCTTTCTGCTGGATCGGCCACGCTGGGGATTCTTTTAATCCGTAATCATGACCGAAGGAGTAGCGGTCCTAACGAAAATGAGCGCATCAAAAGCTTTTGCTGGAATCATCTGCAGCGTATACATCTTCTCCATTTTTCCATACAAGCCGCTGAAAGCGTCACCGATTGCGCTGATGGGCTGGGCTCTATTCAAGTAAGCCGTGAAATTTACATCCTGCCTTGTCTTTGAAAAGTCCAGGAATCCATCCTTCATGTTTGTCTGCGCAAACAAAACAGCTAGCCGATCGCTCCCACTATTTTTTACCGTAAACTCTTTTCGCTCATTCGTCATGGCGTCCTTCGCAAGGAAGGTGCTCTCGTAGAATTCACTTCCGATGGCGTAATATTGATCCCCTAAGGTTTTTGCAAGATGTGCACCCATGCAGGTTGTCATTCCCATGGAGGTAGAGGTTTTTTCAATGTGTCCATTATGTCCTGTTATGAACATGTTTTCGCGGCCGTAATATTTCTTTTCAAAGGATAAGATCCACATCACTTTTTCGGCCATATAGCGATCACGGGTATTGCTATAGTTCGCGTTTGTTCCGCGTAGTGTAGCGTTTTGTTTGATCGCCTCCGCAAAAGCTAGAGCCAACTCATATTCTTTCTCAGAGCTTTTTGCGAGATAAACGGATTTGTTTGCTTTCATCCGTTCCATCAAGTCTTTCATATGGGCGAGCCCCTCCTGTACGAGGGCCTGTTTTTGATCGTACACCGTTTTATCATTCAGATTCACAAGTTCACTTGCATACTTGGAGGCAAGTGCCGGATCAACCTTTTTTAAGTAGGAGAATAACCCGTTTTTGTTATAGTCGTAGCGTTGCATGTCAAAGCCATAAAAATGAATTTTGTCTTTTGCAGCCTGCTTCTCATTATAGGAGCGCATCCAAGAGAGAAGCTCAGCCATTTCTTGCGTATTGTAAATCGCAAATCCGATTGCTTTTGCCGCATCTTGTGCTGTTCCGCTGCCTCCTAAAATATATTCATTGACCTTTTGTCCTCCGCCGAAATCGCCTTCTATGGCAAAAACGCGATATCCTTGCTTTTCCACCAGATGTTTAAAAATGTCCAACCTTAGCGTAGTAAATTGTTTGTTACCATGCGTGGCTTCACCAAATCCGATGATGGTTTTTGCAGGAAGCTCCATATTTGAAACAGGAACTATGTTAGCATTCAATGACTGTTGCAGCGTGCTGGTTGATTTAGAATCGAAGCCCGTCAATACACTCATCATGATGAACACGCTAATGGCGATTAGAATAATTTTTTTCATACCGTTCTCTCTTTCTTGTGCTTTTGTGGTTTATCTTCCCATTTATGATAGTATACTCCTTCCCCATGTCGTTTACCTGCATTGAATTTAATGATTCGATTCAAAAAAACAAAGCCAGTCAAACACTTTGCTTGTGTTTTGACTGGCTACCTTGTTATTTCATCATTTTTCCCATCCGATATGCTGCCTCCATGATGTACGGAGCATATTGGCTCATTTTCTCAGGAGTCAAGCGGTTGGATGGGCCCGACGCGGCAATGGACGCGACCAATTGTCCGTTGCGGTTGAATATCGGGACGGCTACGGCTGCTGTACCCAGCTCCCGCTCCTCCACACTGGTCGCGAAGCCTTGCTTCCTGATTTGATCCAGTTGCTCGATAAAAGACTCCTTGCTCACATAGTCAGGCCAATTCGGATCGCTGATGACCTCCTGCAAAATGTAAGGCTCTGCGTATGCAACAAGCACCTTGCTGGAAGCACCTACCGCAAGTGGCATTCTCGCCCCGATTGGTGCCACCCTGCGAATCGGTTGCTTGCTTTGAACAGCTTGTACGCGTATCCGCTCATTACCATCCCGCACGTACAGACTGATCGTTTCCTCCACCAAATCCCGCAAGCGCTCCATCTCCGGCAACAGCAGTGTAGCTGGATCGTCGTTTTGCGATAAGTTGGCGGACAACTCCCACACCCGAAACCCGAGTCGATACTTCTCTGTCTGAACATCTCGAATGAGAAAGCCCTTGTTCTCCAATGTTGCCAGCAAACGATGCACGGTACTCTTATGCAGGGAAAGTCGACTCGATATCTCACTCAGACCTAGATCCGTAGCCTCCGTAAAACAGAGCAGGATATCCAAAGCCCGGTCGACCGCCCGAACGTTTGCTTTTTGTTCTTCTTCCATATACGTTTGACACCTGCTTCCTACATAGTTCCGATCGTTTCGTCTGATGAAACGAATATGCTACTTTTCAGTATACGAAAAAATAAAACATAGTAAAGAGCGAATCCATGAGGACATTCCCACAAGCGCTGAAACAACATAGGACATACACTGACAGCAGAATCGAATCGTTTCATATCTCGATTGGGGGAATGACCTCATTGGGCAAAAAAAGTGAGACAAAACTGACAAAGTATAGCGTGCTGCGGGCAAGCCCTTCGCTTGTTTCCGCATTACCCAAGACACGTCGGTTTTCCAAACAGTCTCTGTATGCTTTTCTTGATCAATACAAAAAGGTGATTGCCAAACCAGCATCGGGAAGTGGTGGGGCTGGAGTCATATTAGTCACTCGACAAACCAAGGGCAGATATCGCGTTCAACGGGGACCCACACGCCGCACAGTGCGTGGCAAGCAGGAAACGTATCAGTATCTTCGCAAAAAAATGACAACCCCGTATCTGATCCAGCGTTGTATACCGTTAGCCCGCGCCAATGGTTCTTTGTTCGATGTTAGAGTGATGGCACAAAGACGACCAGGCTCTCCCTGGACCGTCACAGGTATCCTCGCAAAAGTAGCTGGCAAAGGCTACATCATCACCAATATCAAAAGAAGCAAAGGGAAGGTACTACCAATCCGTACCGCTATTCAACGCGCGACGATCCGCGGTGCTTCCGACTCTACTATTATTGCCCGCTTGCGAAGAATCGCCATACTCGCTGCGAATCGTCTGGCCCGCTATTATACGCACCAGCAGGTCTTCGGGTTTGATATGGGCATTGATTCAAACGGTCGGGTGTGGATTATCGAAGCCAATCTGCGTCCTGACATTACACTGTTTCTCAAGCTTGCCGACAAATCGATGTACAGCAAAATAAAAGCCTATCAAAGGCACGTACGCAAAAAAGGGTAGCCGATCTCTGTCACGGCTTCCCTTTTTGCTGTATGGTTATTCGTTTAGAAATTGAAATTGTCTGGATCTGGCCCAAATCGCTTGTTCTCATTCAACGCATTTAGTCTTTCTACATCCTCTGCACTGAGTGAGAAGTTAAAAACATCTGCATTTTGGCGAATGCGCTCTGGCGTAATCGATTTCGGAATCGAGACTACCTGGTTTTCCAAATCCCAGCGGATCACAATTTGTGCGGGAGACTTGCCATATTTTTGTCCCAATTCAACCAGTAGAGGATGGTCGAGGTTTCCTTGCATCAGCGGGCTCCATGCCTCCAGTTGAATATGGTGCTCTTTGCAATACGCATGCAATTCTTTTTGGGTCAGCAATGGATGATACTCGACTTGGTTAACAACCGGGACAATCTCGCTATGTTGGCGCAAATCATCGAGGTGGTGACTGTGAAAATTACTGACTCCAATCGCTCGTACATAGCCATCTCGGTACAGCTTCTCCAAGGCTCTCCACGTATCTACATACTTGCCTTGTACCGGCCAGTGAATCAAATACAAATCCAGCGTGTCGATGCCTAATTTTTTCATGCTTTCATCAAAAGCCTTCAGCGTTGACTCGTAGCCTTGATCCGAATTCCATACCTTGGTCGTGATGAACAATTGATCGCGATCAATCCCGGCTTGACGGATTCCTTCGCCTACACCAGCTTCGTTGCCGTAGATAGCTGCTGTGTCAATACTGCGATAGCCTGCCTCAATCGCGGAACGGACGGCCAACGTTTCGTTTCCGTCTTTTGCCTTCCAGACACCCAGACCCAGCCAGGGCATCTTCACCCCGTTGTTCAAAACGGAATGATCTGAAATATGTGTTGCCATTGGATCTCCTCCCGTCTTACGCTGTTATGTACTTACTATATGAAAGTTTAGCATAAATCCAAATGGTAGCAAACCTTGCGACTCGTGCGAATATGATTACGCATCGTCCTCTGTCCCAGCTGCCAATGGCTTGATCGCCCACCATCTGATCCGCGCCCGATCCACTTCCACGGGCCCCTTGACCTGGACACCAATCCGAAAGGTGCCTTTCTGTGGATAGACAATCACCCCGATGGCAAAATGAGCGGCATCTGTCGTATACTCCGAATCGTCAAATACACCTGTTTGCCCATACATCACCTGCTCGTTTTGGGAGAGCAGCTCATCGATCACATCTGTATGGAAATCCTCGATTCCTGCACTTACATACACGTTTCCTTTTCCCAAGGAGTGCTTCAGCTCCTCCGAAAAATAACGATTGTCGCCCTTGACGCCAAACGGCCAATTGGACGAGTAAGGCTCAATCGGTATTTCCACCACACCAGTGGCTACTTGCTCATTTGCTTTTCCTGAGCGAGGCAGTTCAAGCTCAAACTGATACACAGATGCCAAATCATCGTAGCTCACATCAAACCGCGGCTTATCCCCTGCCGCTATTTCTTTTACGCGCGTGGTCACGCGAAAGGAATCCGCAGGAGCCCCCTGCTCAGCCTGCTTCCCCACCTGTGCACGCAACGCAAGCTTTTTCAAAAGCGCTGGGGTATACACATACTCACCAAACGGAACAGGAACAACCTTCTCGATCACATAGGTCGCATTCATTTGCAGCAGGCATACTTTTGCCAAATACAGAAAGGGCTGTTCGTTGGCATGTGTTACCTGATCCAGCTTGCGATTGTAGTAATCCGACACAAGCCTCTCTACCAGATCGTCTGTCGTGATTTCGATTTTTCCTACTGAGACGAGCTCGGTATACACCAAACGATCGCCAAGTTGTACTTCAGCCTTGCCGCCCACCACAGACAGCTCTACTGATCCGCGATCCCTGCCAGCCTTGATCGGAATAGAGATGACGTAATCCGTTTCTTTCGAGTCAACAGGCTCCAAAAAGGAGACCTGGCCTTCACTTCTTTCCAAGACAGTCAGTCCTGGTGCATCCAGCTTGTATTGGAAATGCACGCGCGAGGTTTGAACGGTCTTCTCGATGTGCAGCTGTAGTGAAAATACTTCACCTGGGCTGACGTAACGTGGGGTAGCCTGCCATATCCGCACCTGTGGATCTGCGTACAGCAGCACTCTCTGCTCCACCAATTGCACTCCTTCGATGGAAGCAGGATGTGGAGCCTCCTCTCTGATAAAAAGCCGATATCCTTCAGCGACCCGGTTGTATTCAGCCATTTCCTGCTCGACGGATTCGGAAACAGAGAAGACCTGCTCCTTGCCTTTTTCATCATAAGCCAAGCAGACGTACACGTTTTTCGCGTAATCGTTGTTGCTAAAGCCTTCCATCATGGACAGCTTCAGCTTCACCGGCTCAGGAAGCACGATTTCCCTCCCGAGATAATCGAGAGCGACCCCAGCCTCGACCGAGATCTGCTTTTCGTCCACAGCGACAACCTGTAGCCCGCAGACGACTCCACCTCCGTGAAGCAACCGATTGATGAGTCGACGCTTGTCATTGAAATAACGCTGTTCTGATTCGAAATCTCTGACGGTCAACAGCTTCCCTTTGAAATACACATTTCGCTCATGGGGAAAATAGCGCAGATTCTTCATCCCAAACACCTCACTTTGCATAAAATCTTGGCGTGCCTACTCCAGCTCAGAATCCAGGCCGATCCTCGTGTCATAGTCGATTCGTCTACTGCGATCCCTGCCGCTCAGCACTGTGTTGTATGGCATGGATAAATTTTGATCGAGTGTAAGGAAGGATGGCTCAGTCAAGTAAGAATTAATGCCCACGTAGCTATGGATATCGGCGTAGATGCCTGGCCGCAGAACGATGAGCTTCGCCTCTGTAAAAGCAGGCTTTTGATCCTCCAAAATCTTTTGCAGAACCGATTGCTCCTGCTCTGTTCTCGCGCATTCCTGCGAGACGATCAGGCAAAATTGGTACGGATGATCCATATACAGCGAAGAGATCAGCTCGTGCAGCTCCGGGATCGCTTTCATGTCCCTGATCTGAAAATATTCAACGATCATTGGACGCTCCCCGGTGTACAGCTCCACCATCTTTTCCAAGCCAGCCCGAGTGCCTCGTTCTGCGTACAGCACGGGCGCGCGACGAATCAGCTCTCGGCGCTGTGCCTCTGTCCAATGATCTTCTTTTCCCGCCCCTAACCAGGAAGCCAGCCAGGGAACAAACTCGCCAGGCGTCGTATCTGGATCGAATAAACGAGAGATGGTATCAATCTGTTCCTCCAGCTCCAAGTAAAACGTCCCGAAGAGTGAGAGGAAGCGCTCCAAAAAATCAGCACTCGCAGGTTCACTTTGATAAACAGCCGGAAGATAACGCAAAAACGTATCGCGTGGGGAGTAAATCCGCATTTGCTTGAGCAACGGGGAATGACGATCAGTACAGAGCCATTCGATTTTGAGCCATAAATAGCGTCCTTTCGTAGAAAGAAACAGCGCATCAGTGGCATTGATTATCGGCTCCGACCAGAGATTGGCCGTTCCCTGCAGCTTCGTTTGCCAGTCTACATCGGGCGCCAACAAAAAATCATCCAGATTACGTACGGCTCCATTGATCACATGTTCTTTTCGGTCGGAAGAAAACGTCGAGACGAGTAATTGTGTTTCTTCCGGCATGTCTGCATCCATCGTGTATTTGTGCCAAACCGTTTCATACTCCGTACTGTCCAATGCGCGAGAGAAGTACAAGCCCATCGGTATTCCGGTCGTATCCAGGCTGGACGTGCGCGAAACGAGCTTCAGCATGGTCAGGACATTTTTGGGGGCGTCCCAAACATACAGCCGTTGCTGGCTGTCAAAAACGAGCTTGTCTGCTCTCCCTCGATAGCTGGTCAATGGCGCAAGCGCTTCTCCTGTCGGTTGAAAACGCAAAATGAATCGGGTATTGTCATGAGCCGAATTGATGGAACGACTATCCCCCACGTACAGAATGGGACCTGGACCAACTGCAAATCCAGCAGGCTTGGCTCCTTCCGGTATCGCCAGGGTGCACATACGGGAGTCTTCCGCTGTAAACTGAAACACCTGATTCGACTGCAACATAAATAAATAGGTACTGCCTGCGTCGGCGACTGACAAGCGAAACAGCCTTCTTCGCCTGATCTCACGCAGTCTGGTTGTCTCTGATACTTTCAAGTCTGCATGCACGTATGTAGACTCTACTTTCCCTGCCCGGTTCAACCGAAGAATGACGATTTGGGTTCCCTCCGCTATTTCCTCCTGCAAGCTATCTCGCCCATCGACCACTGGTGTCGCAATATAAAGATGCCCTTCTTCATCCAGCCCTGCATCCAATGGATACAGCCGCTGCTCTCCCCCATCTTCCCAGCTCCACACACACTGGCCGTTGGCTATGGAATAGGCACCGACTTTTCGCTTCGCTTCGGGGTTGATGATGTATAGGTACTCTTCGTTAGCAACGAGAACCGACTCTTTTGAAAACAACCCGTGTCCAGCGCGAAATACGGTCTCCTTGAAGTTGTTCCCATCATCGTATTTCGTGATATGCCCGCCATCATCCAGCCAAAGCAGCGACCCCACGCGTGCAACGGCAAAATCCAAGAGTCGCGAATGATGCGTCGTCCCAGCCTGATTCACATGATCGATCACATATTCGGGCGTCTTTTTCAGCGTGATCCCCTCATGGGCGACCTGAAGGTTATACCAGGCCCCTCGCTGCCAATCGGTCGGATTGTTCAGGGAAAAGAACCGATTCATAGCATCCACTCCCACTCCTCCCTTCGCTCCGGTCTACCTTTCTCTATCCATAACAAGCTCCAGCACATGCTCTCCTGAGTACACCAACGCATGAGGCGGAATTTGAATATCTCCCCCTTCATCCCTGATGATGCCCGTGCCCTCCGCTGCAATCCACAAATCCGTCACATACAGCACACCCTCGATCTGATTCAACACCTCGTAGAGATCACTTTTATAAACAGGGCGTCCGAACTCCCATCCTTTGCCCTGATGAGTCGAAGGATTGTGTACATCCAGCGGTGTCAAATACTGCTTCAGTGCCTGTAGCACGATCTGCTTTTTGTCTGCGAACGCGGGGTCCACGACAATTGTGGCGAATACAGTCACTTTGATATAGGCTGGTGCAACTACATGGACTTCTGTCGTCAGCAGCCTTCGTTGTTCCAATTGGTGGCGAACGGTCCGCAGGAAGCCTTCACTTGGCAGTGGTGTCGGCTGATCGCTGAACGGGACGATGACGACAGTCATTTGAGCTGCAGCATTTTGCTCCGAAGCTCCCAGCTCCCCTACTCTATACAGTGGGATTGCCTTGGCGCGGGCCACACGCAATCCGGGTACCGCAAGCGCGATGGCCTCATAATCTTCAGCTGTAACGGCCCGCTGCGGTTTTTTCCATTCCATTCTCATCCTGCGTTTGGCTTGATCGATCGTTTCGCGATCACTTCCCCCGCTGGCCGGACGGGGATTGGTCACTTCCACAGCGGTTCGCTGTCGATTACGTGGTAGGAAGCGGGTAATTTGATCTCCTTGTACATTTCCCTTCGCACCTTCGCCTGACTGGCAGGAAATAATCCGAATGCCTGCCATGCCTTCCACCCTTTCAGGAATGGCTCCGTGCTCATTGTTGCCAAACACCACTTCAGACCCGTCCGAATCAACCAGCATAAAATGGCGATCCTGTGGACCCGATCGGTCAAAATCAGTGACCAGCGTCCAGTCCTCCCAAAATGGAAACGGACTGTCCTCGACCTGACGAGCCACCTGAATAACCAACGATTCAGGCAAGATCGACTGAGTATTCAGGCGAAATACTTGATTCGGCAAACCGTTGCTCTCCCCAACTAACCGTTGCCCTGCCCAGTCACTTTGATAGGCGATGACCCGAATATTTCTACTGCCCACAGGCATTTCGCTCCCAAAGCGAATGGTTGTCGTTCCATGACCTGGATCACGAAAAACGCGATACGAAAAAACACCCGTATCAGCTTGGTCTGGCTCATCCTCATCCCATCCACTGTACCAGCCACGCCCCTCCTTCCATTGAACCTCTACTGTACCGTCTAACGGCAACGAGCTTGTGAGGACGAGCGACTGCTCCGCTTGACCCGTACCATCAAACTCCCACACTTCACTGAAGGTCTCTTTTTGGACGACGCTCACGGTGTTCAGCTCGATTTTTTCCATGCGAGGAGCCAATTCGAATCGACCTGCACGCATTGTCACACAGAGCCAAAACCTCGGCTGATCATTGGCCGGGTAAAGCATGAGCGGCTTCATTTCCCCTTCCAGCTCTATCAGCACTCGTCCCGAAAAGGAGAAATTCATCGTTTCATCCGAGACTCGGGATATCGGGCTCCATCCCATTTGTTGGGTACGATCGTTCTGTCCGTAATACTCCCAAACCAGACTTGCAGATGGTACGAAAAAAGAAGTAGGCGTTAGTGGAACGATGGGAACTGGGTAGTCCTCAAACAATCGCAAACCGATGGAGACTGCCTTCCCTACTGGCAGCGGCTGATCAAAGCCCAGGTAGATCCGGTTGCCTGTCTTCGGTTCCTGCCCAAACGCATAGTAGGAAACACCGTTATGCGCATTGGATGAACTCACATCCGTCGTTTGGCTCTCTGTATGAACCAGAACACGGTCCAGGCTGGCCGGTACCAGAACAAGCGAATGTTCCGTCTCGAAAGGAAGATTCCCCGCGAACAATCTCGTCTTCTCCGGAAGAATCGCTTCTTCTGACACGCCAAAAAACGTCACATCAGTCGTCGCACATTTCTGGTTCTCTGGGCGTACACCCATCAGCTGCAAAAATTTCCGCTCGTTCTTTTCCGTTATCCTGTTGAGATAGTATTGCTGCATTTCCATCAACCAAGCGAACATCTCCAATAGCGTAATGCCTGGATCGTGATGTCGGTGATCGCCCCACTCTGGTTGCAGCTTGGTGATACCGTTTTTCGCTTGTTCTACGATCTCTTCAAAGTAGCGATCATCCAGATTCTTGGATGGAAGCATAGCGCACACTTCCTTTTTCAATGTTAGTGAGGGACAATAGCTCCATTCAGTGAACGCGTACGCTTATACGATGCGCACCTTCTGTGACGATGCCGTGTATGATTGTTTCGAATTCAGAAGCCAGAACTTCCCTCTTCTGCCCATTCTCCGTCCGAAATACAGCAAGCGTCAGGTGATCCACAAAGCGAACTCCCTTTACAGATTTCAACAAGGCGAAAAGGAGCGAGGGGTGCACACGCTGACCGATTTCCCAGCCTCCACCATGCAAATTTCCCGAGATCGGGTCGAGGAATCGCGCGAGTTTGTCCAAGGTCGCAAGCTCAACCTCCACGATCTCTTCCAAAGACCCCACTACCAGCTCTGCGGTCACAGCTATCTCCAAATAGACAGGCTCCACGACATGTATTCGCTCGAGGGATGCGACTGTCGCGGCTGCATGGGTAAGCAAGTAGTTCGTAACTGAACGCCTAAGCTCCAAAAAGTGCGTACCGAAGCTTCCTGCTGCGGGTAGTACGATCACGGTGACATGCCCTGCTTCTCTTTGCAGGAGGCTGTTCCGATTCGGAAGACACTTCACCTTGGCAATCCCCGGATGCGCTTCACGGACCAGCCATTCGAAATCTTCCTCCGTCACTGCCCGGGAGCGATGCTTGATCGTTTGTGGGCCACGCTGCAAAGCCTCCGCCAGAGACTCCCTGTCACTTCCCCCGATCGCTGCCACCGGGTTGCTGACTGCTTGGACGAAAGGAATGGATTGTTCCAGCCGATTCAACTTCCCTGCTGGCAAATTCCCTGCTTTTCCTCCTCCAACCTTATACGTAACTCTCACGGAACCGAGCCCGGTTTGCGGCAGCTCTCTACCATGTCGCCCATCACCAAACAAGATTTTTCCCGTAGCGCTCTCCAGACAGTAATGGCGATCATCCGGGCCAGAATCGTGCAAATGCCCAACACGCTTCCACAGCACCCAGCATTTGTGTTCATTTCCGTCAGAATCATAGACGATGTCGACCCGATTTTCTGGATTTGACAGCCAGCTCTTCCGTTCACTCGACAAAAAGAAGCCTGTCTCATCTACCCATACCTCTTCCCAAATGACTGGATGACGAATGAGTCTGTACTCGGCTTGTGGGCCCTCGGAGATCCGATCCGCCATTTCATTACGGATGGTCTCCTGTTGAACTGCACGTACCGTATTCGGAGAAAAGCCGTTTAGCACAGGATACAGAGCATCTGTAGCCCGTCCCCCCAGACGATTGTCGACGTTCACTGCGCGAATCCAATATCGCTCGCGATTAAACATGTTGCTTTTTTCCATATCAAAAGGACCAGCAAAACGGACTGTCCCACTTTCCGTATAACCAGCGGTCTGATCAATCGTTTGTAGCTTAGCCCAGCTTATCGTCCCAATGCCTCCGCGCACGTATTCCCATTGCACAACGGGAGCGGACGCTTGACTGGCTTCCATCGGCAGAAAAGAAAAGTAGAAGGAGAGCGGTCCTTGTAATGGCGGCTGTTCAAAGCCGAAGTAAACAGCCGGATGCTGGCATTCGGTCTGCAAAAACGGTTGGAAGCTAGCCTGATTGCCCGTGATGATAGGCTGCTGCCAGTCCAAGTCGTTATGTGTTAGACTCGCTTCCGGTTCATGCATCGGCTCTCGGTACGAGTAGCTGAGTCGAATGTCTTCCAGCCACGGGGCCATGTATACAGGGTTCGGGCCATATAAGCCTTCCACCTGGAGGATTCTCACACGAATCCAATATCCCGGCTGTGATTGGACCGTTGTTGGTTGCAAATCATCTGGACAAGTAAATACGACGACTACCTCCTCCGAATCGGAACCAGCAAAAAGCTTCTCTCGTTCCTCTCCCGACAGGAGAACCATCCATCCACTGCCATTCCAGTATTCCCATACCACCTTGCTGACGGTTACCGGTGTCGTCGCAGGTGGGTCAAAGGCAGACTCCTTCATGATCCATTTCCATTTCGGTTCCGGCTCCACCTGATGGGTAGCTGCATAAGGCACAATCTTCTTTCGAAATCGTAGCTCAACCGTACTTCCAGGCTTCGTCAGTGCCTCCTCACAGGACAAAAAAAACATGCCGTATGGCGCAAGCTGCTCGCCAAACGCAAGGTAGCCACTTCCAGAGACCTGCACATCATTGGAGAATAGCATGTCAGGTGTAAGTCCGGCGGGATCAGCTGAAGGCAAATAATCCGTCTTCACCTGAATTCGGGTCAGGGAAAGGTTCCCGCCTTTATCCATCCATTCATGGATCATGCCTGGCTTCACTCGGCAGCGGAGCCAACGATTTTCTATACCTTGCACCTCGCTATGCTCCCATTTTTTCAGCTGCTTTTTTTCCAAGCGCAGCCGATTTTGATCTGCCTCGATGTTGTCGAACATCATCCATTCTTCCGCTGACCAGTACGCCCACTCGACCAGCTCCGGATTCGCCAGCTTCTCTGTCAAGAGCGATTCCAGGTAGCGCTCCTGATCTGAAACCATCGTGAGCTGAACCGATGCTCTATCTCCCAGGCAAAACAAGTCTTTGTGCCCCAAATACCAGCAATGCTCCTGGTGATTTGGCAAAGCCTCGCAGTCTAGGAGAGGGAGCGGTGCATTTCCACCAAGCCAGCTCGTCACATCTGTCAAAAAGTCTCGACTTCCATTGGAAAACAACAGGTCTGTCGGAAGGGAGGGGGTAGCCAAGATAGGCTGATCTGTTTCGAAAACAACTTCATGGCCTTCGTCAGACTGTCCCGAAACTTTTGTGCCTGCCGGAATCCACACAGGCTTTGGCACGCCCGTACTCAGCTCGAATGTCAAAAAGGTTTCTGCCGGCCTCGCCTGGGCCATTCCGACACCCAGCATATTGAGAAAAGCAATAAAATTACGATGAGGCACCTGATTCAAACGTTCGCGATTATTCATCAGCATGTCCGCAAAAAGAAGAAATAAAGCCGTTCCCGGATCAGGATCGTCAGGAGTGAATCTCCACTCAGGAGTATAGAACGGCACCATTTCACGCAATTTTCGGATCACTGCCTGCTTGTCCCGCGGATCGACCAAAGGCTGTTTCACACAACCCACCTCCTTCCTTTTTCATGTAACACCTGCGCTATCCACCTGAACCGAGGCGTTGGACAGGATACAACAGTTGATAGCCTTTATTGGTCGCTCGTACCGTATAGCTGATCGTCACATTGACCATTTCTGAATGAGCCTTGTCTATCTTAGCTTCCACCTGTACATCTCGCACACGCGGTTCCCAGATCATGATGGCTTCAGCGATGTCCGACTGGAGCAGTGCCAGACTCGTTCCGTCCGTGCCGTCAAACATGAACCCCTGCAATCCACTTCCGAATTGCGGTCGCATCACACGCTCACCCTTTGCCGTGGAGAGGATGATCCGAATCCCTTCTGCGATGTCCTCCTCGTAGTCGGACAAGCGAATACGCCCTGTTGCTTTATCCACCTGAATAGGGAACTTCCATCCTTTTTCACCGAATGGCTGCTGCATGGAATCCCCCCATGAATTAATTCATCTTGATCACCGAACCGTTGATTCCCACCATTCCGTCAGACTTGATATTCAAGGACGCTCCTGCTTTAATCGTCATGGCTCCCTGCGCCTCCAGATTCAGCTGGGTGGACTTGATCGTAATCGATGTGTCTGACTGAATGGTTACTTGCCCTTTGGCATTCAACGTGATCGTACTTGATCCGCTCTTCACCGTAACCTCGTTGGCACTGCCGCCTTTGATGGAGATTTGGTGGTTTCCGCTGCTCTCCTTGAGTACGATGCTCTCATCCTTATCTGACAGCTCCACCTGCTGTCCTTTTTTCGTGGCAATCGTGATCTTCCCGTCATTCGGATCATCGCCAAAAATGACTTCGTGGCCTGCCCTCGTCCTGATTTTTCGAATGTTGTTTTTTTCTGCCATTTCCGGGCCTTTGTTTTCCTGATTCCAGAGCATCCCGATTACAAATGGCTCGCGTACATCCCCCCAGTGAAAAGCGACCAGCACCTCGTCGCCTACCTCTGGAATAAACAGACTTCCGCGATCCTTGCCTGCAAAAAGCGTGGCAATTCGCACCCAATCCGTTTCCCGCTCGTTGTCAACCAAAGGCAGCTTCAGCTTCACTCGCGAGAGCTTTTCCGGGTCTTCATTGTTCGTCACAATGCCGACGATTACGCCATGGATTTTCGCCCGTTCTTCTTCGGTAATTTCATCCTGGTAGAACCAATGATCAAAGCTCATATCGTATTTCCCTTCACATGAAACGTCGTGACGTAGCCGGCTGCTACATCGATAGTGTGTGTGACCGATGTGATGTAATAAGGCTGACTCAGCTTTTTCCCCATACCCTCCAGCGCGATATACCGACCTGCACGAATTTCTGGCAGACCGATGGCCTCGCAGCTGCCGTCAAGCAGGTTCATGGCGAGTTGATTCAGGCGGGCCTTGGCAACCGCTTTTATCTCCTCTGGTGAGTCCAGCTTTTTCGTGGACTCGTATTTATCAAAGTAATCTCCGATGGCACGCAGCAGATCAGCACTCGTCTTCGAATTGGACCCGAGCTTTCCGATATCTGAACTCGTTGCTTTGGCTTCCTGGAGCACCGTCTTCTTTTCATTATCTAGCCAGCGCACGGTATAAGAGGAAGCTTGGGAAGCAATGTTGACATCGACCGAAAAGCTGCGCAAGGAAACTCCCCAGATCAAGGTGAGGACTGGCGCCATGTTGCTAAGCGGCTTACGGAAATACAAGTTCTTCCCGACAATAAAAAAATCGTAATTGCAAATTTTAGCGAGGCGATTTAAAAACTGAAAGTCAGTCTCGGACACGGTTTTTGTAATCGTCTCGATCGTTTGAACTGTGTCGTCCACATGCGTCGACAATCCGTATTTTTGTCCCAGCTCTTTCACGACATCACTGTATTTCTTTTTATTCCACGAGGTAGACTTGTTATCGACCATGAGCAGAAACGATTTGTCCATCCCTTTTACCGTGATGGTAGCTGTCTCCTCGCATGCAAACGTAACGGCCGTAATATGTCCGTAGAAGAGACTGGACAGCTCCGTTCCATACCCCATCTGGATTTCAATTTCGTTGCCTGGAACCAAATAATCATCCACCCAACGAAACTCCCATTTTGCCGTGTCAAAAGCGTTTGTAACCGAAAACGAAAACGTATCCGCTTTTCCCTCCAGACTGGAGTTGATCGTTAGTTTGGTAATAGCGACACCTGCCTGGCTGATCAGCTTTTTCCCTCCAACGAGTATTTCCAATGCTGGTGAATGAAAGTTGTTATACTTTTGGCGTAGCTCTTCAAAGGAATGACGGTCTGTCGTCAATTTCAATTCGCTCATTCCTGTATCACCTCAAAAAAGGAACAGTCAAGGTGGAAGACGGCTTCAATAGTCTGGGATTGTCGATCCGATTGGCATTCGCAATGTTTCGCCACTTTGCAGCATCTCTGTACAAACGATAAGCCATCAGATACAGCTGATCCCCTTGATTGACCGTTTGTTGCATGAGCTTTTCTGCTGCACCAGTGATATTGTCCATGGACTTTTTCACGCTCGTGCCTTTAAATGTGACGCTTAGCGTGGCGCGTACCGGTGTACCTTGGTCAAGAAACATCGTAAACCGCTGCGAAACCTTGTCGATCACGCCTGTAAATTGAAAGCTATCCCAAACGAATTTGCAGATCGGAGGCGTACTGATCTTCTTTTCTACAGCCATGAGACCTAGCACCTGATTGGTGAAACGACGCACATCTACTCCGGCTTCGTATGTATCAAAAAACAAATCAACCGACAATGTCTCAATATCGCCGCTCGTGAACATCCCGACTGGTACCGATTGACCCAAAATTTTTTGCCATGAGTAGTTATTGGCAGCATCCACCTTGTATTCCGAAGGGTTAAAGAGAACAGAGATACTCTCCTTGAAATCTCCTTGCCCGCTGCGATCCACTAAAATTTTTGCTTTTTTCTCCTGACCCATCATTGGTTTCTGCCTCTCTTTTGCGATGAAATGGCCGGTCTACGTTGCGGCTTATAACCCTCGTCGTTGCCGCTCTTGGGTGAGGCGCTTATCCAGCTCCTTCATCATTTTATCCATCAGTCGATCCACCTCTTGTGTGGATAAGGATGTCGGATTGCTTGACCTCTCTTTCACTTGCAGGTCGACTTGTCGTTGAAGTGAATGGGTTGTACTCTGCTGCACTGCGGCTTCTTGAGATGAGTTGCTTTTACGCAGGTACTCCATGAACGGCGGCGACTGAACGGGAGCAGTAGGACGAGCACGGCTGTCCTCTGCGCGTGGAATCCGCCGATGAATATTGGATGCATTTTCGGGTAAGGAAAGCCGCTGAGAAGCTTCGTTCGGTCTCGGGCTCTGTTGCAGAAGTGGCAAGAGTGATAGGAGTGCAGGCTGCATCGCAAGCCTTTGCGAAAGTGCTAGGGATGCCGATTTTTCCGCCTTTTTCGCTGGAATAGATGCTGATGAAAGGCTGCGTCGTTGCCTTACTCTTTGCTGGATTGTGAGCGGAGCATCCCGATTCTCGGCTTCCTCTATTTCATGGCGACCTAGCCGCTTGACCAGTTGCACCTGCTGCACCTGCTGCACCTGCTGCACCTTCTGCATCTGCTGATTGACCGCTTGCATTTCCCTACGACTATGTTTTTGTTGAAAGCGTCTGTGACTGCTAAGCTGGCTGGAATGCGTTCGATCGGTGACAAAATCAAAGGATATTTTTCTCGCGAATTGTACCGCTCTACTAGTGTGTTGGCTGGACAATGTCCGTGTCTCGCGTACTGGAATATCAGTCGTCCATTTCGCTTTTTGGCCTTGTGCAAGGCTTGGGAGTCGTGCACTTTCTTTTTGAACAACGATTTGTGCATCGTGTCGATTGTGAACAGTCGAGAGTGAATGATGGTTATGGAAATGCGTTTCCGTCCGGGAATCTGTCTGGGTTGTCTTCCTGATTTGCTCCAAGGCTTGAAGATATAGCCGAGCACGTAGGGCAACGGATTTTGTCCAGGAGCTGGATACCTGCTGCAATAAGCGGGAGTGACGACTTTCACGGGAATCACCGCTTTCGCCCCAGCCAGACTTTGGCTTATCATTCGTTTGCTTTTCATTGCTCGTGGGAGCTATCCCGCTTGTTGAACCTAGCTTGGCAAACTCGCTCATTGCTGCTGGCTTCGCGCTTTTTTGCAACAGTATCGTGAGTCCTAGTTCCGAGCTCCATCTGGCCGCTATTCGTCGCCATCGGTTCCGATCAGAGACGTCCTCTTCGGGAGAATACGGTAAGGCAGGCGGGCTATCCAATCGCTGACGATCTGTTCTTCCAAGTCCAATCTGCTCTGTTGCACGAAGCATTGCAACACGAAAGCGGCTCAACCTGAGGAAAAGTGCTTCCCGATCATGGTTATGGACGTGCAATAATGCTCGACGTATGCTCCGTTCATTTTTTAGGGAGAGCGTATGCCAAGTTGACCTCTGTTCATGCTCGTGCGCCATCGAGTTTGTCACTTGTCGTTCGTGACGGATGAACTTGTCTTGATCTTTGAAGAAGACGACATCTGCACGCATGTTCTTGCTGCTATGAAACGGCAGTAGCTGACGTGCTATCTCGTATGACATCTGAAAAACATGCCTATCCTGCTGGAGCATCGCCCCTCTGCTAGGCACACTCGTACGTGCGACAGGAAACGAAGATTGATGTCCCAGTTCGTCAGCAAGGTTCCATGGCGCGTGGTTTTTAGCTGCAAGAAGCTCCCTTGCTATGATGTGTTTTGCCACCATCTGTTGGGTCACTGACTTCCTGTTCGTCTCCTTGCTACCGAAACGCTCGTTCTTTTTATAGGTAGAACTGACGATACGATCCCGTAACGACTGCCAGCGTTGAAGATTCACATGAACGATGGGCGCGAAGCGATTCCACACAAGCCGTGCAGTACTCGCTCTACCAGCTGCCTCACGCTCGATTTCAGCAGTAGCTTCCAGATACTCCCTGATCCAGGGCTGATTGAACCATCCTCGTTTTTCAAAGAAAAAAGGATCGTTGGCGTACTGTAAGCTCTGGATCCAATCAGCAGCGATTGACTTCCTGACAACTGACTGCGCTAGAAGCGGAAAGGTTCGGGAGCTATCTGTCACCTGTGTATTTTGCGAATAAAAAGGAAGCCCTTGCTTGAGATGCAAAACGTTC
The DNA here is from genome assembly GCF_047229145.1 of Brevibacillus jepli. Lineage (NCBI taxonomy): Bacteria > Bacillati > Bacillota > Bacilli > Caryophanales > Paenibacillaceae > Brevibacillus > Brevibacillus jepli. The sequence goes on from NZ_JBFEFW010000007.1 coordinate 112,358, forward strand.
AAGGCTAGATCGGTCCACGACTCATGCTGGAGCAAGTCAATCTGCTGATAAGAAGCAACCGGAATAACCGGGTTCAAGCTCGTTTTGCCAAAAAGCATTTGCTCATGGGCTGATTGCAAGCGAATGGACTGCTCCTGCTCCACACGGAATGCCAGCATGGTTGCTTGTTTCTCTCGATTTATGGCAAGCTGGCGTAACCAATGCGTCAAGGCGCTCTGCTGTTGTTCCCGCCCTCTTCCTACCTGCCTCAACCTCTGTCGAGAAGCATGCCTTTCTTGCCCACCTTCTATATCTGCCTGCGGAAACTGTTGTTGAGCCAAAACAACCAGCTGTTTTAACCGTGCCCATACAGCCTGCTGTTTGGTACTACCGGTATCAACTAGCTGAAGCATGCTTGGCAATACAGACTGAAACATCCTCGAAAGCCTTTTGCTCTCTAGTATCTTCAGTTCCACTGGGATAGAAGGAACTTCAGACACTGTTTCTCGCATCCACCTGCTTTTTGTTGGCAGATGCTGACGGCTGCTCGCGAAAACAATCGGCTGTAAAACACGTAGGCGTGGATGCGCAGTCATTGTCCTTGACGGCCTTGACGGCAATGTTACTCGACTTTGCAGCCAGTCCTGACTCTGGTTTTCCCACCACCGCCACCAAAGTTCGGTCTGCTTGTAAGCTACCAACCAACTTGTACTTTCATGAGCTGTTCTCCTAACTAGATGCCCACCGTCAGCTCGAGCTCGCTCTGTCCCTTCCGAACGATCCAAGGATAGGCTCGCAGTCCGCTCATCTGCTCTTTTCAGCGAATTAAGGAAAGACCACGTCCCACTCCTTGGCTCCATCCCGCTACCAATCAATTGTGAAAAGTAGCGAACCCCAGACTGTCCTAATCGGACTGCTTCCGAACGCGGCGCTCTGGCACGTGCATCCGCGTCCACGCTTGTTGCTGCTTCGAGCCATATCCGTTCAAGTGCATGCTGCATGCTCTTTAAGTCGCCAGGATCACTCCTTCGCGTTGTGTGTATCAAAACTTCCGGCGGAACATAGCGAGCTTCAGGCTTCTGAAATCTATCGCTCACGGTTTTCTTGCTGTCTGAAACAAGCGCCTTCAAAAGAGTCTGGGCAAAACCGTCCTGGTGTATCTGCTCTTGAAACCGCTCCTGAAGCAGTAGATTTTCAAGTGAGCTTCCGCGTTGAACAGAAGACTGTACGTAGCTGGACCAGCGATTTCTCTTACTTCCATCTGAAAGAGCCGTGATCCAAGGCAGGTAGCCCTTCCGAATCATGCCTGACGACTTCTCCCACTTCCGAAAAAGCTCATACAGTAACGTAGCCGCTTGTACTTTTCGTCCTGATCCCGATGCTTGCGTGATCACCACACGCTCTTTTGACCCCTGGTAGCCTGTTTGTTCACTAGGCAAAGTTTCTCGATTCAATCCGAGGTAGGAGTCCACTTTTACTTGCATGCGTACATGAATAAAGGTCTGATGAAAGTGGGTTTCCTGCCCTCCGATACTCGGCGAAAAATCACGATGGATCAATGTGAGGTAGCCAGGATCGCGAGCTTCCCCGTGCCGATACTTTTGCAGGATGCCCTGTGCAAAGCCTTGGCTGGAAGCACTAGACAGCAGAGCTGGACGTCGCGAAGATGGGAGCGCCTTGATCGTTCTCATCGTCTTTTGCTCCTTGCTGGCGTATTGATTGTTAAAAATATGACTTTAAGCCGTGATGCACGATTTCCAATGTCTCGACAGCTACTTCTCCATGTGCCGCCCGAAACTCCGGTCCAACCCATTTAACAGGATAAGCTCCTTCAAAAGCCCAAGCCCCCACATCATTTCCGTTTGAATCCAGAAGAATGATCGCCCCCTGCTTTCGCTTCCGTTTTTCGGGGGGACCAAAGTGGAAGTCCTCATACCATCTCCACAGCTCGTTTGATCTGACAAACCCTCGTTTGAAGACGAGATTAGGGTACTTGCTGCGCTTTGGCATCTTGTGGACAAAGTGATTCATGCCACCCTCTTGGTACTCCTCCAGCTCTGTTTCCACAGCCAGTCCGGACACTTCACTAAATCCGGCGACCCAGATACCATCCATCTCCAACCCAAACCGAAGAAATTCCACACGAAATCGGAGGTTGCTGTAATACGGATTCTCATTTGTGAACAACAGACTCACCTCCGTTTGAACACATCGAAGACATTTTCAGGCTCATCATTTTGCTTGCGGTTGATCGCGGATATCTCCTCGCACCAGCGCCGTCGTTCCTTGTGTTCCATCGACATGATCTCATCATGAGGCCAGTGAAAATAGTAGGCGATGAAGGCGGCTTCCTCATAAATCTTGTCGACGGGATATCCACTCATACTCCCTCCAGCGCCCCTGAAAAAGCCATGTCTACCTGATATTCATGCTCGCATTTCGGGCATGAGGTCGTAAACATCGAGCTGTCCAATTCGTTGATCTGTCTGTACAGGTTTTGCAGGTACGCGAGATCGGCGGTAAACAGTCTTTCCACCACTCTGGTGTCAATTCCCCGTACATCTCCCAGCTTGGTAATGACTCTGGTCAGCAAAATAATCGTCAAGTAGCCGGGATTTTGCTGGACGCGCGGATCACGCATCGGCAAAATTTCGTCGGCAGCCGTCGCCAAGCGCATGATCCCCCGCTTGTGCAAGTTTCCTTCTTCATCCACATAGCCGCGTGGGAGCTCAAATTCGTATTCCGTTTTAAATGCCATGGTGTTATCCTCCTCTTTCCCTAGGCCAGCAAGAGTGACAAAAAAATGCAAATTTCTTGCCACTCTTTGGCGTCGAGACTTCCTCTATTATTTCGTGCGTGTCATTCCTTCGTGCGCGATTTCCAGCTGCTCAATCGCAACCTCTGAGGACGTTCCGTTAAAATCTGGAGCCGTGTATTTCGTCGGCCACGCTTCAATGACTTTCCACGTTGCCACATCTTCCCCAGCTTCATTGATGGCAATGATCGTTACCGTTTTGCGTGCGACCTTGCCCTGGATGGTGTCCTGCATCCAGTTGTACAAATCCATGGAATCAGTCACGCCCCATTTCAGCGTGATATTCCCGTACTTCGCCAAGCCCGGGAGCTTGCGCGGTGTAATCACCTCATTGCCTTCCCGATACTCGACTACGTCCACGGACGCATCAAAACCGGACACCTCACTGAAGCCTGCCTGCTGAATCCCGTCCATCTCTACCCGATACCGAAACTTGCGGTATGGATCCTTGCGATCTGCCATACTGTACCCCTTTCCTCACATCGTTTTCCGTCGTGAATTATTGCTGATCAGATGTTTTTTGCGTAATACGGAAGATGACGAACTCTGCCGGCTTCACAGGAGCTACGCCAATCACGCAGATCAATCTGCCATTGTCGATATCATCCTGCGTCATCGTACTCCGGCCGATTTGAATGTAAAAGGCTTCCTGTGGACTAGAACCCATCAACGCGCCATCTCGCCAAACACGCGTCAGGAAGGAATCAATCGTGCGTTGCACGCGAGCCCATAGCCTCTCGTCATTTGGCTCAAAAACAACCCAGTTGGTCCCGTTTTTGATCGATTCTTCAAGGAAAATGAACAGTCGACGCACGTTTATATACTTCCACAGCCCATTGGATGACATCGTCCGTGCACCCCAAACGCGAATCCCTTGACCTGTAAACGCCCGGATCAGGTTGACTCCCTTCGGATTCAAAATATCCTGTTCGCCCGTGTTGTACTGGCAATCCAGTCCAGTGCAACCGCGTACGACCTCGTTTGCAGGAGCCTTGTGCACGCCGCGGGTATTGTCCGAGCGGGCGTAAATACCGGCCATGGAGCCAGATGGAGGAATGTAAATGTTACGCTTGTCCATCGGATCGAACACTTGCAGCCAAGGATTGTAGAGGGCAGCGTATTGCGTATCGAAAATATTGCGATGCGTCAAAACATCACTTACTTTTTTCTTGTCACGTGGAATATCCAGAATGGCGAAGCGGCTTTTCAGGTTTTCACAATGGGCCACAAGAGCGAGCTGGACATTCGGATCTGTCACCCCAGGAATGGCCATAATGCTCACTTCGTCATTATCGATGAAGGCTTGGATTCCGGTACGTTTTCCAGGTCCATGGTCCTCCCCCATGTATTCGCCCGCAGACAGATTGGCGACTGAGCCGTCGCTGCCTCCTGCCAAAGAGATTTGATACAGACCGAATTCTGTCTTCCCACCCTCGGTTTGAGTTTCTTCAGCCTGACCTGAAATGACAGTAAACGGAGGAATAACTTCTGGACTTGCAGGAGCACCGCCCGCTTCGACCTCTACGATATTGCTCTTGGACAGCAGTTTGCTGACATGGTTGGCAGCAGATACATTGAGCGAGCATTTGTCGAACTCTTCTGCCTCATCGTTATAGAAGACCTGCATCGTGAATTCACACGTCGAAACAATTTTGACAGGAAGCAGATTGTTATCAATGACGTCTCCTGTAAGCGCTGCTGACAGCTCAATGACATTGTCTTGGGAAGCTACCACTTCCCTGTACTGTTTCGTTTCACCATCATAGAAAGAAACGACATCACCTGGTTGAAAGCCTGCATTGTTTTTCACACGATACTTGGGAGCCTCGCCTAGCTGCTCATAAATTTGCGTTTTTGCCTTGCTCGATGGGATCAAATTCACTCTGATCTGATTTCCCCATGCTCCCGGGTTTTTGGCGGTGATCCGAAGGACAGATTCTTCGCTGTTCCCCTCATTGGAAGCCGGCTTCGCATCTGCTGGCGCTACCCGCATCACATAGCAGCGGGAGCCTCCATTCAGAAAGAAGTGATCCACCGCATAGGCGAGATAACGGTACTCCCCAAACGCATTCTCAGACAAATAGGAGCCGAATAACTTGCGGAAATCATTCACGCCTGTAATCAGCTCAGGCAATCCCGCAACGGGTCCTTTTTGGGCCAGCCCGATAAATCCGGCCGTGCTTGTGCTCGCTCCCTCCATGGGAACGGGCCCACTATCAAATTCCTCGACATACACCCCTGGTGATAAGTACTCTGGCATCGTTACCTGATTGGAGAGTTCCGCAATCATCCGCAGCAGAAACCTGCAATCAGTCCCTCCCTCCGATTAATTTCATCAATGGCTTTACTACTTACGGATAAATCCGTTTTGATACTTGTTTCTTGTTCTATAATCAGGCAGCAGGATGTAATAGACCTACGGGCAGACAGCTGCCGGATCACCCTAATCAGATAGCTTCATTTGGATAACACCTACAGATTGTGTCGTACCGGCTTGAATAGAAAGCTCGGCAAAACCAGTGGCTTCTTTCAGCCACACTTCGATTTTCATACGGGCATGAGTTTTTTCCAGAAATAACGGAAGGGCAACTACGAATTCTCCTCTGTCGTCGCAGTACGTTTCGAGTAGAGGGAGCAAGACAGTGCCTCTTGGGTAGGCAATAGAAAGAGGTTCGGTCAAGGGATAAACCCGACCTTTTGGGGGACCTGCAAAACGAATGATCGTCCCTTTGCATGCGGGTGTTTCGAGAAGAAAAGCATCGGTTGGGTCAATCTGACCCTTTTTACTGGCTACGATCAGCTCTGTCGCTTCTTTGCCAGCGTCTTCGGCCAATCTCACTGGGGCATCTCGTTCATAGTAGATAACAGCCTTCACATAAGCACTGCCAGCTGGGGACCCATCCTCGCCACAAGCTCTCCCCCTGATAAGGGAGTCTCCTGCTCGGAACGGATATTGTGGACTCGGATGTAAGCAGATGATTTTTTCAGAGCAAGTCTTGCGCTCAGATGTCACAGTGAAGGAAACGGCGCAGTCCATATACTCCCTGCTGTTAATGATGAGCGTGTAATTCCCATCGGGCAAGTCAGTGAAGACATACCATCCGTCCCCTTTGCGTACGGGAGCCTGCCGATGATTCTCCAAGCGAACGGACAAGCTCGAGCGAAAGGGGTCTCCTCTTGTATACATATCGACCAGACGGAAGGCATACGAGAAGATGGAGCGAATGCGCACCTGAAAATGCTGGTCCATTATCCTTGATCTCCTTCCCCTCGTATTCGGATATCCCGCTCCAGTACACGCTTCGTTGAACGAACTCGGGTTGAATCGATATGAACCGGCCCTACCGAGTAGCCGATGGATAGCTTGTACGGAACATGAGGAAAGAGTTGGATGAGTTTATCAACGGGAGGCTGTTCCACGACGACACGCAGCTCCGTATCCATTCCTGCAAGGGAGCCTTGAAGCTGATCGCCACGCAAAATGGCGTTGTCGTAGAGAACCTGCATGGCACGACCGAGGATGCGGTGCTCATCCAGCATGCGGGTATGCTGTTCTGCTGGGGAATGGGCGGTCAACAGGTAGGATAGATTGACCGTCATAGGGGGATATCGCAACTGATCAGTACCTTCACTGATCATCATGTGCTGCCTCTCCTGACTTTCCCGGATTTCGTATAAAAACAAGGCTAGTGCCAACTCTCCTGGCTGAGCAGGCGAGCTTAAGCCAATTAACTCTGGCTGGCTAATCGGCTCTGGTGTCATCTCTTTGCGCAAAAGAGCCAGTAGAGTCTCTCCTACTTCAGCAATGGCGGTGTACTGGCTGATACCCGTTCACCTCGACATTATTTGACAGAATATACTTATCATAACATTGAAATAAGTGGTTTTGCATGAATTTTTTATATATTTTTGTAAAATTGTTCATTTTTCGACAAGCCTTACAGCTTCGCATACTCCCCCAAATCCTCTTTCAATAACAGCTTGCCCGTCTTTTTCAACTCCTGCTTGGCTGCCATGATCAAATGGCTCATCGAAACAGGCTTACCTTCCGATGCAGCTAAGAAGCAAGCAGCGAGAACCACATTTTTGATCCCGCCTCCCGCAATATGCAGCTTGGACGCCAGAAACTCAAAATCGATGTCAGCAGCCCGCGGCGTATCGATCGGGAACATGCTGCGCCATATTTCTTCTCGATAGGATGGGTCAGGGAAAGGAAACTTCACCACGTAATTGATTCTGCGCATGAAGGCTTCGTCAAAATTTTGCAGGAGATTCGTCGCCAAGATCGAGACCCCCTCGTACTCCTCCATTTTTTGCAGCAAATAGGCCGTTTCCACATTCGCGTATTTGTCATGCGAATCTTTCACTTCTGAGCGCTTGCCAAAGAGAGCATCTGCTTCATCGAAGAAAAGAATGGCGTTGCCGATTCTCGCCTCCGAGAATATCTGATGGAGGTTTTTCTCGGTCTCCCCAATGTACTTGCTGATCACCTGCGACAAGTCAATCTTGTAAATTTCCAGCCCCAGTTCATTGGCAACGACTTCCGCCGACATCGTTTTACCCGTGCCGGGAGGGCCAGCAAACAGCATACTGACACCTTTTCCATAGGAGAGCCTTCGACCGAACCCCCACTCTCCCAAAACGACATTTCGATAGGTCACCTGATTGCAGGCGTTCCGCAGCAAGACCAGCTGCTCATCAGGCAAAACCAGGTCCTGCCAGCTGTATTTTGGCGTCAAGCGAACAGCGTGTTTTTCCAGCGAATGTCTCATTTGCACGAAGCAAGCTTCATGGAGCTGATCGAGGGAAACGATCTTTTCTTTCGTCTGCATCGCCATTTCGTTTGCTCTATGAAGCGCTTGCTTGATCTGCCCGGCATTCAGCCTGAATTTTCCTGCCAATATCCCCAGGTCAATTTCCTCGGAAAGACCCAAGCCTGCGCTACCTGTCTCCCATAATCGCCTCCTTTCAGTGTCGTCCGGACTTGGCACCTCCATTTCCAGCCAAATCCGCTTACTCAAAACGTTCCCTGGCTTCCATTGACTGGTCGCCACAATGGCAACGCAGCCTGAAAAGCTTTCGAGTTCATCGATCAACAGCTGTTTGCGACCAACCGTCTGTATTTCCTCTGTCAGACAAGCTTCGAACTGATGCAAGCAAAGCACCCCGCGCCGCAGCTTCACCTCCCGCATGACCTGCTGTAATTTGCGTGCAAATGCTTCCTCCCGGATCAAGCGCTCCACATCGACCAGCAGTATCGGACGCTCGACTCCATGAAACAAATGCCGGAGCAGATGCCTTTTGCCAACGCCAGTCGGACCATGCAAATGAAGGAGAAGTCGCTCTGAATCTGAACCTGCCGTTTCCCACACCATTTCAAAGCGTTCCTGCAAACGAATCCCGCTCTCTCCTGCCAACGGTTCCAACTCTTGACCTGGCAAGCTCCAGGAAAGCCAAGGCGGAAGACTATCATCACCTCCATCCTGTGTCGTCAAAAAGTGGAGCATTCGCTCATCCAGCTTTAGTGGCCGAGAGAGCCAGGAGCCACTACCGCTCAAGTCAGCCTCGGTAAAAAGCAGCAGACGACCTAGCTTGCTTTTTAGCGTAAAAGCTGTCCATGCTTCGATTCTTTCGCCCGCTGTCCGGCAAAATAGCTGCATCGCCAATTCTGGCGTCGGCGACTTGCACGTAATGTCATCCAAGAGATAGCCAAACAGCTTTTCGTATTTCCGGTCTAGTTCAACTGCCAGGCAAAGAAACAAACATCCCAGCTCAAAACGGTTGAGAGAAAAAGCATCTGCCACTGCCAGAAGCGGTACGCTCCTCTCGTCTCGCATGTGCAGAGCATGAAGTCTTTCTTCGCATGCAGTCACCCGCTCTTCGAAAGCATCCCACAGCTGCGTTGCTTGCGGAGCTGCTTCGAGCAGTCGCACGACTTCTTCCTCTGTGACAATCACCCCCCTCATTTGATCAAGTGGATAATCATCTCCCTGCTGTGCTCGCACCGCCAGCAATCGCAGCAGATGCGTATCCAGCCATCGAAGCATCTCCTCGTAATAGTTCCACTGGCTGTCATTCGATTCGCGACTATTCATCAAGCTTATTCACCGCTCCTATGATATTTTCAATTCTCCAGACCAGTCTCGCTCGGCCCCTTTTTGCGCGTACTCGTCACATAAATAGAAGTACTGTCGCGCAGCCTGATCCCATCGGTTTTGCTTGATGACGGCCAGAAAAGCAGAACGCGCATCGTGAAATCTTCCGTTTTGATACATAGCTATCGCTTGTTCAAACAATTGTTTCGTTTCATCCTTGTGCGCACGAATCTGGGCAGAATCCCCCTCGTATACGTCGTACAAATGCATCGGTTGGGCTTCTCCCTCGATATGAACCCATCCCAAATCACGATAGCGGTATGTCGTACTCTCTCCCATCTCGGCAAACAGCGAATCGGACATCAGAATGCAGGCTCCAAGTGTTTCCGCCAGCTTTTCCATTTTTTCCACCAGTCGAACGTGATCTGAAATAATCGCAGCCTCGAGTCGCGTCGCCTCACCAATAATCCCGAGCATTAAAGGACCGTGATGCAGAGCAACCCGCAGTTCGATCGGATCATATCCTTTTGCTGCTCTTTGTTCGTTATAGACCTCTAACGTGCGGCGCATTTGCACGGCTGCATCCAGTGCACCTGTCGCCTCTTTCGGATAAACCGCGAGAACGCCGGGATCGAGATATTCGGTAATCATTCCTTGATTCTCATTGACGATCGGAGCAAAACGTTTGAGAAACGCATTGATGACACGGAAAGTCGCCTCTGGCTGCAATTGATGGGAGATGGCATGAAACGATTGCAGACTCATGCGCATGATTGCCATTTCCCGTTCAACCTGATCACCAAGCTCCACGTCCAATATGCTTTCCTTCCCGAGGAAATGGATAAACTGCTGCGGCACAAAGCGATTATTCGCCTCGTTCATCCTCGTGATGTTGGAAATGTACTGACGGATGCGCTTCGCCATTTGGTTGAAGCTTTCTGCCAGCTTTTGAATTTCATCCATAGAGCGGACTCTTGCAATCACACTGTAGTCACCTTTCCCCATTTCGGAGACGTTCGTCTGTAGATTGCGGATGTTTTTGTATGTCAGCCACGAGAAAAGGAAGAAAAGACTGGCACAGATCGACCAGACGAGCGCCGCACCTTGGCCAAGCTCACGGGACATTTGATTATGCTGCATCCGAACCCCGTTCATTTCTCTTCCCAGCTCCAAAACACCGGATAACTTGCCGGAAGAATTGTAAATGGGAGCCATGGCATACATCCAATAGCCCGTCCGATCCTGGGCTTTTCCTGAGACGACCTCCCGCTTCATGACGACACTGCGGAACTCGTCATCAATTGGTACATTCTCAAACACATCTGCACTGTCGTTATCATCCATCATGAGAAACAATTCGCCATCTTGGTATTTGTAGATTGTTTTGTAGAGTCCCCGGTTCACATGCGCATCATCTGGGACCTCCAGTTTTTTCAGATCGGAGAGTATCGCTTGATAATCTTCATTCATGTAATCAACCGCCCCGTTAACTCCATCCAGCTTATCTCCTGGGATCAAGGTAGAAATGACATATGCTTGGAGGCGCAGATCCGTCTGATTTTCCTGCTCCATAAAAGCAAAGGTCAGCTTCGTTCCCTCCAGCTGGAGGAATACCGGCACGACAACTAGCGGCGCTATCACGATTGTTTGCTTGATAATCAACGGAATGCGGAAGAGGCGAATCAGAAGGAACTGAATGGCGCAAAAAAGGAGAATTTCTACGCCCAAGCCTGTCCACCAAGTCCACCCCTTCAATTGGTCTGTTCCTGACACAGAAGGGGAAGCAAGCTTGGTCATGACATTTCCCTGTTGATCCAGGAAAGCGAGCTGACTGTCTGTGGCGACGACGATCTCATAGCTGGGGGTTACAGCAAAAGCAGTTAAGGCACTACTATCGCTCGATTTGATCTGCTCGAATGTTTTGGAAGGAACGATCAAGGCAATCTCATTCGGATGTGCGGGATCGAAGCGTTCAATGACGTTTTGATCGGAGTTGTAGAAAAGGAGACGACCTTGTGGACCTACTCTCACATGGTTGGGGATGGTACGATTTTTATCGGATCGTTCGGAATGAATGTAGAGTGGACCATTCACCTGTGCTTCTACGTTGGCAGGGGCAATGGCAACCTGATAAACCTCTCCGCGCTTGGTAGTAAGATAGGTATGCTCCGGGTCTACACCGGCAATTTCATTGACATATACGTCTTTTGGCAATTGGATTTGATAGAGCTCTGTGGGGGTTGAATCAGAGGGTACAAATTGATAGGCAATGACTTCAGGGTGTTGATAAACATAGAAAGTAAGACGATTTTCCGCTACTTGCAGGGAGCGCACCTTGCCAATTCGCTTGTACGAGCTGTCCCTGCCGTATGAATCTTCATACACCACTTGCACCATTTCACCATCCGGCGACATTCGCACGATTTTCTCGGATACTGTACGCAAACCAAAGCTGTCAAGCTTTGTGATCAGTACGTAAGCATATCCTTCTTCGTCGATAGCCACCTCTGTGAAATTCTCCAAGCCTTCTTCCGGATTTTGCTCAAGCACTTGTTGATAGCGAAGCGTCCGATCGGGGTGCAGGCTTGTCAGCTTTTGATGTCCGTCCGTGATGATGACAGCATCTTTTTGGCTATTGACCGCGATGCTGTCTATTCCTTGAAACGGCACGTCCAGCCTCTCACTGCTGTCCAAGTTCAAAACGAGCAACAAACCGATTCCAACGAACAAAACCAGCAGTCCGGTCAGCCAGGAATACTTCTTGTTATTTCCCATCGTTCGGGTTCTCCCATCTTGCAAAAAGTATATGGAAAATGATGACACTATTCAATATTATACTAAAAATTACAATTTTCGCTATACATCTCCTCTCTTAGACATTTATACTACTATACAGATTCCTTATCAAATATTTTTGAGATGACCTAGTAAAGGAGTTGGCTTCATGGGACAACTCGTCTGCGGAGGAGCCATGCTACAATGCAGCTTCGGCGCCGCTCCCAGTTCATTCATGGTGCTCCCGGTAAACCGCGTCACAACCAGTATGCCGATCGCGAACATTATGGACAATAAACCGATGGTAAATATCCTTCCGTTCGGGATGTGCAATACGATGTCAAATCCTCAGGTCGCTGCAGCTACCGCGGCGAAGCTGGGTGTTTTTACTCCTGTCCCCTGCGTTCCTGTTACGGCTGCCCCGTGGATTCCTGGCTCCCCTACTGTTCTCGTCGCCAACATGCCTGCCCTTAACCAAACCTCCAAGCTCATGTGCAGCTGGGGAGGCGTCATTCAGATCACGAATCCCGGTCAGACGACGATTCAGGTTCCCTGACAGGTAGGGAGGAAACGAGATGGATAAACAACTCCAAAAGCTCACGGAACAAACGATTGTCGACCCGCTCACCAATCCGCTCAAAAAATGGGTACAGGATTGGCTAAAAAAAGGAGCTGCCCTCCCCAAGAAAGCCCTCGACTGGATCAAGAACGGCATAGCCGGACTGTTCACAAAAAAAGAAACCTCACTCCACGATTATGTACACATCGGCCGTTTTTACATAGCCAAGCGCTTTCTCATTTTGATGGGACTTTTCCTTCTTGTCCTTGCCTACTTCCTGTTCATCAATCCTCCCGATGCACTCAACCGCTATTTGCAACGCCCTATCGTCATTCATCTAAAAAACCCGAATCAACAGATTTCCGATACGGGTCTTGCGATCATTTACAACCCGGAAGGCACGATGATCTATTCCGGTCAACTCGTGGATGGTTTGTATGACGGAAAAGGCGAGCTCTATGACGAGAATGGGAAGCTGCTCTATAGCGGCGAGTTCAAAACTGGCACACTACAAGGTTTAGGCAAAGGGTACCGGAATGGTGTTCTCGTGTATCATGGCGGGTTCGAAAGTGGCGTATACGCTGGTCAAGGAACTTTGTACAACGAAAACCAGCAAGTCGTTTTGCAGGGGATTTTCAAAAACGGAAAGCTCGATGGAGCCGGTCAGGAAATGCACACAAATGGCGCTATCAAATACGAGGGAGCTTTCCAAAACGGCGTCTACAATGGGTCTGGCAGGCTTTTTACACAGAATGGACAGCTTCTGTATGACGGAATGTTTGACAATGGATTCTACGGCGGTGAAGGCACTGATTACTACGGAAACGGACTCGTTCAGTATAAGGGGCAATTTCTGGACGGCAGGTACAATGGAGCCGGGAGTCTTTTTGATCGGGATGGCAAAACCGTGTATGAGGGCCATTTTCGAAACGGGCACTTCAATGGTGCTGGAACTAAATTCTCCCCGAACGGCAGCATCGTTTATCAAGGTGATTTTTTTCTCGGCGTCTATCACGGGCAGGGCGAGCTGCGTGATGCAAGTGGCGTAACGCTGTATAAAGGCGGCTTTGCTGAAGGGCATTATCACGGAGCGGGAGAGCTGCGTTCTGCCGAAGATGCGCTGTTGTATCAAGGGCAATTTCGGGCAGGTGCGTACGACGGCATCGGGGTTCTCTACGACAAGGAAGGCTTGCCGCTGTACAAAGGGTATTTCCGCGAGGGACGGATTTATTTGCCAGGTTTCATTGGCACCTCCAAAAGCAAGCTGGAAGAGATTATGGGCAAGCCCGACGACGACGCGCCAAAGCAAGCAGAAGGAGCTGTCACTCCTCCTTCCGAACCGCAAGCTCTGGAAGCTCAAAAAGCAGCAGAGACCACTTCATCGCCACAGAAGATTACCTATCGCGAAATGAACATGGCTTTTACGCTCGACCCAGCGCCTGGACACCCGGGCAAACAGCTTGTCACTGCCGTCCATGTCTATCATCCGCAGATCATCTCCATCGTCAAAGAAGATCGGGATGAGCTCGACAGCAAAGCTGCTTTTGTACCCAAGACCTCTACGTCATCTGTTAATCGCACCCAATCTATCACGAGCTATCTGGTCGATCCGTATTTGTATCTTTATTTCTATCAGGCCGAGCAAAATAAACCCGTTCAGTTGGACGTGAAAAAAGCGGAAGGGCTGTGAAGTATGCGCCACTACGATTCTAGCAGACCGTCTAGTGAAGCTGCTCAGGAAAAAACAAGCGAAACCGTTATCAAGCCTAAGCTCCAGCCTAGCATGATCCAAAGAAAGGCAAGCCATTCGGATCACATCCTCTCCCTGCAAAAGACTCTTGGCAATCAGGCAGTTCAACGGATGTTGTCTCGTGCTCCTGTACAAAAATCAGAAGATCTCTCCTCCGGCAGCGGTCGCTCGCTCCCTGATTCCGTGCAAGCAAAGATGGAGCAGGCCTTTCAAACCGATTTTTCAAGTGTTCAGGTTCATCCGGAATCTTCTGTTGCAACGCAAATTGGAGCCGTTGCCTTCGCCCAAGGGAATGACATTCACTTTGCTCCCGGCACGTATCAGCCTGAGACGCAAAGTGGTCAACAGCTGCTGGGCCATGAACTGACACATGTCGTCCAGCAGAGACAAGGACGGGTCAAAGCGAACTCTCCTGATGCCAGCCTACCTATCAATGATGACCCCGCTCTGGAAGCGGAAGCCGATCACTACGGAGCTTTGGCAGCAGCCGAAACCAGTATGGAGAAATAAACTCTCCCCTATAGAAAACGGCAGCCCCGCAATCAGAGCGGATGGCTGCCGTTTTACTTTTCCATGCTTAGTACAAGCGTTTCGTATAGCTGTCTTGCAAGCCCTCCGCCACTTCTTTTGCTGTCACACCCGGAAGCTTCACATGATCTGCCAGCATTTTCGCGACATTAGGGGTCGTCCCTTCTGCCGGCCAGGACTCCGGCTTCCATAATCCAGAGCGCATAAATGCCTTTGCACAGTGGACAAAGCACTCCTCCACCTTTACGCCGATCCCGAGTGTAGGTACCTTCCCGTTTACCGCCATCTTCACCAGGATTTCTTCATCGCGAATAATGCAAGCCTTGCCATTCACGCGGAACGTCTCTTCCAGCGTTGGGATCAAAAAGATAAGCCCAATGTGCGGGTTGACCAAAATGTTCGTGATCGAGTCCATTCGCTTGTTTCCTGGTCGCTCGGGAATCACCAGGTGATGATCGTCGATAACATGCACAAAGCCGGGTGCATCTCCACGTGGTGAAGCATCACATTGGCCATCTTTGTCTGCTGTGGCAATGATGACAAATGGCGCTTGGGCAATAAAATTACGGCTATGGTCATCCAGCTGGGAGATCGCCTTGTTTTGCACGAGACGACTTGGCTCTCCGACCATTTCGCGCAGCTGCTGCTCTGACGTCACAACATCACGGAATATTCCGAATCCTGACATGACTAGCCCCTCTTTCCTCTGCTTGTTCGAACCTGCCACCATCATACCATATTTGTCCATTCTCTTTTCATGATTTATGGCAAAAGCAGGAAAGCAAGCGGGGTCACAAACAACAGAGTGATAATGGTACGCTCCACCCAAATCACCAATAGCTTTGGAATGCTAATGGGAATCTCGGTGGACAAAATGCAAGGTATCGTCGCTGAAAAGAACAGGATGGAAGAAACCGAAACAACTGCAATCACAAACTTGGTTACCAGCGGTGCTTTTACCACAAGAAGCGCGGGCAAAAACATCTCGGCAATTTCTATCGCGGATGCTTTTGCGGCCAGCATTGGTTCTGGAATTTGCAATAGCCACGTAATCGGATAAAACAAGTACCCCAGCCAGTCAAACAAAGGGGTAAATTCGGCCAACACCAACCCAAGCAGACCGACCGACATGATGGACGGAAGGATACTCATGGTCATGATGAAGCCATCCCGCAAATTCTCCCAAATGTTTCGCGTAAGCGGCAGCGCTTTTCCCGCCGCATCCATTGCCTCCGTCCATGCTTGGCTCACACGTTTTTCCTTAATCACTTTCTCTGGATCGCCGTTGTCCTGATAATACGCATCGCTCATTTTGGAAAGCGGCCAAATACGCACCGTCACTGCTGTTACGAGAAACGTCACCACGAGTGAGACCCAGAAGTATAGGTTCCAGTAATTCATCAAATCCAATGTTTTAGCGATGACGATCATAAAAGTCGCTGACACGGTGGAAAAGCCTGTTGCGATAATAGCTGCTTCTTTAATCGTATATTTGCCTTCTTTAAATACCCGGTTCGTGATCAAAAGACCGATCGAATAGCTACCTACAAAAGAAGCCACCGCATCTACCGCAGAGCGGCCAGGGGTTTTCCAAATCGGGCGCATGATTGGCTGCACCAGTACACCGATAAATTCCAAAAGGCCGTAGCCGACCAGTAATGCCAGGAACACGGAGCCGATCGGGACCACCATGCCCACTGGAATCACCAGCTTTTCAAAAAGAAATGGCCCCATACTCTTGTCCAGCAGCCAGGCAGGACCCGCCTGAAAATAGATTAACAGAGCGATAGGTACACCGAGTACTTTTAGCGCAGAGAAGACGAGGTTTACCTTACTCTGCTTCCAAGTGCCCGTAACGAACGGATAAATCGCACCAAGAACAATCACAAGCAAAGCGTATACAGGGATCGCACCCGGCATGATTTGCCGAACCCATGTCACAATATGATCCAGCATAATCGAGCTTGTGTTATGAATGGTAACAGGGATAAAAAAGACGAAAATACCAATGAGGCTAAATACAAAGAACTTCCAAGCATGTGTGGTGGATACGGCTTGCTGACCAGGACGAGGTGCGAGATTGCTGTTCGACATATTGCCCATACATGTCCCCCCATTTTAAAAACAAGCCGGTCTCCTCCACTTCTATCCGTTTTTCATTTGTCTCTATTGTATTACGCCAGTCTGCCCCCACTAACGACAATCGTTCCGCTTTTGATCACGGTGTCTACATGGTTGATTCCGTAGCGATATTGCAAGGTCATGAAATCAGGAACGTCAAAAATCGTGACATCTGCTTTTTTCCCAGCCTCAAGGCTGCCGACTTCATGCGCGCAGCGGATTGCGTGAGCAGCATTGATTGTAGCGGCCGTCAGCACCTCGGCTGGCGTCATCCCCATTTTCAGGCACCCCAGATTCATGATGAGCGGGAGAGAAACCGTTGGAGACGAGCCCGGATTGCAATCGGTCGAAATCGCTACAGCTACGCCACGATCAATCATTTTCCTGCCATTGGCTGACTCTGCCATCAGGAAGAACGCCGTACCTGGCAGCAGAACAGCGATGACACCCGCATCTGCCATCTGTTCAATCCCCTTGTCAGAGGCACGCAGCAAATGATCCGCAGATACCGCCCCAACCGCAGCAGCCAGCTCTGCTCCCTCGTACGGTTCTATTTCATCCGCATGAATCTTCGGCAGCAGACCGTGACGGATTCCGGCTTCGAGAATGCGCCGGGATTGCTCAGGGGTGAACACTCCTCTTTCGCAAAACACATCGTTAAAAACAGCGAGCTTGCGTCGAGCGACCTCCGGGATCATTTCCTCAATGACTAGGTCTACAAACGCATCGGGATTTTCCTTGTATTCACGCGGCACTGCATGTGCACCCATAAAGGTACTGACGATATCAATAGGATGTGCCTCATGCAGCTGTTTGGCGACCTCCAGCTGCTTCAGCTCCGCTTCCAATGTCAGACCGTAGCCGCTTTTCGCCTCAACCGTTGTTACCCCATGCAACAGGAACTGGTCAAGACGTCGCTTGCTCTGGGCAAACAGCTCCTCGTGGGTAGCTGCCCTCGTAGCCGCAGTCGTCGAGTGAATTCCACCGCCATTGTTCATAATCTCCATATACGTAGCGCCATTTAGCCGCATATTAAACTCGTTTTGCCGACTACCCGCGTGCACCAGATGGGTATGCGGATCGATCAGGCCCGGAGTGACCAGCTTGCCCGAAGCATCAATGATATTCGCCTCATGTGCGCGTTCTCGATAGTGAAGCTCCAGCTCTTCATCTGTTCCCACACGCTGGATAACGCCGTCTTCCAGCCATATGCTTCCGTCCTCGATGATCGACAGCTCATTCATTTGCGCTCCTGTTACCGGGGAAGAGGAGCCGCCAGCCAGCGTGGCGAGCTGACTGGCATGGCGAATCCATACAGGTTTTGTCATGGCTCTTACTCCTTCATCATCGGGATGTTGACGCCTTTTTCCTTGGCTGTTTGAATCGCGAGGTCATACCCTGCATCCACATGTCGAACAATGCCCATACCCGGATCTGTTGTGAGGACGCGCTCCAGACGACGTGCTGCTTCTGGCGTGCCATCTGCCACGATGACCATTCCTGCGTGGAGAGAGTACCCCATACCAACGCCGCCACCATGGTGTACAGACACCCAGCTCGCTCCGCCTACCGCATTGATCATGGCATTGAGAATCGGCCAGTCTGCAACCGCATCGCTGCCATCCTTCATTGCTTCTGTCTCGCGGTTTGGCGATGCGACAGAACCGGAGTCCAGATGGTCTCGCCCGATGACGATTGGGGCCGAAAGCTCACC
Organism: Brevibacillus jepli; assembly: GCF_047229145.1. Classification (NCBI taxonomy): domain Bacteria; kingdom Bacillati; phylum Bacillota; class Bacilli; order Caryophanales; family Paenibacillaceae; genus Brevibacillus; species Brevibacillus jepli. The sequence continues at coordinate 130,694 of NZ_JBFEFW010000007.1, forward strand.
GCGCGCAACCATTTCATTAATGATTTGACCAAAGCGCGCACGCTCACCGTAGCCTAACCAGCAAATACGGGATGGAAGTCCCTGGAACTGGATGCGCTCCTGCGCCATGCGGATCCAGTTGCACAGATGCGTGTTGTAGGAAAACTCGCGGAGGATGACTTCGTCTGTCTTGTAAATATCCTCAGGATCGCCGGATAGTGCTACCCAACGGAATGGACCCTTACCTTCACAAAATTGCGGACGGATGTAGGCTGGAACAAAGCCAGGGAAACGAAATGCATCCTCCACACCTTCGTTTTTTGCCACCTGCCTGATGTTATTGCCATAGTCGAAAGTGACTGCTCCTTTTTCCTGCATCGCGAGCATGGCGCGAACGTGTTCAGCGATGCTTGCTTTTGTGCGAGATTCGTACGCTTTCGGATCGCGTGTCCGCAGTTCGGCTGCTTCCTCCAGTGACATGCCGATGGGAATGTAGCCGTTGAGTGGATCATGCGAGGAGGTCTGGTCCGTCAGCACATCCGGGATAAAGTCACGAGCCAGCATGGCATTCAGCACTTCGGGTGCATTGCCCAACAGACCGATGGAAATGCCTTTTTTGTCGCGTTTCGCTTCTTCCGCCAAACGGATCGCTTCGTCCAGACTCTCTGTCATCACATCCAGGTATTTCGTGTCCAATCTGCGTTGAATACGGGTCGGGTCCACCTCGATATTGATGCTCACACCGCCATTGAGCGATACGGCCAGCGGTTGCGCACCACCCATGCCGCCCAAGCCTGCTGTCACGGTAATCGTTCCGGTCAACGTGCCTTCAAAATGCTGGCGTGCCAGTTCTGCAAACGTCTCGTACGTCCCTTGCACGATGCCCTGGCTGCCAATGTAAATCCAGCTTCCCGCTGTCATTTGTCCGTACATCATCAAACCCTTTTTGTCCAGCTCGTGGAAATGCTCCCAATTCGCCCAGGCAGGCACCAGGTTCGAGTTTGCCAGCAGCACACGCGGCGCATCGGTATGCGATTTGAATACGGCAACCGGCTTCCCAGACTGGATGAGGAGTGTTTCATCGCTCTCTAACGTTTGCAATGTTTTGACAATTACATCGAAGCATTCCCAGTTCCGTGCCGCCTTGCCAATTCCGCCGTATACGACCAGATCCTCTGTACGCTCAGCTACATCAGGATTGAGGTTGTTCAAAAGCATGCGCAGCGCAGCTTCCTGTACCCATCCCTTTGTATGTAATTGGGTACCTGAAAAGGCTTGGATCAATTGCTCAACGGATTGTGTCGTCGTCATCATTTCCACCTGCTTTTCTAAAAGGATGTACTTCTTAGCTCCATTGTAAAAGAGCAAGGGAAAACAAAAAAGGCACCGCGCTTTCGATTTGGTGCCTCTACTTTCGATTCACTTGCAACCGCATTCATGGTTTGACGAAAAAATCTGTCTTTTTTTTCGATTTCTATCTTTTCTTTTGATTTCGTAACAAACGTGGAGTTGTCCCTGTCTTTTCCTTAAAAATTTTACTGAAATAATTGGCGTTTATGAATCCACATCGCTCTGCTACCTCTTGGACAGACAGGGAGGTCTCAAGAAGCAATCGGCGTGCTTCTTTTACCCGCAACGATGTGAGTATTTGGCGAAAAGAGCTTCCTTGCTTTTGCGCGAGCAGCGTACTGAAATAGGAAGGACTGCGGTCGATATACCGTGCAACCTCCTCCAGGCGTAGTGCAGGATCGGTGTAACGCCCTTCTATATAGCGAATCGCCTGTTCCACGACATCTACACGGGACTCGTCGATGGGATGATGTGCCTCATCGAGCAGCTGATTGATAAATAGCAGCAGTTCCACTACGATCCGATACAAGATCGGCGAGTACAGAATCGTTTCGAAAACCCGGTGATACTCCTCTTCCAAAGGGGCGGAGTCAAGACCTCGTGATATCATGTAGCGCCTGACTTGGGCCAAAATACTCGTCAGCCGGATACGCAACAGTCCCGGCTCCGGGTAAGGTTCTTCCTTGTAAAAGAAATGTGTATACAGCCACTGCTTCAGCTCTTCCCGATTGCCCTCATCCAGCATTTCCACCCACGTGCGCTGTTCGGCGGGCGTCAAAAATGGGTCAATCATCGTCCAATTCACACGATGATCCACGACCGTCACTTGCCGATATCCTTTGAAAAAACGAATTTGCAGGGCTTGGCTCGCTTCCGCAAACGTTTCATTCAAGCTCTGCTCATGGTTGCTTGCGTCATACATGACCAAAAAGAGCGGCGCATCACTGTTTGCTTCCCAGTCCATCAGCAAACGCTTGCCCATTTGGTGGAGCGAAGAAGGCAAGCCCGAAGCATCCATTGGAAAAACACCCACAATGGTCTCCCCTAGCGGCAATAGAACCGGTTTGTCGCGAAACGGATATTCCTCAAAAAAGCGCAGCAGCTCCGGATGCCGCTTCGGATCTTCCAATTGAGCCAGCATGAGCGAATAAGACTTGGCTTGTGCATGCCCTGGGAAAAACAGGTCAAGATACGAGACATCCCTGCTATTACCGGATCCCGTTCCCTTCTCTTCGTTCATTGGCTTCCGATCCAAGCGCTCCTGACAGCATCTCGTCAGGATTCTCCTGATGTATTCCGGTGTCTGTGGCTTCAGCCATAGATCGCGTGCAAAAAGTCCGATCCCCTGCATCGCCCGCTCAAACGTCGCCTCTGAGGTAGTCACCACAACGGTCGGACGATACTGATCCACGAGAAGCTTCAGCCGGTCCCACTGCCCACGCCCGATCATGTCCAATTCAATACAGATCACTTCCGGTGTATGCGCTTCCATCATTTCAAATACGTCTTCCATAGTCCCGGCACTATGCACCTTGTCATACGGAATGGCATAGCTGCTGACGAGCCAGCCGATCCCGATTCGTTCGTTCTGGTCCCGATCCGCTATCAAAATGCTGGGCATATGCCGTCCTCCTCGACCATTACCTAATTAACTAGCAAAAGAAATACCAGCCTAAAGAGAATGGGGCTGGTATTAGTTTACCATACTGACCACTATCATTGCGTCTGTAAGAGCTTTACATGACTCTTCCACTCATCAGGATCTGGAAGTGGCATCTTCTTGGCGTCTTGCCAGTCGGTTGGTTTCGCATTCGGGATGAAATGATGGTGGGACCCCGCATTTGAGTTGCTTGAAGAGTGCGCACTTACAGTAGTTGCCCAAGCAAGCATCGCTATCAGTAAAAGCTTGGTGAAAATAAGCTGTTTTTTCAAGGACTACACCTCTTCCTCCTCGTATTCATTACCCTTAAGACGTGGAAGGAAGAGTTTTGTTTCATCGAAAAAAGGTCGTCCGCAATGGACAACCTTTCTGCTTGTCGTTCCTTATTTCTTGAGAGGATTTTCGATCATGGTTCCCATCACATGATCCAGCGGGATAAAACCAATATCGCGGGAATCCGTACTATGATTCCGGTTATCTCCCATGACATAAACATGATCGGCTGGAACGGTGATAGTCCCTTCCGCTGCATAATCCATCGTTTCTTTGATGTACGGCTCGTTCAATGCCTGACCGTTTCGATATACCTTGTTGTCTTTGAACTCCAATACGTCGCCTGGCCTTCCGATGACCCGCTTGACGTACATCGAGTGATCATCGCCCTGGCCCGTGACTAGCGACACCAGGGGGTGCCCCAGGATATCGTCCTTCCATGTACGGTCTCGCTCTACCCGACTGTCGATTACGACGATCTCTCCGTAATCTGGCAAATAAGAAAACGTGTGTGATAGCTTCGAAACATATATGCGCTGTTCGTCTTGTAAGGTAGGGTCCATGGAATGCCCATCAACCTTGAACGGCTGAAATACAAAAATTCCGAGGACAAGGGCGAAAACGACAGCAAAGGTTATCGAGCGAATCCATCCAAAAACTTCTCTCATTTTCTTTTGGCACTCCTTCCTTCGAGCATTCTCTCCTACTGTTTCTCAACCATCATACCACATTCTCCGCGTAAATCCCAAAAACGGGCCAACAGTCAAATTAGGTGAGACCGTACTCGCGCAGCTTCCGAAACAGTGTCGCCCGACTGATGCCTAATAGTGTAGCTGCTTCTTCCTTTCGTCCATTTCTTTCCCGGATTTGCTGCATCGCGGAATCGATTGCTGCTCGTTCCAGTTCTTTTAGCGTAAGCCCGTGCTTCTGCCATTCTGTAGGCGCCAGAGTTTGTTTACCAGGAATGGAAGCAGGATCACGAAGCATTTCCGTTCGAATGGGCAAGCTCGAAGCCTGCACCCAAGAGGTTGTTTCCATATTGATCGCGTACTCGATGACATTTTCAAGCTCTCGGACATTTCCTCTCCAGTCATGATGAAACAGTACGTTTTGCGTCTCTTGGGAAAAGCCGTTCATCTTCTTACCCAGGCGATTCGCATGTGCCAAAAGGATATCATTCGCCAGAGGCAGTATATCTTCTCTACGTTCTCGCAGCGAAGGCAAGTGAATTGGAATGACGTGCAATCGATAGTACAGGTCCAAACGAAACAGCCCCTTGGCTACCCGCTCCTGCAAATCCAGATGTGTCGCAGCAACGATTCGTGCTGCTATCGGTATCGGCTTGCCATCTCCCCCGATTCGGTATAGTTCCTTTTCTTGCAGCACGCGCAACAGCTTACTTTGCAAATGCATAGGCAAATCGCCGATTTCATCGAGAAACAGCGTGCCTTTTCCTGCCACCTCGAACAAGCCCGGCTTTCCACCTTTTCGCGCTCCTGTAAATGAGCCTTCTTCGTAACCGAACAATTCACTTTCCATCAAATGCTCAGGGATCGCTGCGCAATTGATCGAGATGAATGGCTGATCATGGCGCGGGCTGGCCTGATGGATGGCCCTGGCAAAAAGCTCCTTTCCTGTTCCACTTTCACCTTGAAGCAGCACAGTCGAATCAGTGGCTGCCACACGTCTTGCTACTTCTTTTGCCTGTACAATCGCCGTGCTGTTGCCGCCGATCATCCAAAAAGGATCGAGCTGGGAGTATCCACTCACCTGTCTTGCGATTTGCACGACCTCCTGCACATCATCAAGCGTAATGACCCATTCTCTGATCGTACCCGCCAGCAGAATCGGCTTGATCCCGAACAAAAATGTCTTGTCTTCCCGCCCGATGGACAAAACGACCTGCTTTGGCGCAGTCTGCGAGGCATCTGCTCGGCGAATCGCAGCGATCCACTCAGCCGTTTGGCTGTCATCGTGATCGAGCTGCAAGTATTGTCGGGCCCGTTGGTTCGCCTGAATAATCCGATTGTCTTGATCGACGAGAAGCATGGCTTTGTCCATTTCATCCATGATGACACGCAGCTTTTCTACTGTAAGCTGCTGCTCGACGTACAAGTAATGCTCTTTTAGCTTGATCGCTACCAGCTCTGCCATCTTTTGCAAATAAGTTAGAATTGCATCCACATCTGCAAACAGCCGCTCCCGCTGCTCCTCATCGAAAGCAAGCAGTCCGATCACACCAACATTTTCATTGTCTAATTGAATCGGGCAACAAATCTCTCCCGTCTCCGCGCAATTTCCATAATGCATACAGGGACGACACCGTTCATCCTGCCCTGGATGCATGATCACGACAGGCTGCCCAGCTAAGAGCGACTCCCGGTATATATGGTCCTCTCCTGCCATCGTCCGCAAAACACCCGCCTCGGTTTTCCCCGTCCCTGCGATTCGCAAAAACTGATTGTCCGCGATTTCTACCTCGACGTGCAAAACGGATGCAACAGCAGAAGCAATCTGTTGTACGCTTTCCTGAATCTCTCGCAAGGGCATCTGACTTCCCCCTTCCCCGTCTATCTCTTGCCTACATTATAGCGCATCCAGGAGAAGCCAAGCCTTATGGAGCTTTTACCTACAAAAATCGCAGATCGTTTCCACCAAGATGGTACTCATGTCTACCAAGCTCTCGACCTCTACATATTCCACTGCTGAATGAAGACCCGCTCCTGTTGGCCCGAACAAGACGGTAGGGATTCCTGCCTCCTGCAATAATGCTGCATCCGTCCAGCCCGAGAATCCGCATACTTCCGGTGTTTTTCGCATCACACGCTCACACGCTGTCTGAAGAGCTACATAAACAGGCTCATCAAGTGCGACTTCAAACGGCTCTCGCAAAAATGACAGCTCGGCGCTCGCTTGGAACGTTTCGTCTTCTGCGCGCAGCTTTTGTAGCAACGATTCGATTTCAGCTGCTACGTCTGCCTCTGTCTCACCTGGCAACGTCCTTCTCTCCCAATCGATTCGGCAGTAGTCTGGGTAGGTGGATAGCTCTGTCCCACCCTGAATGAGCGAAGCATGGACAGATGCCGCACCGAGAATCGGATGAACTGCACCCTCCGCCAATCTGTCCGATAGACGTTCCAGCTCCTGCAGAACCCTACCCGCCCGAACGATTGCGTCAATTCCTTCTGCTGGACGACTTCCGTGAGCAGCCTTGCCCAGCACCTCGCATTTTACCCAAGCAAACCCTCTATGAACGACACCAATCGCCAAATCGGAGGGCTCACAGCATATCGCCGCGTCTGCTTTGTACGCTTTTACCAGCTCCTCCGTTCCGATGCTTTTATACTCCTCGTCAGCGACAAAAGTCAAAATGACGTCTCCTGTCAAAGGAGCCTTCGCTTGGGCGATTGCCTCTACAGCCGCAATCATTGCGCCCAGACTGCCTTTCATGTCCTGACTGCCCCGGCCGTAAATTTTATTGTCCGTAAGTGTAGGCTCAAACGGGGGAATCTCCATGCGTTTGGCGCTGACCGTATCCATGTGTCCGTTTAGCATCAAGGATTTGCCGCCGCCTGTTCCCCGCAAAATGCCAACGACGTTGACCGCTTTATTGTTGATGGGCATGACATGAACCTCCAGTCCTGCCGCCTCCAAACGCTCTCGGATAAAAGCAGCAATCGCTTTTTCTCCGGGGCCGTCCTCATCGAGATATGGATTCACTGAGTCAATTCGGATCAAATCCTGCACCAACGAAATTAGTTCATTTCGATTGATCGTCACGTTCATTTTGTCATTTCCCCCTCTTCTCGGCATGCGCCTTCCCAGACAATACGTCTGTAGCTGTCTTGGTCCGTGTCACCTTCTGTACTGAAGCAAAGAACAATCGATTTTTCATTCAAGCCCAGCTGCTCTCGCTGTTGATGATACGCTGGCTTCTTCATCAGGGAAGCGAGAAGCCCTACCCCGACCGCACCGCTTTCACCGCTGACAATGGAAGGATCATCTCCTGTTGGAGCCGCGAGTATGCGCATGCCGTTTGCTGCCACGTAATCTGCACAGCTAACGAAGAAATCTGCATGCTCCTGCATGAGTTCCCATGCCATTGGATTCGGCTCTCCACATGCCAAGCCCGCCATGATGGTACGCAGCTCTCCCGTGGCTGCATGCGGTTGTCCGTCGCTCTTCTCTGCCGAGAGGACCATGCAATTGGCGCTATGCGGCTCGACAATGATGGTCGTAAAGTCTTTGTTTGCTGACTCTGCAACGAAATGTCCCAAGACAGCCGCCGCCATGGAACCGACACCTGCCTGCAAAAATAGATGCGTCGGCTGTTTGGAATCGATGAGGGCTGAGAGCTGCTCCATGGCCTCTGCTGCCATCGTCGTGTAGCCTTGCATGATCCACGTCGGGATGGTCGTGTAGCCTTCCCACGCTGTATCCTGAATGACCTGCCATCCGCGTTCCTTCGCCATTTGTTCAGAGAGACGCACGGCTTCGTCGTAGTTTCCATTGATGACGTGGGCTTGTGCACCTGCCTCGCGTATGGCATCGATCCGTTGCTGGGCTGAGCCTTTTGGCAAATAAACGACTGCATGCTGTCCGAGTGCCTTAGCTGCCCAGGCAACCGCACGACCGTGATTGCCATCTGTTGCGGTGACGAAGGTGACCTCTCCGATCTGCTCTCTCATCTCATGGGAGCACAGTGCTTCAAAGCTCAGCTCCTCCATCGATTGCCCCAGCTTCTCACACAAGAAACGAGCCATCGCGTAGGATGCTCCTAGTACCTTGAAGGCATTGAGGCCAAATCGCTTGGACTCATCCTTAACAAGCAACTGCCCGACACCTAATTCGCGGGCTAATGCTGGTAAGGAAACGAGCGGAGTCGGCTCATAGTTTGCAAGAGATTGGTGAAAAGCTTTTGCATAACGGGTTTCTTTTGCCGACAAATAGGTGGGTATGGTAGAAGTTTCGCTATTTTTTCTCTTGTTTTTCACGACGTAGATTGGTGGGCGGTTCTCCATCAATGAGTTCCTCCTTGTGGTGGTTTCTTCTCATTTGATAAAGCAAGGATCGTGCCAAGGATGTAAGGCATTAATTAAGTGTCAGCCGTCTCATATTGAGATTATTTCGTATCAAATTGATATTCAGAGTCTTATTTTGAGATTCTTTGTTCCAGCTGCTGTGGTGGGAGGAAACAGGAGAAAACGCTCCAGCTTCTTGGGTCACCAGCTAGGGGGCTTAGACTGCACGGCTCCATGGAAAAAGCGAAACCGCGTCCAAAGTAGAGGTTCAGGGATGCTTTTCAGAGGTGGACGCTTAAAGGCGTGTTTCGCTTTTTCCATTGCGCCTCGGTCGGTGCCCCAAAGATCTTTCGCTTATTTCTCCTGTTTCCTTACTAGCTGTTGGTGTTTCATTGAGTCTTTTAAAGAGTGATAGTACTTACAAGACCCACGCCAGAGAAGAATATTTCCAGTCCTAGCGACTTTCGAAGTCCAACCCAGCTTCGCGGCGATTCGCGGGTAAAAGAAACGCAACGTGCCTACGCGACGAAGCGGCTACCGCTTTTGCGTTTCCCCGCGAATCGCTGCGGAGCGGACAGTCCACACTTCCTCGCAGGACGTAGCCCGGAGCGTAGACTGGAAATATTCTTCGCTCCACTGCGGCCACTTGGTAAAATCCGCTTTCCAGCTGCTGTGGCGGGAGGAAACAGGAGAAAACGCTCCAGCTTCTTGAGTCACCAGCTAGGGGGATTGACTGCACGGCTCCATGGAAAAAGCGAAACCGCGTCCAAAGTAGAGGTTCAGGATGCCATCTCAGAGGTGGACGCTTAAAGGCGTGTTTCGCTTTTTCCATTGCGCCTCGGTCGGTGCCCCAAAGATCTTTCGCTTATTTCTCCTGTTTCCTTACTAGCTGTTGGATTTATCGGAGCTTTTAAAGAATCGAAGTGCTTGCTACGGAGAATTTACATCAGCCACGCCAGAGAAGAATATTTCCAGTCCTAGCGACTTTCGAAGTCCAACCCAGCTTCGCGGCGATTCGCGGATAAAAGAAACGCAACGTGCCTATGCGACGTAGCGGCTACCGCTTTTGCGTTTCCCCGCGAATCGCTGCGGAGCGGACAGTCCACACTTCCTCGCAGGACGTAGCCCGGAGCGTAGACTGGAATCCGCTTTCCAGCTGCTGTGGCGGGAGGAAACAGGAGAAAACGCTCCAGCTTCTTGGGTCACCAGCTGGGGGGATTGACTGCACGGCTCCATGGAAAAAGCGAAACCGCGTCCAAAGTAGAGGTTCAGGGAGGCCAACTCAGGGGTGGACGCTTAAAGGCGTGTTTCGCTTTTTCCATTGCGCCTCGGTCGGTGCCCCAAAGATCTTTCGCTTATTTCTCCTGTTTCCTTACTAGCTGTTGGATTTATCGGAGCTTTTAAAGAATCGAAGTGCTTGCTACGGAGAATTTACATCAGCCACGCCAGAGAAGAATATTTCCAGTCCTAGCGACTTTCGAAGTCCAGCCCAGCTTCGCGGCGATTCGCGGGTAAAAGAAACGCAACGTGCCTATGCGACGTAGCGGCTACCGCTTTTGCGTTTCCCCGCGAATCGCTGCGGAGCGGACAGTCCACACTTCCTCGCAGGACGTAGCCCGGAGCGTAGACTGGAAATATTCTTCGCTCCACTGCGGCCACTTGTGAAAAATTAACTCTAAGCGTTTCTCTCTTCATCCTCGGCAGATGGCCATCCACCCCACAAGTGGTTCAAATGCCCGTCAGGATCACGGAATGTAAAGCTGTAGCCTCCGCTTCGCTTGTACGTCATTTCTCCTACTTCGATTCCTTTGCTTTTGAGTTCTTCGTAAACCTCATGGATTTGATCTACTTGCAAGGAGATGATCGGTTGGGCTTGTCCAGTCATATCCGTAAAGTCCAATCGCGGGACTTCAGGGCAACGAATTAGCCCTAGACCCACCCCGCCTACGTTTAACCAAGCTTCATTGTCCTCCGGTGAATATTCAAAGGAAAAAGGAATGCCGAGCACATCTCGATACCACTTTACAGATACCTCCAAATCTTTGACAGGTAGCTGCACGACCGCAAAATTACGCACTTGGATACTCATTTGTGTTTCGCTCCTTTCTTTCAAATAGGTACGTTCACCTTCATTAACGAGGAGTAAGAACAAAAAGAAATGGGGTCCTCTACCATTTCTGAAAAAAATGCAGCAAATGTCCATCCGGGTCTCGAACGGAAAAGAAAAGCCGTTCTCCTGCTACTGAAACCTTCTCCACACTCACGCCCTGTTTGGCGAGACGCAGGTACGTTTCACAAATGGCATACGCATCTCCTGCACGAAAGGCCGCCAAAAATTGCTCGAACCCTTCTTTTGATACAAATCCAGACGAATCACGGTGACCAGTTTTGTCGGTTTTCTTTGTGATGGACCGGCTTTCATCCAGCTTAGATTGCTCAGCCAAGGTTAACAACCGCAGGCGAGCTCTCTTCACACCTTCCTTCACAGCGCCTACCGTCGTATGCAACAATGTGGCCGTTTCTTGGGCAGTAAATGAAAAAATGTCCATTAGTAGGATCAGCACCATCTGTCTGGCATTCAAGCGATCAGCCAGCTGCTCGAACACCTCTCGCTGCACAAATGCATCAGCTACAGTGGATGGATGCAGATACTCCGCTATATCGAATAGGGCTGTCTGCTGCATCGTCGCCTTTACTTTCCGACAATGATCGATCCAGGCATTGGTTGCAATTTGCTTCAAATACGCCTTGGTCAGTTCTCTCTCTGGGGCCTTCTGCAAGGAACGATACACCTTCGTCAATGTTTCTTGCAGGAGGTCCTGCGCATCCCATTCGTTTTTCGTGAGGGACATGCAGTGCTTTTTGATATCATCCAAAAAAGGCCTTACACGTAAAAAGGAAGCCTCATCCTGATCCAAGCCCATACTACCCCTCCGAAAATTCCCGACTATTCACACTTATTTTCAAAAAAAATATGGACGGTGTCAAACAGGAACCATGTAAAATATACCCAGGATGATTTAGGAAGGGAGTTGTTTCGGTTGCCGATTATTTTCTTTTGTATTACTGATCGAGTGTCTTCCATTCATCAGCCTGTCAGCCATACGTATTCACTCACTTTGTTTGAGAGCAGCATGGATTGGTTAATGACTACTGAGCCTTGAGGTGAGAAAAATGAGCATTCGTTATGAAGACTCTTATGTAGGGCAATTACGAAATGTAGTAGGACACGCCCCGCTCATCGTTCCATCCGTTCGCGCCATCATTTCGAATGCGGAAGGACAGGTGTTATTTCTCAAACATAATGAAAGATGGACAATGCCAGCAGGGTCGATTGAACTCGGTGAATCCATCTATGACACCTTGAAAAGAGAGGTGCTGGAAGAAACGGGGCTCGAAGTCGTGCAAGCGACATTAATCGCGATCTATACGGGGAAATCCGTCGTGGCCAATTCGTTCTCTGACGAATACCAGTTGTTTGAGTTTTTGTTTACCGTAGACCAATGGGTTGGCGATCTCGTCAAGCAAACCGACGAAACAACAGACGCGAAGTTTTTTGAGATAAAGGAACGCCCTGTAGCCAGAGATGGTTTTTGGGGCGCACACTACACGGAAGTATTCGAGGATTACAAACAATACGGCGGAACAGTAATCTTGAAATAAAAAAACGACCGCCCTAACCGGATTTACCCGCTCAGGACAGTCGCTGCTTTATTTCCTCCCGATCAACACAGTCAAATCAATGGTAATGTCTACTCCAGCCAAGTCTGACACCCGCTCCAACTGCTCTGGTGCCGCCGCCCATGCCAACGGAGTCATTTGAAGAAGGGAAGGAAGACTCCCCTCTTCCAGTCGGAACTGGTACTGGACCCGTTCCTTGCCGACTAGCTGGAAGCTGGCTTCGAAGTGATCGATCATGCGATGGTTCGCATATTGTTTTTTCGGTGTCTCTTGATACAAAACTTCCCGTAGCTCTCGCAAATAATTGGCTTCTGGAATAATCTTGATCATCAATCCGTCATCAGCCAGCAGTCTATGAAATTCATCTGTATTGGAAGGGGATAACAAATCACCCTGCATCCAGGATATACAGCTGGCTTCGCTCGGGATCTATTGTCTTCAGAATGACTTCGCTCAATACGCCATTCAGCGGATCAAAAAAGCCTTGCTCGCAAATTGCTCTTCTCGCTGCGAACATTTGCTTGTCATATTTTGATGGATAGGTACGCGCAGCCAAGTGAACGTAGCCGTACTTGGAAATGTCAAAGCAATGGGCATTGTTGCATACCAAGCTAGTCGCAGGTACATTGTGCATGGAAGCCTGGCAGACAGGACAACGAAAAATCTCCTCATGCCGGGAGATAGCAGTAGAAATCAAAATGAGCACCCCATTCATTCGTATTCGGTGAATGAAAAAAGGCACAGTCAAATAAACCCCCGGCATTTCCAGAAAAATGAAGGGATTACAGTGAACTGTACCTCAAATTACCGATAACGAATCCATTGGATGATCATGGTAAATGACACTCCTGCTGCTTAATCAAGTGGGCATGCTACGCCCCACTATTATCATAACGTATGGATTCCAGAATGTCTTACGATTCCATTATTTAGATCGGGAGCCATTGACGTGGTGTCACTGATCGGCAATACATCATTCTACCAACTGTCGTGTCAAAATATACTTGGCCTAGGTAAGGGTATGGAGGACGCTTGGAGGTGGGGCCGGCATAGGGGTAATTCCATGAATTGTCATGTTCAATGTGGGGAGTAGACGTACTGTTGACAAGAGGAGCACCGCTTACTTCAGATTTGTTTCCGCTGACCACGACCTCAGCGATTGCGCTTAGGGTCGTGATTCGGACAGCTTCTGGTCCATTGATAAAGCGATTGTTTTTAATATTGACCGATCCCTTGTTGATCTGGACTTGAATAGCACGGCCTGTCATTCCATCAAACAGGTTTCCTTCTACATCGATCATTCGATTTGCGGTGGAGTCACTTTTTCCGATGGCAACAAGAGCAGGAGGTGTATTGTTGCGGAATCTGTTTCCTTGAATCAGGCAATACAAATTCATTCCTTCGCCAACCTGTTCAAGTGACAATATCCCTGTTCTGGTCTTGTTATCCAGAAAATCATTGTCAATAAACCGGATATCCTCTGCGCTTTCACTAACCAGGATCATGTGAGAGTATTGCGTTCCCGTCGTTGAATCGATACCGTTATTTTTGAAAATATTTCCTTGCACCAAAATACTTTTTCCATTCGCAAGTCCGAGACCAAGTGCGTTATTCTCCACTCGATTGTTGATAAACCAAGCTTTATACGCACTCGCTGTGTTGACCCCCTCTCCCGACAGCTTCAGATTGGCTGGATAGCTACGAATGTCGTGAAAGTAGTTGTCATTAATGTGTAAATAGCGACCAGAACCGTACATATCAACACCGTCATCGACCATATGACAAATTTCATTGTGCATAATGTACAAGTTCTCGCAGTCGCCACCGTTGAACTTAATACCGTCACCCGTCCCTTTTTCGAAATAACATTGCTCGATGACCACATGGTTCGCTTTTTGGATCATCACGATGTTATCGACAAGAAAGCCACCGGAAGCTGAACAACGTTCCAGCCGAATATGCTCATTCCAAAAGGTCTTGTCATTGTAGTCAATGGGGGTTCCATCATAGGAAGATAGAAAATACGCTAAAGCGCCGTTAATCATGTGACAGTCACTCAATGTCACATACGACGTTTTAATGCCGCGATAAAAGCGAGCTACCCCCGTTGTTGCAGGTGTATCAAATGTTAGGTTGCTCACCTGAAAATGAGAGGTATCCCGTACGCGGAACAAATCGTTCCTGTTTCCCTTGATGACTGATCCTTGTCCCTCGACGTATATGTGACTGCCACCTGTGACCGTGATTGCAGCTGTGATCCGGTAGGTTCCTGCCGGGAAAATCAGAACATTTCCAACGCCGCTTACACAATCATTCATGGCCGCTTGAATGGCTGTTGTATCATTAGCCACCCCATTCCCTATTGCTCCATAGTCCATCACATTAATTTGTTTATAAACCACACTTGTCTCCTCCTCAACTGCTTGAACAACGATTATAATTAAATCTATTTCGAATTCGTAAGAGAAGTGACGAGACAAGCGTGGAATTTGAAGCACAATCTATGATTCATCCGGGGCTAGGAAATGTTTTTCGCACGAGGTGGTATAGATGCGTGTGCCGACTTTGTTTGCCTGCCTTCTTTACCGATACCGATCCGACCGATGACATACGCCCCAAAAGGCATCCGATTGACCAAATAAACTGTCAGCATGGACAACGGCAGCCCCATTGCAAATAACACGATGACGCCAACCGGATTTTCCAATAGCCAAGGGACACGCTTGAGAAATACGTAGAGAACCAGAAACACGAGCTGGTGCACCAAATAAATTCCAAAAGAGTATTGGCTTATTTTGATGAAAATGGACGGAATGCTTTTCAAACGAGAAGCAACATACAGCAGCCACAGAACTGCTACAGAGGTGAACAAGACCATGTCCACACGCTTAGACGATATGGCTTCGATGACGTTGAAGTAGTTATTGACTGCGAGCAATCCTGCTGATGCGAGGAGTGCACCAGTCAATCCCCAGCGATACTTTCGCAGCATCCCGTACAACTTCTCCAATCGGGTACCACAGTAGTACGCCAGCACGAAATAGAAGATCCATCCTAAAAACGGCAGTCGGTAAAAACGATCCCAGATGTATTCGCCAACAGCTGTAGGCACCGGATCGGTAAAGTTGAAAAAAGCAAGGTAGATCGTATTGATGAGAAAGGCTGCCATCAATACCAAGAATGGTTTGAACCTCGGAAATACGTATTTTTGGAAGAACAGATGGAGCAAGTAGAATTGGAAAATAACCAAGATGAAATATCCGGGCACTTCACCTAAAAGCAAGTAAAAGGCGGCTGTTTCAACAAAGGCGAGCCAATCTCCGCTCATCACGGGTTTAACAGAATCAATGGCTGCCTCCAGCAGTCCAAAGCACAAATAGGGGATCAGAATAAATTGCATACGTTTTAGCAAAAAGCCTTGCGGTGTCGTGCGTGGATAAGCGTAGGCGAGTAACAGCTCGGATATAAACACAAAAGAAGGTGTTCCGTAAGCCAGAAACAATTTCCAGTAGCTGATCACACCACTCTCATCTGTGTACATTCTGGTGATACTGTGCAAGAGTACAATACATAGGCAAGCAATACTGCGTAACAAAAACACTTCATTTAAGACCTTTTTACCCACGACCTCCCCCCTCACAATACGACTTAAGACAACTTCCGTCCGTTACGTCTGAAGAGCCTCTTGCGGTTCTGGCACTGGAGATTGGTAAGTAGGAACCATTTGATGCAGGTAGTTCAGCAATTCATTTTTCGTCGAGGATGAATATTTCTTCTGCACAGTCTGCTCCAATTTGCGGAGGAAAAATGTGAAGTCCTCGTAGGAAAACTCACTTGGATTCCCGATAAAAATTCGATTGTGCTTGGAAGCAGTCGCGCTTTCCTCACTGGTAAAAATTTCTTCGTATAGCTTTTCCCCGGGACGCATGCCAGTATAAACGATCTTGATGTCTACGTTAGGTTCCAAACCTGAGAGTCGGATCAAATCGTTGGCCAGGTCTGAGATGCGAACTGGCTTACCCATATCCAAAATGAATACTTCTCCTCCTGTTGTTAATGCTCCGGCTTGTATCACCAGTTGAACCGCTTCGGAGATCGTCATGAAAAATCGCAGCATTTCGGGGTGAGTGATGGTAACTGGGCCACCTTCGTTGATTTGCTGCTTAAACAAGGGAATGACGCTTCCCCGACTGCCTAAGACATTCCCAAAGCGAACAGCTGCAAATTTGGTCGTACTTATCTCTCCCAAGCTCTGAACCATCATCTCGGCAATACGCTTCGTAACCCCCATGACACTCGTGGGATTGACTGCTTTATCCGTCGAGATGCATACAAATCGTTCTGCCCCGTATTTATGGGCGCACTCCGCTAAATTTTTGGTTCCAAAAATATTGTTTTTAATCGCTTCTTCTATGTTGTTTTCCATAAGAGGGACGTGTTTGTGAGCGGCTGCGTGGAAGACGATCGCAGGAGAATACTTTTGAAAGATCGCGTCAATTCTCACGCGGTCCTGTATATCTGCAATGATCGAGCAATAGTGTACGTGCGGGTATTTTCGCCGCAATTCGTTTTCGATGGAATAAATACTGTTCTCGCCATGCCCCAATAGAAGGAGCATCCCTGGTTCGAACGCTGAGATTTGGCGGCACAGCTCCGACCCGATTGACCCGCCCGCACCTGTAACGAGAACGGTTTTACCTCTCAGGTACAGCGAGATTTCCTCCAAATTCACATCGACAGAATCTCTCCCTAGCAAGTCTTCCAAATTCACATCACGAATCGAATTCACGGTTACTTTCCCATTAATGACGTCTCTCACAAGAGGCAGGATCTTAATATTGACCCGTGTCTCCTTGCAAATGGAAATGATTTTGGCAACCTCTTCTTTTGCTATGGAAGGCATTGCAATGATAATCGTATCGATCTCTTCCTGCTGTACGATTGTCTGTATGTCATTTCGGGTTCCCACGATCGTAATACCCAGTACTGCCATACGCTGCTTTTTCGGATCATCGTCAATAAAGGCAACGGGATACAAGTCGGTATCCTTGCATTGCAGCAATTCTTCCACCACAAGCTTACCTGCCGAGCCTGCCCCCACTACCAGTGCCTTTTTATGATGGGGCTGCATTTTTACCGTATTTCGCCCAAACACAGCGAGAATCAATCGGGAACCACTGATCCCAACAGTTGCCGTCATCCACGTGAGAATCAATACAGAAGTAGGTATCAAGGCAGGAACATTCAATATTCGCAGTACATAGCTGACCCCCAAGGAAGTGAGGAGTGCAAGGGTAGTCCCTTTGAAAACGAGCATCAGCTCCCGAATGCCTGCATGTCTCCATGAGCAGAGGTACACTTTTTGCAAATAGAAGTAAAAATAGGTGAAGCCCCCCAGCAAAAGAAGAGAAAGAGGCAAGCTCTCCCAAAAAGTTTCGTGCACATGACCGTCGAAGCGAATCAAGTGACTCATGAGAACTGCGATCAACAAGAGCAGTGCGTCCAATCCGACATACTTGTACAGTCTGCTTCTTACGACCATCTCGAATCAATCCCCACCATCATGACGTCATCGTACTTTATCATCATGCTTCCTTCCCGATACAAACCGAGGCGAGGGCGATTCGCTTTTCCGCCCAGATTATGCTGGAGATAGGACATGAAATTTTCCCCGCACTCATAGGCATGAGGGAATCCTCCTCCAAAACGGGGGTTGATTTCAGAGATGACATACGCATCTCCCATTTGAAAGCAATCTATATCAATGGGACCCGACAGAGGCAAGACCGAGAGAAGATCCATAGCTAACGAGGACAGCTTTGTCTCTTTGACAGCCAATGACTTATCCGTTTCTCCTGCTCTCATGCGTAGTTTTTGTCGGGTAAAAACAGAGACAGGCCGCCCTGTGACCAGATCAACATAAGCATCCACACCGTACTCTTTGCCCGTGAGAAAAGGCTGCACGACGACCTCCTCGCCCTGGAAAAAGGCTAGGTGAAGCTCTTCCCTATTCTCTACTTTTCTGATCCCCAGACTTGCACTTCCCTTTCTTGGTTTGACCATCAGGGGAAAAGCCAGCTGTCCAGATTCAAGAGCGTCTATGATGAATTCCCATTCCGTATAGGTCGGAATACAAGGGATGTGCTTACTCGTGAGAAAATCATACGTCGCTTTTTTATCCATGCACAGCTTCACCGTCTCAGCAGGAGAAACGATCACCTGGACATGATTTTTCTGAAACAAATCATTATACTCTGCCAATAGTGAGAGCTCTGTATCGATAAGCGAAAGGACAGCTTGCACATCAAAACGGCTACATAGCGCAAGCAAGGTAGGAATGTATTGCGGATCATCGATTCGAGGAACTTGTTCGTAAGCATCTGCTGCATACAGTGCCGGGGCTGTCAGATCACAATCCACTGCTATGACCCTGCCTACGCCTTCCCATTCCCGCTTAAAATAATCGACGACTTTTACCCGTCTCCCCACACTCGTCAGCAAAAGGTTCATACCACGCTTCCTCCATTCTTTCCGCCATCAACGTAAATCCGTTCATTTCCACAGACGTTTTTTGATACTGTCGATTACTCGATCTATATCTTCATCGGTCATACTCGAACCGGAGGGCAGACAGATTCCTTGCGAGAATAGCTGGTCAGAGACGCTCACACTCCGTTCATGCGAATAGTAAGGCTGTCCGGCATACAGGGGCTGAAGATGCATCGGCTTCCACGTCCGACGCGCCTCGATATTTTCCTCTTCCAGCGACTCGACCATCTCTCGTGCAGAGACTCCACATACATCCTCATCCATCGTCATGACAGTCAGCCATCGTGTAGATCGTCCCTCTGGAATCTCTGGCATAAACGCAATACCCGCGTATTCTTTCAATGCCTGTTGATAGTGAGCAAAAATTTGTCTGCGTCTTGCTACTCGCTCATCCAGTATTTGTAGCTGTCCCCTGCCTATTGCGGCCAAAAGGTTACTCAACCGGTAGTTATAACCGATTTCGCTATGCTGATAATGCCGGGCTTGATCACGAGCCTGCGTCGCTAGAAAGCGTGCTTTTTCCAGTCCTTCGAGGTTGTCTGAGACGAGCATCCCCCCGCCTGATGTCGTAATGATCTTGTTGCCGTTAAAGGAAAATACCCCGTACTCACCAAATGAACCGCTTGCTTTCCCTTGATAAGTGGCTCCCAGTGATTCTGCTGCGTCCTCTATCACGGGCACTTCGTATTGGGTGCACAACCGCAGGATAGCTTCCATATCAGAACTTTGGCCGTATAAGTTGACGACGATCACTGCTTTTGGCAGCTTGTTTTGAATCGCTGCATCCTGCAACGCTCGCTGTAATGCTTGTGCAGACATGTTCCACGATCCCGGATCTGAATCGATGAACACCGGAGCTGCTCCTGTGTAAAGAATCGGGTTTGCACTGGCAACGAAAGTAAAGGTGGAACAAAATACAGTCTCGTTCGGTTTCACTCCCAGCAAGCACAGTGCGAGATGAATAGCCGCTGTTCCAGAAGAGACAGCGACAGCCCCTCTGGAACCGACATACTGCGCTACTTCCCGTTCAAATTCATCAACATGTTCTCCTAAAGGCGCGATCCAATTGGACTCGAATGCCTCTCTCAGGTAAACCTGCTCCCACTCCCCCATATGAGGCGGGGAGAGATAGATCCGCTTTTTTGTTGGGCTCATTGGCTATCCCTTCTCCACTTAGACCATGGTCATTTTATCTGTAGATGAAGCTTGTGATCCCATAAAATCTTCCATGAACACATTTTCTTGTTGGTTTGCTGCCCCGTGATGAAATACTTTTCGTACCGTCATCAGTATGATCTTCATATCTAGCCAAAAAGACCGATTGTCTACATACCAAACGTCAAGCTCAAACTTCTCTTCCCACGTAATCGCATTTCGTCCGTTTACTTGCGCCCATCCAGTTATGCCGGGCTTGACATCATGGCGCCTTGCTTGTTCGTTATTGTAACGAGGCAAGTACTCCATACGGAGCGGGCGCGGACCGACCAAGCTGAGCTCACCGCGTAGCACATTTACGAGTTGAGGGAGTTCGTCCAAGCTATACTTTCGCAGGAAGCTCCCAAATCTCGTCACTCTCGCTTCATTTGGTAGCAGGTGTCCATGTTCGTCCTTCTGGTCCGTCATCGTCCGAAATTTGAGGATATGAAATGGTTTTCCCTCTAACCCTGGCCGTTCTTGGGTAAAAAAGACGGGAGCTCCCAGCTTCAGACGAATCAAAATCATCAGGACAATGAAAACAGGAGAGAGTACGATCAGCAAAGCGAGCGAGAAAATCCAGTCAAAGATAAATTTCATCTGCTCACCTGTTCCACCGTTTCATACTTGGCAAGACGATCTGCTAAAATTTCGATCATGTCTTCGCGTAAATCATTTCGTTTTAGCGCAAAGTCAATGGTCGCTTCGATGAACCCGAGCTTGCTTCCGACGTCATAACGCTTGCCAAGGAATTCGTGTGCCATAACTGCCTGCGTCTTTGAAAGGGTGCGTAATGCATCAGTTAGCTGGATTTCCCCTCCTGCTCCAGCGTGCTGATGCTCCAATACGTCGAATATTTCAGGCCTCAAAATATATCTACCCATGATGGCCAGCTGAGACGGCGCTTGATGGATAGGGGGTTTTTCTATCAGATCCCGAACGTGGTATACACGGTTCGATCCTACCAGCAGGTCTGCTAGAATGATCCCGTATCTCTCAACCTCTTCTTTTCGAACTTTCTGAACACCAATGACCGTCGAATGAAACCGCTCATACAGCTCCATTAATTCCTTCAAGCACGGCTTTTCCGAGACGACGATGTCATCACCCAACAACACGGCAAACGGCTCATCACCGATAAACTTGCGTGCACACCAGACTGCGTGTCCCAAGCCTAACGCTTCTTTTTGCCGTATATAATGAATGTCTACCAGATTGGTGATTCGCTCTATTTCCTCTAACTCCGCGTGCTTTTGCTTGGCAGATAGCGTCGCTTCCAGCTCGTAAGATTTGTCAAAATGGTCCTCGATCGCACGCTTCCCCCGGCCAGTGACGATGATGATATCTTGAATGCCGGCAGCGATGGCCTCTTCGATGATGTATTGAATCGTGGGCTTATCCACGATCGGGAGCATTTCTTTTGGCTGAGCCTTTGTCGCGGGTAAAAAGCGCGTCCCCAGACCAGCTGCCGGAATAATCGCTTTTTTAACCTTCATTACTCGATACCCTCCTCTTGGACTCTACGAATTGGGATGAGTGCGCTGCTTGGACAAGTACGGCTTCCATCTGAGCTGCCAGCTTGATTCGTTCGTATTTATCCTCCGCCAATTTCCGGGCACGCTCTCCCATTTCTACCAGATCATGCGATTGGTTTTTGAGCTCAACCAGTAAGTTAGCCAATTGCTCTGGATGATCAGGATCAACGTAGAAACCAATGTTATGTTTTTCGACGATATCTTTTGTCCATCCGGCAGAGTTTACAATGACCGGTTTGGCAGCAGCGAGTGAATCAAAAAACTTGTTCGGGGAGTTGGTGGCTAGAATCGGAATGTTTTTAAAAGAGGTCATCGTAATGTCAGAGAGGGCGAGCAAGATTGGCACTTCTTTACGAGGAACAGAGCCCGTGATGATAACGTTTTTCAAGTTATTTTCCATGCAGAACTTTTCCAGCTGCGGTCTGGTCTTACCCTCACCAGCAAGTACGAGCAAGATATCGTGTTCCGCTCGGTCATGCAGGATTTTGGCAGCATCCGTCATATACTCAAGTCCATTCGCCACCCCCATCGCTCCGCCGTGAATCACGATCAGCTTGTCAGTAGCTAGCCCGTATTTCCTTCGGCAAGCTTCCAAGTCTTCGGGATCCATGTTATCTGCACAGAACATATCGAGATCAGAGCAATTGGGGATCAATGTAACATTGGGCCTTCCCACACCTTCCTCCATACCTGGTGAGAGAGCAACGATGTGAGCTGCTTCCTTATACGTCTTCCGTTCCAGAGATCGCAGCATGGAAATCAAAAAGGGTGAGCGAATCGCGCCCAACTGAATGGGAGCTTCCGGCCATAAGTCACGAACTTCAAAAACAAACGGCGTTCTGCGCAGCTTCTTGATGAAAAGTGCCGGGATCGCAACTGTCAGAGGCGTCGACGTAGCGAGTACGACATCATGTCTTTTCACAAAAAGCCCAATGAGGATCGAGAGGAAGACAAAGCTGAAAAAAGCGAATGCCCTGCGAAAAAAGCCCATGTAGTTGGAGTACCTATTTCTCACCGCAATCACTTGAATGCCGTCGATGGCAAAGCGGTGATAAAAGCCCTTGATTTGATCTCGATGGACTTTAGGAAGAGAGGAGTCCCCAGTCAGAAGAGTAACCTCATGCCCTTGTTTAACCAAATACTTTGCGAATTCATAGGACCTCGTCCCCGTTGCACCATCTCGCGTGGTAAAGTACTGGTGAATGTACAGGATCTTGATCTTTGACACCTCCTGCCTAGCAGAAAACTCGGCTACGCCAAGCATCCTGATGTGGCCTTCATTATTGGTGATAGGACTATGGAAATGGACTAGGAATCACGTTACTAATGATCTATTCTTTTTGTCCCAAGATTAGAACTCCATGCAGGCTGATTTGCTTTGCTGATAAACGGCTGCAGACGTGGCAATAAAATATCTCCGATCACTCGTTCTTCTGTGTATTGAAATGCTGTTTGACGAGAATTGGCACGCATTCGCTCGTACTGCACACGATCCTTGCGAATCATCCCGATGCTCTCCACAATTTGTTCCGGCGTATTTATCTCTACGAGAAATCCATTTTCCTGGTGGTGCACCAGCTCAGGAATCATACGCCATCTGCTGGCGATTACGGGAATCGACGAGAAGAAGGCCTCCATGATTACTGCTGGATACCCTTCCCCTGGATGAAACGAGGGCAGAATGAGGACTTCGTAGGAGGACATCACCTCTTGGACCTGCTGCGCCTGAAGTACTCCTCCATATTGGGCATTGGGCAAATGTTCGACCTCGCGAAAGAAGGCTTCTCCATCCCGATCAAAAACAGTCCCGTAAAAGGTACACGTCATCTCCGGGTCCCGCCGCAGCGCCTCGAGAATATCAAAAACCCCTTTCCCCTTGCGAATCTGACCAACAAACACCGCTTTTACTTGTTCGGTGTATGTTTTATGCGTCAGGTCTACAGGATGGGCTGGCATGAAGTTAGGAAAATGAACCACTTTTTCAGCCGTCATCTCGAATTCTTGCTCAAAAAACAGGCACATCCCCTTCGTCTGCGGCAAAATCGTATCAGCCTTATTGAAAATCCGCTTGATGATGCCTTGATACCAGCGCGGCAAATGGCGATATTCCGATTCAAACGCTGCTCCAAACAGCTTCAGAATCACCTGCTTGCCGGCCCATTTGTACAACAAGATTAATAGCAGCCCGAGCGTATAGGAAAAGCGGGTATTGGCCCAGATCAGCATACCATCGACGTTCTTTCTTTTCCCCCACGCTTGAAAGAACAAGGTGACCGCTCGCCCAAGATCCTTTCCATCCAGCTTCCGCCCGAATTTGCTTTCCTTTTCTTTGCGAGAGGTATCCAAAATCTCCAGTTCGACCTGTGCTTCTTTTAGCACCCGACTATTCACCAACCGGGAAAATGAGATCGTATCTCCCCCAATTGGTGGAGGTAGTGGCCCTATCGCTACGTATCTGTAGCAACCTGAATGATTGCCCACCCCCATCCTCCTCCTTTTATGACAGTGTCATAAACACTTTTTCGTACTCTTCTGTAATCACTTTCGCTTCAAACATCCGTGCGCGTTCTTCCCCAGACATAAATCGATGCTCCCCGTTCAGTACTGCAATGATCCCATCTGCCAGTCTTTCTACATCTCCATCTGGAATGAGTAACCCGTACTTATTTTTTGCAAGAATCTCTTGCGGACCACTCGGACACTCCATCGCTACAACTGGTCTGCCACACGCAAGAGCTTCCAGCAAAATATTCGGGAAACCCTCCCATCTGGATGACAAAATGAACAAATCAGCATGCTTCATGTACGGATAGGGATTCGTTTGAAATCCTCTAAATGTTACCCGCTCCCCGACTCCCAGCGAGATAGCCAAATTCGCTAAGTCTTCACGCAACGGGCCCTCACCCATAATTTGCAATTGAACATCTTCACATGCCTTCACCACTTTTTGAAAGGCATGTAGCAAAAGGTCAAATCCCTTCTGATAGGTGAGTCTACCCGCCGCTATGATTTGCCTGCTCGTTTCCTTTTGGAACGGATTGTGCGTATTCGCATCTTGAATCACCTTATCCACGTCCAGTGGATTGTAGATTCTGACGACCTTATGGGGTGATAGCTGCGGAAGAAAGGAAAGCAGATCGTTGCGCATGCCATCTGACTGGGTGATGATGGCATCGGCTTGTGGGTACTGCCATTGATACAAACGGGTAAAAATTTTCTTTTTGAGAGGGGAATGAAATTGCATTGCTTTGGTAGGTGTATTTGCCTCGCGGACGATTAATTTGGGGTTGCTTTTCAAAAATGGTTTCACTGACAACAGCGCCATATTCATATAGTTCAGCGTAGACATGACCACATCTGGCTTCAGTCGATTGATCTCGCTCACCATCTTGGGAAGCGCATATCTCACGCGGCTGACCTGTAAATCAATCACGGGAATATCGGGAGGAAGTGCTGTCACATAAGGCCCCTTCAACTCCGTAACCATCAGGATCGGTTCGATATGTTGCCGATTGAAATGTCGAAGCAGGGTGACAACGACACGCTCCGCTCCTCCCCCAGACAGATTGGGAACAACGAATAGCACGCGGATTTTCCGGGGCATCGTCATTCTCCCTCCTTCATAGGACCAGCCTCTTGTTTTTGTTGTTTCACCTGCCAAATCAAGTAAAAGGAGAAAGCCATGAGTAGCCAGCTGCTTTTTTCGTAGTAGCTGACCAGAGCGAAATCCCACACCAGTGTCGTAATGGAAATGAGTAGCACCAAATGGTATTGCCGATGGGGAGAAAACAAGTTTGCCAAGCCAATCCAGAGAAACATACCGAGTATCAAATAATACAAGGTCGCACCGATCAAGCCGAAGTCAGCAAGCATTTCCGCATAATTGTTGTGTGAATACGTACCGTGTGAGCCAAGCACTCTCACTTGATCGATCCCATTCCCAAACAGCGGGCTTCTCTCCCACAAATCAAGCGCTTCATGAAACATTTCCATACGAGAGTTCCCACTGTTGTTCTCGCCAGAGAGAAGCAAGACAAATCGCTTGGTCACCGTCAAATGTTCGAAATTTTCCACCAACACATTACCAACATAAAGCGGAATGGCGATAACCATGAGCGCAATCACATAGAGCATGGATTGATGCAAATACGATTTCGTCGACCATTTGAACAGCCGTGACGTGACGAAGCATAGAAAAATAGCCCAGAACAACAGCATCTTGATGCTTCCTGAAACAATCGTGGCAAAGACGATAAAGCCGATCCCTGTTAAGGTGAACAATAGCTTTCGCTTGGTCGCTGTAAACAAGACAAGCGCGGTAACCGTTAAATTGATGGCAAGGCCGTTCGGATTACCCAGAATGCCACTGAGTCTCGTATTCGTTTCTAACGTTGCCAGCTCTGGTACGGTTGTGAGGACAAGTGTCAGGCCACTGAAAAAGCATGCATAGACGACAGCATTCCATGATGCTCCTGATAGAAGAGCGATCAAAAGGAAAAGGCCACCGCCAGCTGCTGAAAGGAGAATGAAAGCAGAGAGGAGAGCCCCAGCAGGATCAGCAGCCCACCATACAGAAGTGACAGCATAGAGCAGGAATAGGAGCGGGAGCAAAATCCATTTTGGAATCAAAATGTCGCCTGAATGGATGTATTGAAGCAAGAGACAGATGCCCATTGTCATAGCCAGTAACAGACTCGTCCTCGAAATGACGGGCACAGCAGTCAGCACGAGCGAACTGAAAATATATAAAAACACGAGCAGATTGAGAGTACGTGAGCTTCTGCGTTCACAGCTCGTATTCATCAGAATCTTCCTCTCTCACCTATTCACATGTGATAGCAAATAACGATATTTTCCGGATGGACTTGGCGGGATGTCCTCACAGTATTCGAAGCGCACATGACACTCCATGATTTTTTGAATGTCATGGGTGATGCTATCGATTTTCGGTTCGAGAGACTTAACGGCATCTACATGATTTTGCATGGGAACGATCAATACCCTGATCAGGTCCTTTTGCTCTTGAATCACCTGAAACTTTCGAATGAACGGATGACGAAAGAGAAGCTGGGCGATCCCTCTTCCATCAATCCATTTCCCTCTTTTGTCGATAAATACGTCGGTTACTCGTCCCGTCACCTCTCGCAGGAGTGGCAGCCCACGCCCGCAATCGCAGGGATTTTCACTCCACACCCCCATATCTCCAATTCGATATCGAATAAATGGCATGGCGTAGTTAACCAGCAAGGTAGCGACTATTTCACCAACCTCCCCAGGCTTTGCAGGAGTTCCATCCGGCTTGAGTACTTCAATGTAATGGGTTAATGCAGATACATGCAAACCGTGATGGCGCTCACATTCACAAGCAATATCACCTAGCTCTCTTGATCCATAACGGTTAAACACCTTCGTCTGGAAAACACGCTCAATCGTATCTCTCATTTCCAGAGAAAGTGTTCCTGCTGAGGTCATAATGGCTTTTGGTATATGCACCTTCAGCTTTTCTTGTTCGCAAAACCTGGCTAACTCATAAATGCTCTCCACGTAGGCGAGAATTTGGACGGGTTGAAAAAAATTGATTTGATCCACGTACTGCCGCATTCGCTCCGGAGTCATTTTCATCGAATTTAGCCATCGTTCATTGCGCAACCAGCGTCCCAATAAAACGCGCTTCGTCTCTTTCCCAACCATTAAATCTCGTTCTGAGCCCCATAGTCGCACCTGTCTGTCAACGAGACCTCTACTCGACCATTCGTCATCCAGTGCCTTGATGGCCTGATTCCATGCGAAATACTCCTTATCCTGAATAAATGTGACCGGCACGCCAGTTGAACCGCCAGAGGACTTTTCGTACCATTTTCTTTGATGAAGATCATCTGATTTCAATTCCTCAAAATGTGTCTGCAAACGCTCCCTGGGTAGCAAAGGCAGCTGGTGGAATCGATCCATGTGTATCGTCCCATCCTCTTCGGCCACTCCACTCTCCAGCATCATGTTCCGATAATAGGGGATATGCTGATAGGCATGTGACAGCAAGGCGAGTATTCTTTGCTGTTGCAGCTTCTGTATCTCCCGCTCATCCAGCCACTGCCATTTTCGCAGGAGGTCCAAGTATTGCAGAGTCTTGCCTTGTATGGATATTCTCTTTTCCCAAACGAATCGTTTCCACCCCATAATTGCTCCTTTATGATCGTTTGACGTTACAGATCGTAAAACGAAACTTGCCAGAAGCAGTAGTCGGTATCTCCTCTACGAAATGAATATGAACGTCGACCGAGTCTCCCATGAGGAACTTCGTTTTATCGATGATTGTTGTTACCTGCTCCTGATAGGTGGCATGCGGATTCATACCGGGTTGATGCGGGATTATCGAAATGTGGATCTGATCCACTTCATTTTGAACCACCTGATATTTTTTAACGAACGGATTGGTCGCAAGCAAAATGACGAACAGACGGCCATCTACCAAATCACCATTTTGTTTCACAAAGCTGTCGTTTACTCTTCCTGAGATTTCTTTTAATAGGGGCCACGTTCTGCCACAGGTGCACATTCGATCGGACCACTGTGCCATATCCCCAATTCGGTAACGAATCATCGGCATCGCATAGTTGTTCAGAGTAGTGATTACCAGCTCCCCCCGCTCACCTGGCTGAACGGGAAGGCCAGTCGGTGAGATGATTTCCACATAATGCGTTAAGGCTGAGACATGCAGACCGCCGTGATGATCACACTCACTCGCGATCGCTCCAATTTCCCGCGAGCCGTAGCGGTTAAATACCGGGGACTGGAAAACCTCCTCTATCGTTTGGCGCATATGCGGATGCAACACACTCGCTGTTGTCATGATCGATTTCGGTGAATAGACAGGTAAGCTGCTTCTCTGGGCAAATCTCGCCAATTCATAAATACTTTCCACGTAGCCGAGTATTTGTGAAGGACGAAACTGTTGCAATTCTTCTAAATAGGTCCGCATACTTTTCTCCGACATCAAGCGGGTATTAAACCATCGTTCGTTTCGTATCCAGCGCCCCATACGTGTCTTCCATGTTTCCCGCCCGACCATCAAGTCGCGTTCAGATGCCCACAGCACGACTTGCTTGTCTACCAGCTCACGCCCACACCATTGATAAAACAGGATTTTCACAGCCTGATTCCAGTCAAAATAATTTCTTTCCTGAAGCAGCCTGACTGGTTCACCCGTCGATCCTCCTGACCAATTCTCATACCAGTTTCGGATGGCGATGTCATCTGACTTTAACGCTTCGTAATTTGTTTGTAATGCTTCTCGTCCCAGTAAAGGGATCTGCGAGAAATTGTTCAGCTGCACAGTCCCATTGGCGGAAACCACATCTACTTCACGAAGAATGGAGCGATAATAGGGCACATGTTTAAAGGCATGCAGCAAAAGTCCACGCAGCTTCTCCTGTTGCAATTGCAAGATCTTATCGGACGATAGCCATTGCCATTGCTGGAGACGGTCTAAATAGTACAACGTATTGCCATTCAGAGAAAACTGCTTTTTCCAAGCGATTTCCTTAAAGTTGATCATGTCCCTCTCCCCTTGCTGTACGCTGCGTAAGGTTACATCGATTGCGCATCTTTTTGTAATTGGCGCCTGACAAATGTCAAAACGGATAAAACCAACGCGAGATTAAAACACGCCCCAATGATGCTGTACAACGCAATGCTACTCACGGCATCCAAATAGGCAACCCCAACGTACAATGCACTGGTGCGTGTGAGGAATAACAGCACTTCGTAACCCAGAAGGAATCGTTGCATGGCGTATACCTGTGCAGTCGCTACAGCTGGTGAATTAAGAAAGCCGAAGAACAACCACACGACGATCCATCTGGCATACACCCCTGCCTCCCTCCACTCCTCGCCCAATACCAAGGCAAAGATAGCTGGTCCCAGAACGATAATGGTTGCGGCAGGAAACAAACCCATCACAGCTAGAATGAGCGTCGTTTTCCGCAGATGAACGTACAGATTCACACCTTGATGATAAGCTTGCGAGATTCTTTGAAAATAAACTTGAGAGAGAGACTTTCCCATGAGGCTAAGCGGCATTTCGATCAGTCTGACAGCTAGTGCATACCAGCCTACAACCGCAGCCCCGTATGCTTTCATGAGAAGGATGGCAGGAATATTTTGCGAGATCGCGTTCAGCAAATTTTGCGGTGTGTTATAGAGAGGAAAACGGACGTAGCTTTTGGCTAATTGCTTGATACGAGCCCAATTGCAAGAAGTCTTGAAAAGGTTTTTGTCTTCCTTCCATACTTGGGCACCCATATACGTTGAGATCAACACTTGACCCAAGATTTGTCCGCCAATTAAGCCAGAGGCACCAGCATTCAGCACGCCTCCCGTAATTTGTGTCGCTGTTACGCCTGTTGAGCGAAGTACTTGCGAGGTGGATATTCGCATAAACGCCTGTCGTCTCGTGCACCAGTACGATAAGGTTTGGTAGACGCCCATGGCGAGTACGCTCAGCGGAATCCACCACAGCCATTGAGTCATATCGGTTGTGGAAAGCGGTAGAAGCTCAGTGACACTGATTCCCCACAGGATCAGAAATACTGCACCTGACATCCCCAACACGATGAGCAGGGACAAAATAAACAGGCTGCCTGCCTCTTCATTCGTTTTCGGCAAAACAATCGCCAGCTCATAACGCAATGTCATGATTCCCGCCAATACACTTACGATCGAGGTATACAAAGCGAAGAGACCAAAAGACGAAGGCTCATACAAACGACTCAATAGAGGAGCAGCCACAACGGTGAGGATTTGGGCAATCCCTGTTCCCGCCATGATGATTGCCACCTGCTTCAGGAAACGGTTGCCGGTAAATCTGGATGCAAATGACAGCCTCGACTCTCTGCTCATTTTTGTTCCCTGTACCAGCCCACATACTTTTTCAAACCAGCTTCCAACGGTGTTACTGGATTGTAGCCAAGCAATCCTCTACTCTTCGCCAGATCAGCCTGTGTCGTCGGCACATCCCCTGTTTGCATAGGCAGCCATTCGATCTCTGCTTTTCTTTCCAGTACACCCTCTAGCATACGAACCAGTTCCAACAAGCTCGTCGGACGATCATTGCCCAGATTAAACACCTCAAATCGATCAGACTGATACTCCATCGCTTTCCTGATACCAGATACGATATCGTCTATATAGGTATAATCTCTGCTTGTCGTCCCATCACCAAACAGTTGGATCGGCTCTTGATTCATCATTTTTCGCGTAAAAGTTTGAATTGCCAAGTCTGGCCGCTGTCTTGGCCCATACACCGTAAAGAAGCGCAGCGCAATCGTTGGTAGTCCGTAGCAATTTTGATAGCTTTGGCAAAGCGCTTCCCCTGTAATCTTCGTCGCAGCGTATGGGGACGCCGGACTTATGAGGGGGTCTGTTTCTGCAAACGGGACTTTGTCATTTTTGCCGTATACAGAGCTGGATGAGCCAAAAATGAACTTCTTGACACCATAAGCGACACTCAAATCCAGCAAAGTGGTTGTACCCACTACATTTGTTTGTACGTAGGCAGACGGATTTTCAACAGATGGCCGCACACCCGCTTTAGCAGCGAGGTGAATGACCATATCAGGTTTATGCTCCGCAAAGATACGCTGCATCGCTTGTGAATCGCCTATATCCGTCTTGTAAAATTGGTAGCGGCTGTAGCTCTTATGCTCGCGAATATGGCTCTCTTTGATCCCCGAATCATAGTAAGGATCTAAATTATCCACCACCACCACGGAGTAATCGTCTTCCAGCAAATTCGTAACCAATTGACTACCAATAAAACCTGCTCCGCCCGTTACCAACACCTTGGTGGGAGTCGGCCCACTCTTCTTTCCTATCCCTGTGTATTGAAAACCAAGCTCCTGCAACGTATCCCCGTCCAAAAAATTGCGTCCGTCAATCAACAGCCTGTTTTTCATTTTTTCTGCCAAGCGTTCATAGGGCAAATCACGAAACTCTTCCCAATCCGTTACCAGAATGACAGCGTCAGCTTCATAAAACAGCTCATTAGCCGTCTGCGTATATTCGATCAACAGTTCTGGAAACTGCTTTTTGCAATTGTCCATCGCCACCGGATCAAACGCTTTGACATGTGCGCCTTTGGCCAGCAAGCCGCGAATGATATCGATCGCTGGTGCATCCCGCAGGTCATCTGTATTTGGCTTGAAGGACAGCCCCAATATTCCTACGGTACTTCCTTCGATTCGCTTTACGCAGGATGTCAGCTTTTGCAAGACCACATCACGTTGCTGCTGATTCACCCGGATCGTAGCCTGTACCAGCTGCATATCACACTCGTATTTTTTCCCCATCTGGATAACAGCTTGTGTATCTTTTCCGAAGCAGCTGCCACCCCATCCAATTCCAGCACGTAAAAAGGCCGGACCAATCCGTTTGTCCAATCCGATTCCTCTTGCCACCTCGGCGATGTCTGCCCCTGTCTTTTCCGCAAGGGCCGCGAATTCATTAATAAAGGAAATCTTCATTGCCAAAAAGCTGTTTGATGCATACTTGATCATTTCGGCACTTGGTACATTTGTTAGCACGAGAGCTGGTTGAGGGGGAAGCTCGGGGCAAGGAAGATTTGCAGGAGGCAGGAAGTCTTGCTGCAGGATGGGGCGAAACAGCTCCTCCACCAGGGGGCGTTCCTCTGCCGAATCAAGGCCCACTACAATACGGTCCGGGTAAAAGGTATCGTACAAAGCCTCTCCTTCGCGCAGAAATTCAGGAATGGAGACAATCGGAATTCTTCCTCTTATTCCATTTCGTTCACGCTCCTCTTCCATCCATTGTTTTACCCGATTGGAAGTACCGACGGGAACCGTTGATTTCATGATGATCATCGGGCAATGCTCTTCAGGCAGGTTTTGGGCAATGCGTCTGACTGCTGTCTCCACATAAGAGAGGTCCGCATCTCCATTCGGCAAGGAAGGGGTACCTACTGCGATCATGATTGCATCCTCGGACTGGGGAGACAGCCGAGACCAATCGGAAGTAAAATGGATTCTGTCTCCTGCTGCAGACAACAATTCCTGTAACCCTTTTTCATAGAAGGGCACTCTGCCTGAACGCAAGCCTTCGATTTTGTTCGAATCAATATCGAATATTTTCACGTGATGTCCCAAATACGCGAGAGCGCATCCCGTCGTCAACCCTACATATCCACAACCGAAAATCAAAACATTCATCGCGCTACCTCCATTTTCACTTTTAGAAAAAAGAGAACTTCCTCGTATCACATGCTTGGCCTTCCAATATGGCTTGCGCGTTTGCGCGATACACGTCCACTTCCGATGCAAGCATCAGCTTACCGAGCTCCTCGTAAGCCTGCGATAGCTCGATTTTTCGCGTGTTGCAGTTATGTCCGTCCGATGCAAGTAGATGAACCAATCGTTGCCCTACTAACGCGCGTGCATTTTTTTGCGCAGTGTTTCCGAGCCATCCAAGCAAACTTCCTGCTGTTATCTGACAAACAACTCCCCACTCGATCCATTGAGCGAGCATGCCCGTATGATTCATCAACACAGCGTTCCGTTCCGGATGAGCAATCACTGGTGTGATTCCTTGTAAAAGCAACTGTTGAACCACCTCTTCGGTAAACAGCGGCAAATGCAGGGAAGGCAGTTCAAGAAGCACATGCTTCATATGATTGCCCAGACTGAGAAGGTGAGCATCTCGTAAATGGTCGATCAGTTCCCAATGAATGTGAACTTCCATTCCTGGATGGATTCGCAACGGAATTCCTTCTAGCTCCAGGATCGTTTGGAAGCTTTCCACGGCTTCCAAGACACGCTCTGCCTCCTGGACATAAAAATCATCATGTGTATGCGGAGTTGCAATGATGTCCGTGATACCATCCGCCCATGCGATTCGCGCCATTTCTACCGCCTGCCCCAATGTTTGTGGTCCGTCGTCTATACCCGGCAGGATATGGCAATGAATATCAATCATGGCTACTCGTCCACTCCTTTACCAACCGCTGCGTACTCATAATAGGCCGAGGTGGACTTGCTCATTTTCATGTCGTTCAGCACGGCACCTATGATTCGGGCGCCTACATGATCAAGGAGCATCTTAGCCTTTTTGGCATTCTCTACTTTCACTTTCCCGCTGCGCAGCACCAATAGGACTCCATCCACCAAGGAAGAGAGTACTTGACTATCGGCGACAGGCAAGAGAGGAGGAGAATCAATTAAAATGAGTTCATAACGAAACTTTACATCGTACATAAACTTGCGCATCCGCTCAGAGCTAAGCAATTCCGTTGGTGCCTCCGGAATCGGTCCGGCTGTGATCACATCCATTCGATTGACATTAATCGGCTGGATCACTTCGTTTAACTCTGCCTGTCCATTTAACAGACTCGACAATCCCAGCTCATTTTGTAATCGGAACACATGGTGTAGAGTCGGTTTTCTCATGTCACCGTCTATCAGCAGCACATTAACACCCGCTTGGGCAAAAGCAATCGCCAAATTTGAAATCGTGGTCGTCTTCCCTTCACCTGGCTGGGCACTGGTGATAATCATCGTCCTTAGATCGGGGGTAGAAAACCGGATATTCGTTCGGAGCGTCCGATACGCTTCTGCAATGGGCGATTTCGGATTGCTGTAGCAGACTAGCTTGCTAAACGGTTTCTTGTTCTTCAATTGGCCTCCCCCTTTCTAATTTCTCAAGCTTGTCGTTACTCTTTTGCTTTCTGTGGTCAATGACAGAGATAACCCCTAACACCGGAACGGCCAAAAGGCTCTTTACCTGCTCTTCCGTCCGTATGGTTTTGTCAAATATCTCTATAAAGAACATCAACCCTACACTGGTCAAGAACGACACAACGAAGGTGATGCCCATGTTGATGACCGGATTCGGCCTGATGGGCGTCATGTTTTCTCCTACGATTGCTTGATCAAGGATCTTCACGTTGTCTACCTTCATAATCGAGCTCAAGTTAGTTTGAAAGGCGCGCGCGAAGCTATTGGCGATTTCCACCGCTCTCGCTGGGTCTTGATCCACGACGTTAATCGAAGTGACGAGTGACTCGCTCGTATCTTGGACACGAACTTTTTTCAACAGCTGATCAGTCGTCATCGTAAGCTGCAAGTCCGAAATAACTTCTTGTGCGATTTTGCGACTTTTAATAATGACAGCATAGGTCTTAATCAGTTCCTGGTTTGCTCTAACATCGTTGTACAGTGTCTCCAGACTGTCACCACTATGACCTTGGACCACGATAGTGGATGTGGCCTGATACTCCGGAACCAAGACATAGTAACTGACATAATAACTGGCTGATACCGCCAACAGCACGATGAGTATGATCAACCAAATACGTTTCCTGATCACTCGTACCAAGCTGTAAATATCCAAATTTTCCATATCGTCTGCCCCCCTCCCCCTTATCCGTGGTATTGTGTGAACGCGACAGCTTCACCAGGAAATCACTTAAAATACTATATGGGTACCTCTCATCCTTTATGACTAGTCCATGAGGTCCTCTATGATCCTCTCGTACAACCAATAGGTATTCATCCTGCGGCTTCCTCATACTTCTAGTTACAAGCAGATGATTATGACCATTAGGAGCGTAGGACGATGAAACGATGGGGAAAATGGGTGCTAATCATTTTACTGGCAGTAGGTCTATGTCTGGGGATTTATGCCTGGTATCTCTACTATTCCGTGAAAACAGTGATAGAAAAAACGTATGAACCCATCCGAATCAATCATTTGGAAAAATCGGAAAGACGTGAGGAAAAAGTATCGATTCAAAAAAAAGATCCGATCTCGATCCTTATGCTGGGGATCGACGAGGAGAAGATAAGCAATGGCCGCTCTGACACGATTATTGTCGTAACGATCAATCCTGATAAAAAATCCGTCCTATTATTCAACATCCCGCGAGATACCAGGACAGAAATCATAGGGAAAGGGACCACGGATAAAATCAACCATGCCTATGCGTTTGGCGGGGTAGAGATGGCCGTCCATACAGTAGAGGAGTTTTTGCAGATTCCGATTGATTATTACATCAAGGTCAACATGAAGGAATTTGTGAAGGTCATTGATCAGCTGGGGGGTGTTACCGTGGAAAATAAGACTCCCTTTTCTTATGAGGACCACTCCTTCAAAAAAGGAACCCTCCACTTGAATGGTGATGCAGCACTCGCCTATACGAGAATGCGATATGATGATCCACGTGGAGACATGGGCCGCAATAAACGTCAGCGAGAAGTCATTCGCTCCCTCATCCGAAAAGTGGAAAGCCCTGAGATGCTACCACAAATGGAGACGCTTTTTGAAAAAGTCGCTTCCAGCGTGAAAACAAATCTGACTTTTGATGACGTGAAGGAAATTACGTTTGATTACAGAGCAGCAGTTACCAAGTTTCAGGATCTGGAATTGAAAGGAACAGGTAAAAAATTGAACGGAATTTATTACTACGTGGTTTCGCAAGAGGAGAGACAGCGAGTATCGCAGAAGCTTAACGAGGAATTATCGAAATCGCCAACAGGCTCGACAGAGGAAATAAAAACCCCTTCTTCTCTCGCAAGAAAAAGGGGCATTCCGTACTAGACCATGCTATGCAATTCGCTCCAAATCTGGATTGTACCGTTTTACATAGGCATAAATTTCTTCTCCGAGCAATTGCGTTCTCACAAGCTCATCTGCTTGATCAGCCAAATGCTGGGTGAGTTGATTGGTTCCATTTTCGATTCGTCTTTTCGCAGCCTCAGGAAGTGTCAGCACATGCGGCACGAGCAGCTGCAGGTACCAAACGCCTTTATCCTCCTCGGACACATCGATCTCCAGCTCCATGTCCGGGCTGTCGAAATCGTACAGCTGGTTAAAGAGCGACTCCCTGTTTGCCAGAGTCATTGCGGCAATGTCGATTTTTTCCACGCTCAAATAATACTCTTCATTGAACAAGACAATTTTGTCGTCAATTTCCTGATACTTTTTCGCCAGCGGATTCATCGTCATCGGTCCTTTCCCTCTCACATCTATCTTATAGCATACTACCTAACTGAATATTTAGGCAACTCATCTAATTGAAAAGGGCCTTGCATCGATGGCAAGACCCTCGTTTACTTTTATTACAGAAGTGTAGATCCTTCCACTACAGCTTGTGCGTCCTCTTTGGAAATAAGGACAGCTCGCGCCTTGCCGCCGCTTTGGCCAGCGACGTACCCGTCTGCCTCCATCATTTCGATGAGACGCGCAGCACGGTTATATCCGACACGGAAACGGCGTTGCAATCCGGATGCAGAGGCTTGTCCCTGATCGGCCACGAACACAAGCGCTTCCAGATACAACGGGTCATCGCCACTGTCAAACGATGCAACCTGCTGCTCCAAATCTTCCTTGCTGAAAATATACGCAGGCTTTCTTTGCTTTTTAATAACATGTGTGATGCGCTCGATCTCGTCATCCGAGACGAAGTTGCCCTGCAGACGGACCGGAGTCGTCCCACTTTCAAGGAACAGCATGTCCCCTCTTCCCAACAGTCTTTCTGCTCCAGACTGATCAAGAATCGTGCGGGAGTCAACTTGGG
Organism: Brevibacillus jepli; assembly: GCF_047229145.1. NCBI lineage: Bacteria > Bacillati > Bacillota > Bacilli > Caryophanales > Paenibacillaceae > Brevibacillus > Brevibacillus jepli. Next base: position 167,516 of record NZ_JBFEFW010000007.1, read on the forward strand.
AGAACACGGCAAAAGCAAGACGAGTCGGTACGTTTGCTTTGATGTTTCCGGTAATGACATCCACAGATGGACGCTGTGTCGCCAGGAGCAAATGAATGCCACAAGCGCGCGCCTTCTGAGCGATCCTGATAATGCAGTCCTCCACATCCTGCGGAGAGACCATCATCAGGTCAGCCAACTCATCAATGACGATCACGATATAAGGCAGCTGATCATCTGTCGTCTGATTGTAGCGATCAATATCGCGAACACCCGCATCTACGAACAGCGCATAGCGCTTCTCCATTTCTTCTACAGCCCATTTGAGAGAGGCCGTTGCCTGCTTAGCCTCTGTCACGACTGGCGTGACGAGATGCGGCAAATGGTTGTAAGGAGCGAGCTCGACCATTTTCGGATCGATCAAGAGCAATCTGACTTGCTCGGGAGTCGCTTTGTAAAGCAGACTGACGATGATGGAGTTGATACAGACACTTTTTCCTGAGCCTGTCGAGCCGGCAATCAGTCCGTGCGGCATCTTTTTAATATCTGCAATGATCGGCTCTCCGCCAATATCCATACCGAGTGCGACTGCCAGCGGGGACGAATGCTGCTGGAATTTTTCCGAGCCAATGATCTTCTCGATTAACACAGGCTGACTGGACATATTCGGGACTTCGATACCGATGGCATTACGTCCAGGAATCGGCGCTTCAATACGAATATCTTTGGCAGCCAAATTGAGCTTGATATCGTCGATCAATCCCGTAATCTTGTTCACTTTTACACCAGGGGCCGGTTGCAGCTCAAACCGCGTCACCGATGGGCCTTTGACGATCCCTACCACCTGGGCGCTAACATTGAAATTCGCGAGCGTTTCTTCCAATAACAGCTTTTGAATTTGGGTGTGCTCATCGTCGTCATCGCTGACTGGCGGACTTGGATTCAACAGCCCCAATTCCGGTAAGCAGTACGGCGGCTCCGCAGACTCTGCTCCGCGGTCAGCTTCATTGGACAAGTCTTTTGCTGGAAGCGGCGCAGGCTGCACGGTAATGGAAGCCTGTGACATATTGACGGAGTGTGCTGCGGATGTAGCCGTGACTGGCGCTACGACTGGCACTGATTCCCTAACCGATTCTACAGCTGGCTCAACGATTGGTTGCGCAATGGATTCTGGCTCTGTTGGCTCTTCGGATACCGAACACTCTTCTGCTGAACTGACTTCCTGTGGTGAATCTAATTCTGCTCGCTCTAGCAATCGGCTGATTGCAGATGCATAGGCTGGCTCTTCGATGTCATCCACATTTGGCTCCTTATCGTCTGCATGACTCTCATACTCAGCAGAGACTTCCTCTTGAGCGAGCTGCTCTTCCTTCACCTCAGACTCTTCTGTAGGTTCAGCGTCCTCAACAGACTCCTCTTTCTCGGTATGTACGATCGCCACTGGTGCCGCAGTATCGCTCTCTTCTGTTGGGAACTCTTCTTCTTCATTCACTGTAGCTACGACCTCTTCAGCTTCTGGCTCAATAGCTGGTGAATCGATAGCTGGCGAATCATTTGCTTCCATTTGTACTGTAGCAGCAACTTCTTGCTCAGCATCACGCGTTTCTTCCAGAACGAGGTCTGGAGCCGTTTCTTCCCCTACGTTGTTATGTACAGCTTCATTCGCAACAACAACGTGCTGCGGTTTAATATGTTCAGGAGAAGCCGACTCTTCCTCTGGAAAATATCGATCGCTAATCTCTTGCTCCCACTGTTTCATCTGCTGCAAATGCTCTTCCTGCTCTAAACGCGGATAAACGATTCCCGCAGTCGTATGGATCCGATGCTCTACCTCTCTCGTCGCAGGAGTAATCTTCCCGTATACAGGAGAGACGATTTCAGAAGGCTGGTAGGATCGCTTCTCTTCTGGCGAAAAAGCAGGTCTCGGTACTTTTTCTGCTTCTCTTTGCGGTGTGCGGTTTTGTCGCAGCGGGATTTCGTTGGTGTTCTTGACCAGCTCAGGCTTCTTTTTCTCGAAAACTGGCTCTGTCTTTGTTTCCTGAACACGATCATTTGCTGGCCGCACTGGTTCACGCTTGGGCTCAAAGCGCTCACGCGGTGCCTGCTGGCGACTGCGTTCATTCGATTCCGGAGGATTCATGCTATTTTTACGCTTCTTCTCTAAATAGTCATCGGGTACAACGGGAAAACGAAACTGACGCTCTCTTCCTTGACGCACATTGTCTTCTATATCTCGATTGTTTACCCGCTCTTTTGGGTAAATACTTTTTGTTTTCGCCTGAGGTTGAGGCTGACGGGGAGCGGGGTTATCTGTAGAATTACCAGTACCTACCAGACGACCTTCCTCCTCTATTTCTTCCTCTCTTTCTCCCTGAAAAAAGTTCATCAGCTTTTGAAGCCACGACCACATGTTGCAACGCCCTTTCTTCACTTACCATCTTTTCCCCTTCATCTTACCACGAAAAAAGGGCCAGAATTAGATGGGTTGTGATTTTTTTCCGTTTTTGCGAAACCTTTTCTCTATTTGTGCGTAGAAGAAAGGGGAATAAAAATAAGATACATAGGGGAGGAACACATCATGTGGAAAAAAGGAAGTGCGCTTCTAGTAGCAGGTACGGTACTGCTGACTGGTTGTGCTGGCGAGGCATCCCTAGTGCGTGATTCTATCGTAGCGTCAATTGAAAAGCCAAACTATGATTTTGAAGGCTCCTTGAAGCTGACAGGCGACGTTGAGAAATTGCCTGAAGCATTCGGAGAAACGGTTGACAAAGAAGAACAGGCGTTGTTGTCCGCTTTGAAGGCAGGCGTAACGGTAAAAGGCTCCCAGCTGGATTTGGACACTGTGAAGTTTGAAGTAGAAGTAAAAGACGACAAGCCGTTGCGTGACAACAAGCTCTGGACAGGCGACAAAAAAGCATCCGTGGAAACGATCGTTGACGAAGATAAACTGTATGTGAAGTCTCCACTGGACAGCAAATACTTGGTAATCGATTCGAGCGCATCCAATCCTTTCATGGCTGGGGCTGGCGGCTCCGATGCTGCTAACGCTGCGAAGCTGAAAGAATACCAAGACAAAATGAATGACCTTACTTTCAACTTTATTAAAAAGTATGTAAGTAAATACGGCTACACACTGGCAGACGCGAAAAACCATGGCAAGCAATCCGTTACATTGCCGAACGGTGAAAAAGTAGAAGCGACTCGCGTAACTGTCAAAATCGACGCAAAAGAACTGGTGAAAATGTTCTACTTCACAGCTAACGATGCAGTAGCTAGCAAAGAAGTAAAAGATTTTGCGATCGATATGATGGTACTGACTTCTTCCATGACAGAAGATCTGTATCCAGAAGCTGGCAAGAAAACCACAGAAGCTGAGAAGCGCGCAAATGCAGAAGCAATGATCAACGAAGGTATCGCAGAAGCGAAAAAATGGCTGGATGAAACAGGGAAAGTATACACACCTGAAAAAATCGTAGAAGAAATGAAAAAAGAAGGCTTCCACAGCCTCGCGTGGAACCTCGACTTCTACATCGACAGCAACAAAATGCCTGTGAAACAAACAAGCGATCTGAGCGTAACTTTCCAAGCTCCTGAAATGAAGCAAGCTGTGACAATCGGTCTGGCTGCTGATCAATATGCGTACAACTTTGGTAAAGCAACCAAATTCGATGCGCCAGCGAAAGATGCTGGTCTGACTGCAGAACAATTGTTGAAGGATGAAAAAGCAATCAACAGCTTCAGCGACAAAGGCTTTATTCGCCCATTCGCAGAGAGCTTAGTTGAGCAACAAAAATGGATGGAAGAAATGGCAGAGGAACTGGAAGCTGAAGAAGCAGCAACCACTAAGAAGTAATATTTTCTCCCACGAAAAAAGCACGGCGCAACTCGCGTCGTGCTTTTTCACTTCCTACATAGAGCCTAGAGAACCTTCTGCTCTTCTAGGTATGTAAGGACAGTGCGGACAGCATCCTCGATCGTCTGCTTATCACTCTCAATGACGATTTCCGCTTGCTCAGGCTCTTCGTAAGGTGCGGATATCCCCGTAAACTGACCAATCTCCCCGCTTCTCGCTTTGTGGTACAGTCCCTTCACATCCCGCCGCTCACATTCTTCCAGCGGACATTTTACATATACCTCGATGAATTCTCCTGCCTCCACCAGATTGCGTGCGAGCTCCCTGTCTTCCCGATACGGAGAGATAAATGCCGTCAAGGTAATCACACCAGCGTCTATGAACAGCTTCGCGACCTCGCCGATCCGACGGATGTTTTCCCTTCTATCCTCTGCACCGAACCCTAATCCGCGATTGAGACCGTGACGAATATTGTCTCCGTCCAGTACGTAACTGGCTAGCCCTCGTTGATGGAGCTCATGCTCGACTGCATTCGCCAACGTCGATTTACCTGCACCAGACAGCCCCGTAAACCATAAAACACAGCTTTTATGACCCGCGCGCTTCTGACGGTCTTGTTTGGTTACCGTTGTTGGATGCCATACGATATTCGCGGTGCCCTCTCTACTCATTTGTCTCTCCCCTCTCTTCGTGCGCGTTTGAAAAGCCGACTTTATGAAATGACCTATTAGCGGTTTATACGGACAGTGGTTTTAGCCCCTCTATTAATACCCGTGCGACTTCAGGACGACTAAATTCAGGTGGCGGTGCTTCCCCGCGCGCAAGCATTTCCCTCACCTTTGTCCCAGACAACGCGACATGATGCTCGCTATCATGCGGGCACGTTTTGGTAGAGGCCATGTTACCGCAGCTCTTGCAATAAAAGCTGTTCTCGAAAAACAATGGCGTAATCCCCAGCTCCTCTGGTGAAAACTGGCGGAAAATATGCTGGGCATCGTACGTCCCGTAGTAGTTGCCAACGCCAGCGTGGTCGCGACCCACAATAAAATGGGTGCAGCCGTAATTCTTCCTCACCAGCGCATGAAAAATGGCTTCCCGCGGTCCTGCGTAGCGCATGGCGGCAGGGAACACAGCCAGCTCTACCCGAGTAGCAGGGTAGTACTTTTCCAGCAAGACCTGATAGCTGTTCATTCGCACATCAGCGGGAATATCATCTGCCTTCGTTTCTCCCACGAGTGGATTCAAAAAGAGACCATCGACAATTTCGAGAGCCGACTTCTGGATGTATTCATGTGCACGATGAACTGGGTTTCGCGTCTGAAAGCCGACGATCGTTTTCCAGCCCTTCTCGGCAAATCTTTCTCTCGTTTGTGCCGGATCGAAGAGATAGCGGGCAAACTGATCTTTCTCCGTTCGCTTTACCAATGTAATAGGCCCACCCAAGTACACTTCAGGACGCTCCAGCAGCTTCTTCACCCCTGGATGATTCACGTCGTCGGTTCCATATACGAGTCTGGCCTCTCGCTCCTTATCAGGAGAATAAATATCTGTGATCTCAAGAATGCCATAGACCGATCCTTGATGGCTCAAGCGTACCTTGTCCCCTAGCTGCAATGCTCCCGCTACAGTGGTCGAGACCGGTAGCGTAATCGGAATGCTCCAGACAGTGCCGTCCGCAAGCCTCATCTGCTCCACGACAGAAATGTAATCCGTCCGATTCAAAAAGCCCTCAATCGGACTGTACCCTCCAATCCCGATTAACTCCAGGTCTGAGAGGGCAAATGCATCCATCTCCACCTCATGCGTAATCAATGACAGGTCCGCATGTGGATCAAAGCGATTTACCAGCTTGCCCCCGTGAGGTTTTCCACTCATATAAAACTCCCTCCTCCTATCTATCTTTTATCTATCTTGCGAGATGCAGGCCACACTCTGTTTTGCCCGCTTGCGACCAGCGCCCTGCCCGTGAATCCTCGCCTTCTTTTACCGGTCGGGTGCAAGGTGCGCAGCCGATGCTCGGATAGCTCTGGTCGTGAAGAGGGTTGTAGGGCAATTCAAATGCCCGAATGTACTGCCACACTTCTTCCGACTTCCAATGAATGAGCGGGCAAATTTTGAGTGACTGGAACTTGTCATCGCGATTGATAAACTCGACATTCGCTCTCGTGGCAGACTGCTCTCTGCGAAGTCCTGACATCCAGGCAACCGCGCCAGTCAGCACGCTCTCCATCGGCTGAACCTTGCGGATATGGCAACACAAATCCGGTTGCTTGAGCCACAATTCTTCACCATGCAAATCTGTCTGCTGTGCCAGCGTGATGTCCGGCTGCTTGATCGTCAGACGCAGCGCAGGATACCTCGCTTTCACCTGCTCAATCAAGCTGTAGGTCTCGGAAAAGTGGAGATTGGTATCCAAAAAAGTGACGCGGGCATCCTTTTTCACATCACTGATCATATCGAGTAGCACCATGGCCTCGGCACCAAAGCTACACGAATAAATCAAATCATCTGAAAATGTCTCGTAGGCCCATTTGATTACGTCGATCGTGTCGCCTTTTGCGAGACGGTTATTGATGAAAGCGAGTTGTTCATCTGTAGCTGACGCATATTTCAGCTGACCCATATGCCCCCTCCTTGATCATACAACGTCTATCTTCCCTGCGGAACAGTCGCCGACAGGACAAGAGTCTCCCTGCACTTGGTATTGTCTCGCCACGCAAGGATTCCGTACATATCGCCTGCGTGCTCTGCATGCCTGCCCATTGTTTGCCAGCCCATTTCTCTCGCTGCATCTGCTGTTTCCTTGCCGACGCATAATAACGGTGTCCTCGCCCAAGCATCGCCAGCGAAATGCGCCAGTGCTGGCAGTGTATGAACGTCGTCCGTCGCCAGCCAGTCAAATGACAATCCTGTCCCATTGGCACAAGGGTTGGTCTCATCCCAATCTACCGTGCCTGCTTGGATCACTTGTATCACCCTGCCGTGGCCGAACTGGATCGTTTGCCGCTTGCCTGCCCCAAAATAAAGCGCCTGCTCTTCTTTTGCCAAGGCAAGTAGATCCGGTATTGCCAGCAGGGATGTGTTTTCATCCAGCAGCAGCTCCGGATAAATTCCTCTTTTTTCGAAAGCATCAAGAGCCCGTTGTCCACAAACAGCCAGCTTACACGTCAAGCGCCTGATATCATATCGCTGTTGTCGTAAGGCAGAAGTAAAAAAGGATACGTGCCGCTCATTCTCGAAGACTAGCCAACGATAAGTAGCGAGCTCCGTTAGCGGTGTGTCAAAAGCGTAGTGTTCGATTAATGGAATCGGCATGACTTCTGCGCCGAGCTGCTCCAGTATACTCACGAGCTCGCCTTGTCCTTCATCGCTCGCTCCCCTAGCAACTGCCACCCGTTGCCCGAACAACGGGCGTGATTCGTACCAGTTCAGCGATTCCCGCAGACGAACGACCTCCCCCACGATGATGATGGCGGGTGCAGCAAAACGTGCTTGCTCTACTTCTTTATCGATGGTGCCAAGCTTGCCGATCAACGTTTCCTGCTCGCGTACCGTTCCCCAACGTACCACAGCAACTGGTGTATCTGCGCCTTTTCCATACGCAAGAAGATGCTCCTTGATGCGAGGCAGATTTTTCACACCCATGTAGATGACCAATGTCTCCATGGAGGAGAGGGCTGCCCAGTCCGGCTCCTTGCCTGCATTTTTTTCGCACAAATGCCCGGTGACAAACGCCACGGAGGAGTTGTAGTCACGATGAGTCAGCGGAATACCTGCGTAGAGCGGAGCCGCCATGCCGGAAGTAATCCCCGGCACGATCTCGAACGGGATGGCATGCTCGCGGCACATCTGCGCTTCCTCTCCTACCCGCCCGAACATGCTCGGATCTCCGCCTTTCAGTCGTACGACGTTTTTCCCTTTTTGGGCTTCCCGGATGAGGAGGAGGTTAATCTCCTCTTGCGGCAGCGTATGGTGATCGGCTTCTTTTCCGCAATAAATGAGAGTGGCACCCTTTTTTGTGTGCGAGAGAAGCTGCGGACTGGCGAGGCGATCGTACACGATTACATCCGCCAAGCGAAGCGCCTCCATGCCGCGTATCGTCAACAGCTTGGGGTCACCAGGCCCGGCTCCGACAAAAACGACTCTGCCTGTGTTCATCACTGATCTGTCCTCCTTGCTGTATGGTTTCTTCACAGGAAGAGCCCTACCCGTTTTGGTATCGTTAGCCAAACTGAGAGGTTTCCACTACATACCCTACTCCTTGGCGTCCGAGCGGCTTCTTTTCTACCAAGCTCAGCTCTTTCATACGCGGTGGGGCTATCGTATGCCGCAGGAGATTGTTCTCTGCGGAAGAGAAGGCTCGATCATCCGTTTTGGCTATCACCACAACCGTCAACAATCGTCCTTCCTCTAGTACGGCTTCCAGCTTGTAAAGGTAGCTCTCGGTTTGTTCCTCAGCCATGACACGTCCCTCCTCGACTGAAATACAACCGCACACATTACACTGGTTGCAAAATAGAATCTACCTGAGCCTGGATATGGGAGAGCCCTACCCGCTCCACGTAACGCCAGTATGGTTCGCCTTCCTGACGATCTGCCTTGTAGAGCGTAATCAATTGGGCAAGGAACGGGCCAAGTCTGTCCACGGTGATCCGCGCGTTGAGCTTGCGGTTGAATTGTGGCTCTTCCAATGTCCCACCTACGTGGATGTCGAACGCCTCTACCATTCCGCTCGGTGTCTTGACTAATGCCCCTTGCAGACCGATATCCGCAATCTGACGCTGACCACAAGAATTGGGGCAACCGATCATATGAATTCTGAGAGGTGTATCGAGATCGACTGTATCATCCAAATATTGCGCCAGCGAACGCATCCGCTCCTTGGTCTCCACGATAGCCAGATTGCAGTATTCCGTACCTGTGCACGATACGGCATACCCGACGAACGTATTGGGCGTTAATTTGAAGCGGTTCACGATTATCGGCTCATTGCGAAAAGCTGCGACCCTCTCTTGCGGGATGTTGCGAATCAGGACATTTTGGGTGTTACAGGTGCCAATCGTCCCATCACCATATTCGTCTGCCAGACGGGCCAGTTCATTCAGTTCCCCTGCATTCATCCGCCCAACAGGTACAGACAAGCCTGCGTAGTAGAGTCCTTCTTGGCTCTGCTCGTGAATGCCGTAAAAATATCCGCCATTCCATCCGGAGATCAAATCAATACCGCCTGGCTCAAGCTCGCCAACCAGCTCCATTAATTGCTCCTTGAATTTTTCCGGTCCCCAGTCAGCAACCAAAAACTTGAGACGGGCATGCGTGCGTTTTTGTCGGTAGCCGAAATCGCGGAACAAGGTCGTGACCCCTGCCGCTACTTTGACGACCTTTTCTGGTCGCACGAAAACATCCAGCTGCTTCGCCAAGTACGGCTTTGCCGACAAGCCCCCACCTACCCAGACATGGAATCCGATGACTTCCTCGCCAGCAATGACTTTTTTGGCTGGAGTGAAGGCCAGATCGTTGATTTGCGCATGCGCGGCGTTATGGACATTGGCGGAAACCGATATTTTGTACTTGCGTGGCAGATTGGAGAAGTCGCGATTAAGCAACAAGAATGTTTCCAGCTCTGCTACGATAGGACGTGTATCCAAGACTTCGTGTGGATCAATTCCTGCCAGTGGATTCCCCATAATCTGCCGTGGGCAGTCTCCACATGCTTCAAACGAGGACAGCCCCACTGCTGCAAGCCGAGCAAATATGTCTGCGAGCGATTCTACCGTGAGCCAGTGAAATTGGACGGCCTGACGTGTGGTCACATCCACCAGATCACGTCCATAGTCTTCAGCGATTTTGGCGAGTGTACGCGCCTGCTCACTGCTCAAAATACCTCCTGGAATACGTACGCGCATCATGAAGTGGCCATCCTTTGGACGCTGCGGATAGACTCCTGCCCATTTAAAACGATCCATGTCAGAAGATTCAATCGACGCAAAACCTTCTTTGGAATAGGTGTTTATGATCGTTTCGATGACGTCCAGTCCGTCTTTTTCCAGCTTCGTAAACTCCATATGGTTGAGGGAAGGATCATCAGCCCATTTCCACTGCTTTCTCTCTGCCATGCTCGTACATACTCCTTTGGGAGAAGATGTCAGTAACCAAAGCCATTCGGATGGATTGGGTCATCCAGTCCGCAATCAGAGGATGGGGCAAATACGCACTGCCCTCATAGCGATAATCCACGCCCGCAAGCCGTTTCGGAATCGCTTGTCGCGTGAAGTAGCCCTGGCTGACGAACAGAGGAAGCACGAGAACATCCCCTTTTTGTGCCAGTAAACAGGCTTGTTCGTACAGCGTATCAGGCCTCAGTGTTGCATATCCGGCTGCGGCAAATGCATAGCGGTTTTGCAAGCGGAATGTCAGACGCAGGAGCAGCTTTTCCCAGCGCTCCTCACATCCAGGTAAATCACTGCCATGCCCGACGAGCAGTAATGCTTCCTGACTAGGCAAACGTGATAGACTTGCGATTCGCTCGGACACGATCTGTTCCACGTTTGGGTGATCCTCCAATGGCGGGCACCAGATCAATCTTGACTGAACGGGAACGCGAGTCAGGTCTGTCTCTCCTGTCGGCCACGGGTCCAGTCCCAGCATCGCGCGGATTTCTCCGACGTGATTGCTGCCGGCGGTTGCGAATAGCGGAACGACGACAATGGTTGTCGCTCCCGCTGCTTCCAGACGTTTCACTTCATCGCTGATGCTTCGTCCTTCCACTCCTCCCAAGTAAGCTACCCGGATCGGCAAATCAGTGCGGCACTGCCCAACGGCTGTTTCCACCAACGCCAACCAGTCAGGATCGGGCGAGCCATGAGCAATTACCAAAACCGCTGTTTTCGCCATCGGATAATCCCCTTATTCAAACTTATTTTGTAATTCTTATATGTTTACTCGGAATTATAATTGGGATATTTTGCTCCGTCAATAACAAAATCATATTTCACTTGAACATAGTGGTTTTTGTCGTTGTTGTTGTGGAAGGAAGAAGTTCATTTCCAGTCTACGCTTCGGCCTACGCCCCACAAGGGGGATTGACTGTCCGCTTCGAAAGAAATGGCGGGAGTGCTTCAAACCAGAAAACGCTAAAGCGTTTTTGTATGTGATAAAAGCTGAAATTCCCCGCCATTTCTTCCAAAGCTAAGATGGGCTCCAGAGGCGCTTGGACTGGAAATGAACTTCTTCCTACGCAGCTTTTGTAACCCATTATGAAAGTGATTCAATAGGAGAAAAAAACTGCCAAGTCTGATGACCTGACAGCTAGTTGCCTTCCCTATTCCTCACTCTTTTTCCTCGTTCGACGATACAGCAAATCCACACTTTCTTTGAGCGTTTCATACTCTCGCTCGGTCAAGCTTTCGATCTGCTGGATGTTTGCGATCGCCTGCTTTTTGATCTCTTCGGTCAAGCGATCTGTCTCATCCTTGCTCTTGCTTTCATGTGCCTCTGTCCAATGCGTAGCAAAATTCGCCGTCAAAGCGCCAAGCATTCCAATCCCTGTGATCATCAGGATCGTCGCCATGATTCTTCCACCTGGCGTCACCGGTGAAATATCGCCGTAGCCGACTGTCGTGGTAGTGACGATCGACCACCATAGCGCATCTGGAAAGCTCTTGATGTTCTCGTTCACACCGTATTCGAGCAGATAAATAGCAGTCGAGCTCCACAGCATGATGATCGTGACGACGCCAAATACTTGACGCATGGGCCCAGATCGAATGATCCCCAACAAAAATGGCGAAGCACGCACGATGCGCACAAGCCGAAGTATGCGCATAAATCTGGCTAAATACAAGTAAGAGTCCAATGGAATCATGGCAATCAGATCGAACCAGTTGGCATAAACAAATTTTCGCTTGTCTTTCGCCCTCCATAGCCGGAACAAATACTCAACAATCAGCATGATGATCAGCCCATTGTCTACCTTGTCCATCAGCTCATCAGTCAGCAGAGGATGATTAGAAAAGTCTGCGAACAACAGAATCGCATACGTAATCACAAGCATAATGACAAAAATCTCATACATGACGCGCCAGAACAAAAAGACTCCTCCCTGTGCTCATTAATGCATGTTCAAAAAATTATCTGTTCAGCACCGAAAAAGAGGCGAGAACCTGAAGCGGGAGGAGCCGAATGTAGCTTAGTAGCTGATCAGCGCAGCCATCAACAAGCCCGCTGCAATACTCAACCGCGAAGCGAAAATACCGACGGATACGTTCCCGTTCGGAATTTCAGACACGACTTTAAATGGTGTGACCCATTCGAACAAATAAAAAATGATGACTTGAAATACCATTCCTACAATACCCCAAATGACCAAATCCCACAAGTTAACGGAGTGGTATACAGCCGAAGCGAGGACGATTGCCAAACCGATGATTTTGCCTCCCAGATCGTGGGCTGCGGCTTTTGCTGCTGCCATTTTTTTCGGATCGTCAGTCTGTGCGCCCTGCTTGATCAGATCAAACTCCTTGTAAGGAGTCGTAATAGTAAAAACAAATATTCCCACTGCCAATATCGGAATGGTCACTGCCAAATACGCCAAAAAGTTTAGTACGTAATCCCATTGTCCCAACATGTAAGTTGTCCTCTCCTTTCGCTACCTGTCTATGCCGACCGGCAAATAATATGATAGGTTGTTCGTAATCTGACCACCGACGCGAGCAACAATCGCCGATGCTTCTGTCCCGATCCAGAAGGACCCCCAGAGCAGCCGTCCAGCATAGGCTCCCTTCGTCGTCTGAACCGTTATCTCTGGAAGCTCCGCCCGTTTCTGATAAATCATTGGCTGCTCCCAGTAAAACTCTTCCTGATCCTTCTCTTGCAGTGTACCATCTGAAGCAAACAGCATGACACCGCCACCTTCCCGCCCAAAAATCGGCTTCGTGACGTAGTCCGCCTTGCCTGCAAACCTATTTTCAAAATAAGTCGGCAGCATATAAGCCTCGATGATCGCATGTTCCTCTTCTGTGAAAAACTCATTCGCCTCGTGCAGGTTCCAGATCAGCGCCTGCAAGGCCTTCGTCTGAATGAGAAACGCTGAAGGCGGATTAATGATGGCCAGCTTTTTGCGGGCAATCAGCGAAAGCACATGCTCTCCAGTCGGGTAGCCATCTTCATCCCGTTCTTCCGCCAGCTTTTCCAGAGCATGCAGGCGGTACAGCACATCGACTGGCAGAAGCTCCTCATTCTCTTTTACGTAGAGTCGATCCTGCCAAACACGCAGCTGCTCCAAAGCGGCAAACCGTGCAGACAAACCCGATTGGTTCAGTAAGTACAATGTCGTTCCTTTGTCTTCCTCATGCCAGTCGAGCGAGCTGAACCAGACAGAATCCGTATCATAGCCCCTCTCTCGATACGCGTCGAGTACTTTGCTGAACGCCGATCGAAGCTGCTGCTCCATCCCGTCATTCGGGTCCTCGCACAGGAAATGACGGCAAGCACGACCATTTACGTAAAAAGCCTCAACAATTCCAGTAGGGGTATCACTATTGCACTCCAGCATCTTCAGCCCATCTGTCGTCTGGGCAAAATCAAAACGCCCAATCACAGTAGGCAGCATTTGGGAAACGACAACTCTTACCGCCTGCAGAGCCTGCTTCGGCACTCCTAATTCCAGCAACAAGGAATCCTCTGCACGCTGCAATACCGGAACGACCTTGGTAAAGATTTGCCCAAGGCGATCTGTCGCCAACGCGATTTCCTCTCGAAACGAGGGGGTAATCAGATGCATATCATAAAGCGCGTATTCCTCCCCGTACATCCAGTCCCAGGTAAACACGCCCTCTTCCCGCATCGGGCCGTACAGCGCCTCACGTTCTCGTCGATGGTGATCTGTCACTTCCATCACCTCACCCGGAGCTGGAATAGCCAGAGCTTCCGATACCGCCCTTGGAGCTACTTGTACTTATCCCGCTCGATACACCGGATTTGCTCTTGTACGACTTGTATGTGGAGCCCGAACCCCCACTACTGCTGCTGTCGTCACAATAGCCGTCATTGTCATTATCGTAGCAATCGTCATCATAGTCGTCCCCGGAAGAGCAACCGCTGATCGCAAGTGCTGCCGCGACAAACAGACCGACCACTTTCTTTGATTTCGTTTGTGCCATTTTTCTTCCTCCTACCCTGTCGGCATCGCGTAGTAAACATAAACCTGCCGATCTTCATCCACCTCGGCCGATGTCTTCTCCCATTCGCGCCCATTCAGATACAAATAGTCGCTTTGCAAATGCAAGAGAGCATCGTCATCGTCCTTGAAATAAAACGTGTGTACGAGCGGATAAACGCGTGTGCTTTCCTGATATTCACGCATTTCGATCTGGATGCTGCCCCAGCGAGTGGACACTGCCTCTGCATAATCGACAGCCTGCTCTTCTGTAGAGTGCTTGACATAAATCACATACGTGCCATTTTCGATTGCGCATGACGTCTTTTCATAAACGACATGCCCCTTCACCAAATAATCACAGGCAAAACGCAAGGAGACCTCATCTCTATTCACGTGGTCGTAGTAAAACAGAACAGGGTATCCCCTCGCCTCATCCAGCAGCCGGTATTCCATCCGTGCCATTTTCTCACCTCATTTATCTATCACAGAATAACAAATGATTCGCAACAATTTATACGTACGCCGAAACATTTGGTTGCCAATAAATGAAAAGAAAACCAGCAGAGCCATAAACCGCTACATAAGTCCTGTTTCTTTTGTGCCCGTTACTATCGGATCATGCCGCGAATCGTCTCATGCAAATGTCCGTTGCTCGCCACTAATGATGGAGTGTGATCTTGTTGGAATGGTTCATGCTGATACGGCTTTCCAGCCCAATCCGTGATTGTTGCACCTGCCTCTTGAGCAATAACAATTCCCGCAGCCACATCCATAATACTGGAGCGTTGCATCACGATATAATCGAGCCACCCATTTGCCAGCAAGCACCAATCCAATGCCGGAGCGATATTGCGCATGAGACGCTTGGTCTGGAAAACAAACGGTTCCGTAAAAGCCATTTCTTCTTTCTTCGTAACGGTGTCGCGTCCGCGAATGTACGTACCTACTGCACGTGTGAGGTCTTGGCGACTATTGATGGTTATGCGCTTACCGTTCAAGTAGGCGCCTTTTCCTTTTTCCGCCCAAAACATCTGGTCAGCTACCGGATTGTAGACGACGCCCAGCACCAGCTCACCCTTGTGTTGCAGCGCAATCGAGATTGAGAAATACGGATAGCCAATAAAATAGTTATTTGTTCCATCCAAAGGATCGATAATCCACAGATACTCTTCCTCGCGCGAAACCATTCCGACCTCTTCAGAAAAAATCGTATGTGTCGGAAAGTGACGATGCAGCACCTCAAGGATACGCTTTTCACTGCCCTTATCCTCCGGCAGCTTCACGTCGTTATGCAACTCCTCATCAGGCACGAGCTGTTCGAGAAAACGTTCCTTCAAAAATGCACCTGCGACACTTGCTGCTTCTTTTGCAATCTCTATCATGACATTTCGCTCCTTTTTCTTTTTGAACAACCTTCTAATGCGTGTTCAAAACGTCGGCTTTTCAGCACCGAGAAGATGGCGAAAATCGAACGAAGGAGGAGCGGAGTGTAGGAAGTCTACATGAGCACCGGACTTCGGAGATGAACGCCATATTCGAAGTCGAATTCGCTGTCTTGACTACTTCGTGATCAAAAGACGACTTTTTGAACAACCTTCCACTTGCACTTATACAGGGAACATTACTATCATAGAAAGACACCCGAAGGAGGGGGATATAAATGAACACCGACTTCATTCGGCTGAAAAATATGGAGGGTGAACTCAAATTCACCCAAATGAACAATAGCTACGGCTTCTCTGTCACCACAAAGGAGCTTGTTTTTTTCAAGCCACACATGACCTATCATTTGTTTTTGCAGGATATCGTCAGCATGATCCCGATGAAGCTGGACGTTGCCCCTGTCACGTTTCGGCATCAGAGTGAGACGGTTCACGCCTCATTTGGTTCCGATTACTACAAGCTAACAGCCAAGTGGGCACGAATTGTTTCCAGGTCCGGTATTGTCGAAAAAGAAAACATGGAATTTATCGTGCCGGTTTCATCCAAAATGCTCAATTACATTTCTGAATACAGCGGCCTCGTCGTTATTCGGTAACACCGTTAAGCCTCGCTCTCGCCTTTTTATGTGGAGCGAGGTTTTTTATTTCCGATCTTTTCGGGGAAGCACGATGAACGATCCTGTACCGTGGGCGATCCGCTTGTTCCGATCATCGTAGACACTGCCCTCCATCACCACCAGTGTCTGTCCACGATGCAAAAAGCTCGCCTCTGCACGCAGCCGCTCTCCTTTTCCCGGACGTAAATAATTGAGCTTCAGCTCAGTCGTCACTGCGTAGTAATCGGGTGGCAAGGAACGATTGATCAAGGAGCCCATCGCGGAATCGATCAAGGTAGCCAGAATTCCTCCATGAACAGCTCGTCCTGAATTGTGCATAAAAGGCGTCAGCGGCAATTCGAAGCGGTACGACTGTTTTTCTTCGTCAATAAACTCTCCCTTTAAGCCGAGAAACCCTGAGATAAACGAGCTATTCCGTTCCCGCTTCTGATGAATGGCATGGACGGCCAGCTCGAGTATCCGGCGCTCCTCCTCATTCCCGTCAGACCAGGTGCTTTTTAGTTCATCTAACATTTTGTTCACTCCAACCAAAATAGAATCGATTCTTCTATTTTATCCCAAACACCTTGATTTCGCTATGATTCCTAAGCTTATCGTGATCGAGAGCAGAGTTCCGAACCCTAGAGACTGAGCAAATGTTCAGACTTTTACGGTTGTTTCTCTTATTAAAAATTGATAAGATAGTTCAAAACATAAGACAGGCATTATCCGTATTGGAAGGGAGTTTTTCAAATTGGCCAGACAACGAAGTGATATGATCAAAAAAGGATTTGACCGCGCACCACACCGCAGCTTGCTTCGAGCAGCGGGTGTAAAGGATGAGGATTTCGATAAACCGTTTATCGCCATTTGCAACTCGTACATCGACATTATTCCAGGTCATGTGCATTTGCAGGAGTTTGGAAAACTGGTCAAGGAAGCTGTTCGTGCTGCAGGCATGGTTCCATTCGAATTCAATACGATCGGCGTTGACGATGGAATCGCTATGGGGCATATCGGGATGCGTTACTCCCTCCCGAGCCGCGAGATCATCGCAGACAGCCTGGAAACCGTTGTCGCTGCTCACTGGTTTGACGGCATGATCTGTATTCCGAACTGTGACAAGATCACGCCTGGTATGATCATGGGTGCGCTTCGTGTCAACATTCCAACCGTATTCGTCACCGGTGGCCCGATGAAAGCCGGAAAAACAAGTGATGGTCGTTCCATCTCGCTTTCCTCTGTATTCGAGGGCGTAGGAGCTCACCAAGCTGGCTTGATCAATGACCAGCAGCTCGAAGAACTGGAGCAATATGGATGCCCGACTTGCGGTTCCTGTTCCGGTATGTTTACAGCGAACTCGATGAACTGCCTGCTCGAAGCTATCGGTTTGGCTCTGCCTGGCAACGGTACTGTACTCGCTGTCTCGCCTGAACGTCGCGAGCTGGTACAATCATCTGCTGAAAAACTGAAAAATCTGATTGAGCGTGACATTAAGCCACGCGACATCGTGACACTCGAAGCAATCGACGATGCATTCGCACTCGACATGGCGATGGGTGGATCAACGAATACCGTTCTCCATACACTGGCCATCGCACAAGAAGCAGGCATCGAATATCCGATCGAGCGCATCAACGAGGTAGCGAAGCGCATTCCGCATATTTGCAAGCTCGCGCCTTCCTCCGACTATCATATCGAGGATTGCCACGAAGCAGGCGGCGTATCGGCTGTTCTGAAAGAAATCTCGAATAAAGCAGGCGCGATCCATCCAGATCGCATCACCGTAACAGGTAAAACTCTCGGTGAAAACTTCGCCAATGCTGAAATCAAAAATGATCAAGTCATCCGTCGTCTGGACAACCCGTACAGCGCTTCCGGCGGTCTCGCTGTTCTGTTCGGTAATCTAGCAGAGCAAGGCTCGATCATCAAAACAGGCGGTGTCGATCCTTCTATTAAAAAGCATGAAGGTCCAGCCATCTGCTTCGACTCCCAAGAGGATGCTCTCGCTGGAATCGCCGCTGGCAAAATCAAATCCGGTCATGTTGTCGTCATCCGCTATGAAGGTCCAAAAGGCGGCCCAGGTATGCCAGAAATGCTGGCTCCTACCTCGCAAATCGTCGGCATGGGTCTCGGCAAGGAAGTCGCTCTCGTCACCGACGGACGCTTCTCCGGTGCTTCCCGTGGTATCAGTATCGGTCACGTGTCTCCAGAAGCCGCTGAAGGCGGTCCTATCGCCTTCGTACAGGACGGAGATATCATTTCGATTGACCTCGAGGAGCGCACGATCCAGCTGCTCGTAGATGAAGCCGAGCTGGCTCGTCGCCGCGAAGGCTGGAAAGAATTCGAGCCAAAAGTAAAAACAGGCTATCTGGCTCGTTACTCCAAGCTGGTAACCAATGCGAGCATGGGTGGTATTTTGAAAATCTAGTGTTTCAAGTAAAGGCGAAACCCTTCCTTTGTGAATCACCGTCACATGGGAAGGGTTTTTATATTGACTTTTCCAGCTCCTCCCATCTACAATCAAGTTAATAAATCTTAACTGGTTAAAAGGATCGTGATGGAGTTTGGAGCAAAAGTCGATTTTTATTATCGAAAACTACGATCAGCTAAAAGTCATTAGTGACCCGCTGCGCACGAAGATGCTGATGCATCTCGTGGAAAAGCCACATACTGGGCAACAGCTCTCACAGCTTTTTGGACTGTCCCGCGCGAAGATTCTGTACCACCTGCGTGAACTGGAGAAGCATGGCATCATCCAGTTGGTTAAAAAAGAAGAAAAGGGAGGCAACATTCTCAAATACTATCAGGCGGTCGCCAGAGGCTTCATCCCTGCTGATCATCTGCTCACGTATACGGAGTCAAAGGAGGCTACCAGGCAATCCTATGTCGAAGTCTTGCAACGGGCGAAAACAAGAGCGCTCAGTGCTCCTGAAGAAGCCTTTGCGCTGACTTCATCGGAAGTCGAGAAATGGCCACGCATCTCCCTGCAATCTGAAGTCAGAGTCAGCGAGCAGGCGTTTGTGTCCTTTTTGCAAAAATACCGGAACCTGCTCCACGAATTGCAGCAAAGCTCCCTGGATGACCCATCTGCGAAGAAGGATTACTACCTGATGATTACGGGATTTCAAATCGATGAACCGTCATTTAAAAAGAATAGGCAGGAGTAAAAACCTATTTTGCTAGGTTTTTTCTTTCGGTCTTACGGTTAATATTTTTTAACCGGTTAATTAAAAGGAGAGTTGATACTCATGGAAACGATCCCCAAGCAATCCAGCCCTCCCTCGGCGGATACTTCCCGCTTGTTTACAAAGCCTTTTACCCTACTTTGGATGTCTGCTCTCTGTTCCGGACTCAGTATCTCTCTCTTTCTTTTCTCGCAAACCTGGTATATCATTCAGGTTTTATCTCTTGAGGCCTCATTAGGTATAGTGTTTATGGCTGCGACAATTCCAAGAATCGTTTTCATGCTGGTAGGCGGAACGATCGCGGATCGGATGAGTAAAAAGAGAATCCTGTCGGTCACCAGCTTGCTCAAAGCACTTTTGATGCTGTTGCTTGGGGGAATACTCTGGTGGGGGCATTCCTCGTTTGCGCTGTTTGTTTGGTTCGCTCTCTTCTTCGGTACCATTGATGCCTTTTATTGGCCCGCTCAAAATTCGTTCCTGCCGTCAATCGTACCCTCTTCTTCACTTTTGCGCGCGAATTCTGTGCTGCAAACAACAAACCAAACCTCGCAGCTGATTGGTCCTGTCCTTGCGGGGTTGGTGATTGAGTGGGGAAGCTATCCCCTATTATACGGCTTGGTTGGACTGCTACTTCTTATTGCAGGTATCTCTGCATGGAGTATGCCGAATCAGGAGTTTGTCCTTCTTACAAAACCACAACAAACGCTCAAGGAATCTATAAAGGAAAGCTTCTGTTATGTCAAACAATCGGATTTCCTGCCCTCGCTATTGACCGCCATCATCTGCCTGAACGTATTTTTAATGGGGCCCTTATACATCGGCTTGCCGATTTTTGTAGATCAGGTGTTATCCGGTTCTACCCTGCAGTACAGTTTTCTGGAAGGCGCCCTCGCTTTTGGCATGCTTGCAGGGGCACTCATACTTACCCTCACTACGCTTGGCCAGAACAGATTACAGATCGCCTTTCTTTTCATGATCATGCAAGCGCTCGTTTTCTTTGCTTTTAGTCTCACTCAACAGTTCTGGCTAAGCTTGGTTATTCTTTTTACGCTTGGAATGACGTTTTCTCTTATTAATGTTCCGATCCTCTCCTTTGTTCAGGAAAAAGTGCCGAAAGCCTCATTAGGGAAAATCATGAGTCTGGTCTCGCTCTCCTCTTTAGGCTTGCAGCCGATTTCACAGGCGATGACGAGCCTTTTGATTGCTTGTGGACTTACAGCCAAGGAAGTTATGCTCCTTGCTTCTATCCCCCTCTTTATTGCCTCCTGTTTCTTTTATTGGAGGCAAAAGAACGCTCGGCTCGTAAAGAGATCCCATTGAGAGAGATCCGATTGAGCTTTGCACGAAAGCAAAAAGGGACGATCTGTAATGGATCATCCCTTTTCCCTATTTTATTTGCATCATTTGCCTTTTTTCCAATCGCAACTTCCCAGAGTGCGAAACGTATTAGTAAGTAGAGAGCCAGACGAGCGAATTACAAGACTCGCCGTGCCGAAACGAAGCGCTTATCCCAGGACGTACCCTTGAAGGTCGAATACGTCACTCCTGGCTTTCCATATGTATGTAAGAGTTTGTTGTTGCCTGCATAGATCGCCACATGTGTAATCCTTTTGGACTTCGTCGTCGTACTCGCCTTGAAGAACACCAAGTCTCCCTTTTTCAGGCTCGACTTGGACACACTCTTTCCTACCTTGGCTTGATCTCGAGAAGTACGCGGCAAGCTCTTGCCGACTGCGACCTTAAATACACGTTGTGTAAAGGAAGAGCAATCAAAAACAGCTGTTGTATTTTTGCTCGCACCGAATTTATAAGGAGTACCCAAATACTTTCTTCCCGTGGCAATGACCTTGTCCGCCTTGGATTGCGTCCATGCAGCCTCTGCTACATTTTGCACTCCTGGCAGTGGAGCGACAATCGATGTAACACCAAATGTTACTCCCATTACGATTCCTATGAGGGCTTTATGTAATTTCATGTTGTTCATCCTCCCTTTTCTTTTGAAAAAGATCCCTGCGCAACAAGGGACCATTTTATGCAAAGTTTGGCTGACCTCTCACTTGTTCTCTACTTTACCAAAGCTCACACTCTATGAAATTACCAAAAAGTTACCAAAAACTATTTTTTCAACTGGATATCATTACTGCTTGACGCCTTCGTGCCTGATTTTACAGGCATTCCTCAAATTTTCAGTCTATTTCCTTACCATAATGTCCCTCTCAAATTGGCAAAATTTATCCAGTCTCCATTTGTGTAAACCCGCATCCCATGCGACTTTCGTCCTAGTCCCATTTACAAAAAACCCCTTTCCACTCTTTTTTCTCGTAATCTGCGTCTGGAATCTCGCTTGCCTTTCTTCTCTCTCTACTTGCAACTAGCAGGGAGTCATCGTAAAGTAGATAGGAGTTCGTTTTGAAGGAGGCACATATGCGACTGCGTAACATTCCAGGTGCCGAATCGGCCCTGAGAGAATATCCGACGTTCGTAGACAATCCCCTTTCCTATAAAGGAAACTGGAAGGAACGCTTCGGGAATAACAATCCGATTCATGTGGAGATCGGCTGTGGAAAGGGACGCTTCATTAATACATTGGCCGAGCGTCACCCTGACATCAATTTCATTGCGGTTGAACTGAAGGCGGAGGTCGTTCTGCGCGCTGTCCAGCGTACGGAGTACAAGGCTGTTCCGAATCTGGCTTTTGTCCAATACGACGCTTCCAAGTTGACCGATTTGTTTGCTGATCACGAAATTTCTCGAATCTATTTGAATTTCAGTGATCCGTGGCCAAAAACCCGTCATGCGAAACGCCGCCTCACTTACAAAAGCTTCCTGAACACGTATCGTCAGGTGCTTGTGGCAGACGGCGAGATTCATATGAAGACAGACAATGAGAATCTGTTCGAGTTTTCGCTCAATCAATTCGCAGCCGAGCGGTTCCAGATGCGCAATATCACCTTCGACCTGCACCAGTCCAAGCTGGCGGCAGATAATGTGATGACGGAGTACGAGGAGCGCTTTTCTTCTCGTGGGCAGCGCATTTATCGGGTGGAAGCGAGCTGTGTGATTAAGTAAACAGTTGGGTTAACATAGGGGAGGAGAAGAAAAAGCACAGTTCTCTTCGACTCTGACACGCCCGCAAGGGGGATTCACTGTCCGTCTCCATTTCAAAAAGGGGCCCGTCGAGCCAAAGCCACCCTACGGGCGGAAGTTTCTCAAGGAAGAAGTGTTCGACAAGCGTGGTCCCCTTTTTGAAGTTCCGACTGGGTAGGCGTTGTCAAGGTCTGCGAGCTCTGTGCTTTTTCTTCTCACCAGCTTTGTTGGTTCATCGGTACTTTCTAAAAATCATAACTACCAAAAAAAAGACCCTCCACGCTTTCAAGTAGGTTTTGAATCTTACTTGCGGGCGCGAAGGGTTTTATTATTCTTTTTGCCGTCCGACGCTCTTGTACACGCGCTCTGGACGTCCGACGACACCGTACGAAAGGTCTGCGATGGCGTCTCCTTTGGCTACCAAATATTCTAGGTATCGCCTTGCCGTTGAACGGCTAATGCCTGTTTCCTTGCTGACCAAATCCGTCGTGGCCTCCTGTGTCTGCATGAGAAAGCCTGAAATCTTGTCCAGTGTAATTTGATCAATTCCTTTGACTGCCCGTGTCTCGGTTGTCTTCTTTTGGCCTGTCCGGGCAATGAGTTCATCGATTTGGGCTTGACTGATCTGATCGATGTCTTTTTTCCAATCACTCACCTTTTGCCTGAACTCCTGATAGTTCCGCAGTGTTTGTTGCAGGCGTGCAAAGATAAGTGGCTTGGTAATAAAATCGAATACGCCATAGCGGATCGCCTCTACAACCGCATCTACTTCTTTGGCAGCCGTCAGCATGATGACATCAGTGGTAGGGAACTGCTCCTTTATGATTGACAAAAAATCGAGTCCATCCATATCGGGAAAATAAATGTCCAGTAACACGAGATCGGGCTGCAGGATTTCCATTTGGTCTTTGGCCTCTTGTCCATTCGTGGCAATGCCAATCACCTCGTACCCGTCCACTTTTTCCACGAATCGTCGGTTTACCTCTGCGATTCTCAGGTCGTCTTCAATAACTAATACCCGTATCACCTAAAACGGCCTCCTTCCGTTCTGCCGTGCGTGCATCTTTTGGTATCGTCACGGTAAAAATCGTTCCTCCTACCGGATTTCCCGTATGCGTAATATTGCCGTGTACGTGTAAGACAGCTTGTTTCACTAAATGCAATCCATAGCCATGATTCGGCTGTGACTTGGTGGAGAAGCCCAGATCAAAGATTCGCTCAGCATTTTCTTCAGAGATGCCTGGCCCACGGTCCTCTACTTCTATGAGCAAGACCTCTTCCATATTGAGCAAAAATATCGTGATTTCTGGAGCAAATGCCCCCGGTGATTTAACAGCATCCATCGCATTATCTATCAAATTGCCCAGAATGACAATCAGCTGTGAGCGATCGATAGAGGCAGGAATGTCACGGAAGTTGCTTTCCGGATCAATTTTCAATTCCACTTTACGTTCGTTGGCCTGATTCAGCTTCCCTAGCAACAGTCCTCCGATCAGCGGGTCGGGGACTTCTTGCATAATAAACTTCGTATTGTGGACATGCACATTCAGCTCAGAAGAAATCGTCTCAATGGCTTCCTGATACGATTCAAGCTGGATGAGTCCTGAAATGAGATGCAGCTTGTTGGAATACTCATGCGTCTGGGAACGCAGCACCTCAGCGTACTCCTTTACCCGTGACAGCTCCTGAGTTACCTCGAACAGCTCGGACCGATTGCGAAAGCTCGCTACCGCGCCCATCACATGACGCTCCTTATCCATAATCGGGACGCGGTTCACAACTAAAACATGCTCGTCCACATTCGTTTCGCGGTCAAATTCGGCTTTCCCTGTCTCAATCACCTCATGAAGGCCCAGTGAACGAACTAGCTCGTCCTGTTTCTCCATGATACTGTCTTTCTCTTGAGCCTGCCCTAGCATATGGAGGGCAGTCTGATTCGCGAGTGTGATTGATCCTTTCTTATTGACCGCCACAATGCCTTCGCGAATCGATTCCAGCACAGCTTGATTTTCCTGATACAACCGCCCGATCTGTTCAGGCTCCAAGCCGAATATCGCTTTCTTTACATTTTGCGAAAGAATGAGCGTAGCCGCTACACCCAAGAGCAAGGTGACAATGCCGATGACAATGATCCGGTTGCGATACGATTCGATCGTTTCATTTATATCCTCAAACAAAAAACCGACAGATACGACTCCCATGACCTTTCCTTGCTCATCATAAATCGGTGTCTTCCCTCTAAGGCCGGGCCCAAGCGAGCCGACTGTCTCTGAAATGATCGAGTGCCCCTGAAACACTGCCTCGTTGTCGCCACCCACCATCATTTTCCCGATTTGCTCTGGATCCGGGTGTGAATAGCGGATGCTTTGTAAATTTCCAACGGTGATAAAGGACGCATTCGTGCTTACGCGGATTTTTTCCACGATTGGATTAATAATTTTGGCCGGGTCTTCTGCTGCAAAGGCCTGTTTAATCTCGGACATCTGCGCAACAGTCTTGGCGGTATGCAACGCTCGTGTGCCGATTTCTTTTTCCAGTACATCCGCCAGCATCTGTTCAAACATCGTACCGAGTATGGCAGTCACCCCAAAAAGGAGCGAGCAAATAATCAGCATGAGCTTGCTGTGAAAACGCACATCGTTCCCTCCTCTTCTTCTCATTGTATCTCATTTGGCTCTATGACGAAAAAGAGGCCATGAGCAGGCCTCTTTTTTTCTTCATGATTTAGATGTAGTTTCCTAGAACGAGATCACTCCTGTAAGGATCGCAAGGACAATCATCACCATCGATGTTCCAAATGCCCATTTCAGGATGAACTTCTGGGTTTCCGCATAATCGACCCCGACCATTCCGATCAACAAGTACTGTGCAGCAAACAACGGGCTGAGTACGTGCAATGGTTGTCCCAGAATAGACGCGCGACCGATTTCCGCCGGATCGACTCCATAAGCAGCAGCTGCATTAGCCAGAATCGGAACAATACCGAAATAATACGCATCGTTAGACATGAAATACGTGAATGGCATGCTCGTCAATGCTACGAGCAGAGGCATATGGAGCCGAGTGAATCCGGAATCCAGGAAACGAGTGTGCCTGCCATCGCATCGATCATTTTCGTTTCAGTCAGGATACCTGTAAAGATTCCCGCAGCGAAAACCATCGACACGGTAGCGAGGGCATTAGCCGCGTGTGCAGCAATTCGCTCTTTCTGATCTTGCATCTTCGGATAGTTAATAAACAGGGCAATGGCAAAAGCGAGCATGAACATCGTCGGCAGAGGCAAAAAGCTCGTAATCAGACCAACCATCAGGGCTGCTGTCAAAAGCAGATTGAACCAGATCAGATGCGGGCGCTTCAGAGCAGCTGTCTCGTCGGTCGCCGCTACTTCTTGTCCTGCAAGCGATTGCAATTCTTCATCTGGCAGCTCAATGATTCCTAGACGCTTCCGCTCTTGTTTGCCCAAAATACAGGCGACGATCATAACCCACGCGATTCCGCCAATCATCGCTGGGATAACCGGTACGAAAATTTCAGAAACATCCATATCGAGAACACTCATGACACGTGCCGTCGGTCCACCCCAAGGTGTCATGTTCATCACACCGAGTGCGAGCATCGGCACGACTGCCAAAATCATCGGTTTGATTCCCAGCTTGCGATACAAAGGCAGCATCGCTGTAACCGTAATCATATAAGTCGTGGTTCCATCTCCATCCAGTGCTACCAAGGTAGCGAGGATCGCTGTACCTACAATGACCTTCAATGGGTCACCCTTCACGATTTTCACGATTTTCTTAATTAATGGATCAAACAAGCCTGCATCCATCATGACTCCAAAGTACAAAATGGCAAACAGCAGCATAATTCCCGTAGGCGCAATCTTCTTGATACCTGCAAGCATCATATCGCCAATCTCTGTGCCAAATCCGCTAATCAACGCAAAAACAACAGGAACAACAATCAAAGCAACCAATGCAGAAAGCCGTCTCGACATAATCAAGTACATGAAAACGGCTACCATTAGAAATCCGAGTAATGCCAGCATACGCTAGTTCCCCCTTGCAAGAATGCGCTTACAATGATGTTGTAATAACCATGACGAATGCGCTTTCATATTGTGCTGTCATTATAACAATGTTCGTAAAAATCCGAATAGAATATGCACATAAACTGTTTTAACCGCATTTACACGATTAAAATCATAAAAATCACGAAATGCGCATATGCTGATCGGAGCTTGCATGCACACAAAAAAGAGAACGGCACGAATAAGCCGTTCTCTTTTGGTTTTCTTATACATCTCGCTTTTGAAACACGCGAATGGACAGCCCCAACGCCACAATACCGTATACAAGCGTGTAAATGAGCATGGCACCGCTCGGCGGAGATGTCGTACCGAAGATTCCTTGTGAAGCAAAGGATAACGGATCGTCAGCCGTTTCAAACAGCGAGATCGTCACTTGCCTGAACAACGAATCGGCAGGAAACACCAGACTGGATATAATGCCGATGTTTGTCATCGAGCTGTTGCTAAAAGCGGCACCCAGCTGCTCGATAAAGCCGCCAACGAAGCTGATTCCGTACAGAATGATCAGGATGATACCACCCGTCACAGTCGTAGTCACACTACTCAAGAGCATCGCTACACAGACCAGAATGATCGGCATTCCAACGAAGAAGGCTGCTGCTTTCAGGATTTGGTCAATGCCCACCTGAACAGCCAAAGCACCGCCACCAACAAATTGGTTTATCAGCAAAAGTCCGAAGAACATCAGGAGTGCGTACAGCCCTAACATACTCGTCAGCCCGAAAAATTTCCCCAGTACGTATTTGTAGCGAGGAAGCGCACGGGCAAGCCACGTGTCGATTTGATGGCTTTCGATTTCAGATGCAATGCTCCCGACACTGCTCAAAATCGCCAGGAGTGCCGTAATGACAGACCCAAAGTACAACCCCATCCCCAGAAGCTGAGTGGAGAAGAAGTTTTTTTGCAGCACAGCTTCTGGACCCGCGGCCCCGAACGATTCCTCCATTTCCTTGATCGCAAAGCCGGTTGCCAGTCCAAACAGCAGTAGGAAGGCCAGCGACATGATCAGCGTAATCGTAAAAATACGCTTCGAGATCATCTCTCTATACGTGATTTTGATGATGGGCCACATGTCCTTCCTCCTCCTTCCTCTGCACCCAGTACAGGAATACGTCCTCCAGTGATTGCTGCTTGCGCACGACCTCGTGAACCAGAGTACCTGATGCAATCAACTGTTGCAAAAGTGCGGGCACCCGATTGTCCTGATCTAGCGTCATCAGCCATGTTTCACGCTCTTCCTCTTGTCTGACGATGTGACTCGCTGTAACGAAAGAAGGAAGCCCGTTTGGAAGGCCTGCACTAGCTTTATCCACTGTCAGTTCAATTTGTGGAAGGACATTGCTCAGCTTGCGCCATTCGCCATGGACAACCAGCTCACTGCGGTGAATGATCCCCACGTAATTACACACCGTCTCCATTTCGCTCAAGAGATGACTGTTGAGAAAAATTGTTTTTCCTTGGTCACGCAGCCTCGCAATCAGCTCACGTACTTCTTTTCGGCCGATTGGGTCTAGAGCCGAGGTTGGTTCATCAAGGAAAATCAGTTCTGGATCGGATAAGAGGGCGCAGGCAATCCCGATACGCTGCTGCATGCCTTTGGAATAGCCCCGGATACGTTCTCGCTCACGCCCAGCCATTCCGACCTGCTCGACGACGCTTTTTATCACTTCTTTGCTCTCGCGATGCGTCAATCCACACAGCTCGGCATGATGCTCCAAGAGCTGCTGACCCGTCAACCAGTCAGGATAACGGAACAGCTCTGGCAGGTACCCTACTTTTTTTCGTGATTCTGTACTGCCTATCGGTTGGCCAAGCATGACCGCTTTTCCATTAGTCGGGTGCAACAGCCCGAGCATCGTCCTGACAAAGGTACTCTTGCCCGCTCCATTTTGACCGAGGAAACCAAATACAGAGCCACTCGGTACTTGTAGGGTAATATTTTTGCAGCCCGCTTTACCGTTGTATTGCTTCGTCAGGCCCCAGGTTTCAATTACGTAATCTGACATCGCTTGCCTCACTTTCTTCCCTGTAAACGGGACAAAGCAGAGCTCTCCATTTCAGGAAAACTCTGCCAATCCCCTCTATTTGCTTTGACTATTTCAGCTGTTTCGCAAAATCCAACAGTCCGTCGGCATTCTTTTCGCTGCCTTCCAGTATGTGAATCTGTCCATCCTGCTGCCACATCAGATGAGCATTGTATTCACCTGAGATCAACATTCCGTTTTGTCCGTTCACTTTTACGTCCTTCATCTTGCTTTCGCCGTCTGCCATGTATGGGACAGGGAGGGTATGCTGCCAGTCTTCGATGCTAATCATCTGCTTTTTCACTTGATCCGGAATGAATGGCAGGGCCAAGAGTGTCTCGCGAAGCTGTGCCAGATCAACTCCCTCTGGAGCTGTTAGCTCAGGTGCGTCCATGACAGAGTAGCCATAGCTTTCTTTTCCTGCGGTCATCCAGACATTCTGCATCTGTGGAATCTTCAAGGAGAAGCGTTTGCCACTCAGCTTCTCGTCAAAGCGTGCCTCTACCTGCAATTGAGCCAACAGCTTGTTTGCACGATCAGCATCGATCTCCATGTGCATGGTGTAAGGAGAATTGACGTCTACGCTATCCACCGTGACATCCTGTGGCAGCTCCGGCAGCTTCACTCCAGCCTTTTGGGCGGCTTCTTTGCTGTTGTAATAATGGTTTCTTTGTTCGAGCTTCTCTTGATCATTTTCATCAATCCAGATTTTCCCTATTCCCTTCAGCTCCATCTCGCCTACATCGCCGTTTGCGATCCATTGCTCGAGCTCTTGCATATCCTCTTGCGTCACTTTGACGAACTCTACTTTATCCATGCGGAAAATGGACAGGAAATCATTCGCTGCTGCCTGTACCTGCGGGAAGGACAAGGACACAGCCAATACTGCTGCTGCCGAAGCGCCTGTCACCCATCTTTTTGTTTGCTTGTTCATCTGTTTCCAGCTCCTTCTGATTGTTGCTCGATTCGTTGTCATGCTTCGCTCTTGTGAATATGTGTTGGTTGGTTTATCGATTGTCTCCGAAAAGCGCTGCCATGCTGCTTCCGTATTGACCTTCACATCACTTGTCTCGGAAAAAGCATGCTCCATCTTCTCACGCGTCCAGCTATCCAACGCGGACAGTTCGTCCAGCTGTGTGCGGCATTGTTTACACTGCTCCAGATGAAGCAGGAATTGCTCACTTTCTTTTGCGCTGCACTCGCCATCCAGGAACGCCTGGACAAAGCCTGTATCTGCACATTTCATTCCTCTTCCCCCCTCATCCGGCCATATATGGTGCGAAACTTACTTTTTGCTCTCGCTAGTAACGTTCCCACCGAGCTGATCTGCGTACCAGTCGCCTTGGCTAACTCCGCATAAGGAAATCCGGAATATTTCATGACCAGCAAGGTTCGTTCCCGCTCATCCAGCTCCTCTAGCACTTCGCGAACGACACTCTGGGACTCTTTTGTGAGCCAAATCTCTTCTGTAGAAGGACTGACATGCTCTTGCTCAGATGCACTTCGCTCTTGTCTTGCGTACCTGCGTTTTTCTGAACGAAGATGATTGTACGCAGCGTATAAGGCGGACTTGGACAGCCATGCCGGGATATGCTCTATCACCGAACGATCTGTATGATAAAAGGAGAGAAATACATCCTGTGCAATGTCTTCTGCTGTTTGTTGGTCCTTCACAATTCGCATAATCTGTCTGACCACAAACGGGTAATAGGTCGTAAACAATTGTTGAAAGGAATCTGCTTGATCCTCTGCTCGAGCACGGTTCATCACCAGGTTTGCTTGCACCTCCACTGGAATTCCTCCTTCCTGCGTACGCCATTGACGTTAGTCTCTATTGCTTCGTTCATCTAATAGAAACCGCCAAGAGGATTTTTGTGACAGGAAGAATAAAATTATTTTTCATTTAAAAAAAGATCTGGCTTCTCCAGGAATCGGCGCGTCAATTGATAGTGCTCCGTGTCGCGATAATTCACCTCTTGGACAGGCGACTGATCGAAATTGAGAATTTTTGCGCCTGGGTAGCCCAGCAGAATCGGTGAGTGCGTCGCAATAATAAATTGAGCTCCTTCTTCCACCAAGTCACGCATGAGATACAGAAAAGCAATCTGACGCTTTGGTGAAAGAGCAGCCTCGGGCTCATCCAGCAAGTAGATTCCCCTGCCGTTGAAGCGATTGGCAAACAGCGAGAAAAAAGATTCTCCGTGCGACTGCTCATGAAGCGAGCGTCCGCCGTAATTTCGATAGCCTCTTGCGCCCATCTCATCGATATGGCTTGCAAAATGATAAAAGCTCTCTGCCCGCAGGAAGAAGCCATTCGTCATTTTAGGCAACCACGACAGGCGTATGTAGTCACCCAAGCTCGCCTCCGAACGGTGTACCTCGTAATAATTATTCCGCGATCCTCCAGCGGTATTAAAACCGCATTGATAGGCAATCGATTCCAGCAAGGTCGATTTACCCGAGCCATTCTCTCCTACAAAAAAAGTGACGCTGCTCGCAAGCTCGATCGCTTCCAGCTTGCGCAAGGAGGGCAAGTGAAACGGATATTCTTTCGTGTTCGGAAATTCCTCTCGCAGCAGCTTGATCGTTCGTAAATAAACCATTTTTGACCTCCAGTCTCATTATTTTCCCTGCTCACGCCGATACAACCTTATAGAGGTAGTTCAAAAAATCGACTTTTGATCACGATGTAAGTCTGGAAGCTGAAAAGTCGACTTTTTGAACACGGATGATTATGGGGGAGAAGTATCCGTGGACAAGGTTTCCTTTCTTCAGGAAAAAAGTACATTTCATATGAAGTATCCGGATCAAAGCGACCTCGCTTTTTACCGGTGGTATACGACTCAGTATCCGAATGAAGCCATCGGTTGGTTTCACCTTGGCCAAGAACGAGAGGCACAAGGCAACTCGGAACAGGCTCTCGAAGCGTACAGGCGTGGTCTGGTATCCAAACAAGGCCCGTATTACAACGAGACGCGTGACGCTTATCACAGACTGCTGCGGGAACGACAGCGCAATTCGTGGGGCCATCGAACACGTTTACTCTTGGCTTCACTCTTGTTTCTCTATTTTCAATTCGCCTTTTCGCCCGGACTGTTGAGAGATGCTTCATCCTTCGCAACGCCGCAGGCAGCCAAACAGCCTGTACCGACAACTGCTCAAACGCAGCCGCATGTCGAGGTCATCGCCGTTCCTCCTACGCTTAATGCCCGTGAGCTATCTGAACAGGTCCGGCGTTATGTAGAGTCCAGGCGTCCTGCCCTTACACAGCCTTATACGGTCATTGTCGTTCCAGAAGTGCCCGGTTCACCATTGTTTCGCCCCTTGCTGTTTTATCAGCCGCGCGAGGTCCGCGGCGTCTTGCGTTACAATCCGACGAGTCGGACAGTCACGAGCGAAAAATGGTGGGATAAACCTGTACAGTTTGAACGCGAACCGACGCTTGCCACAGTAAAGGCAGAGCTCACAGATGAGCAGTTAACTCTCCAGCATGTGCTGATCTTGCGCAATGCCTTGTATCGCTATTATCAGCAAACCGGTACGTTGCCTGCCCAGCTCTCTGATCTGGCTGGCGCTTATCCAGGCAATTATTTGCCGCAGATTCCCATTCCTCCTAAGAGGCTATTGATAAAAAGCTATCCGTATCATCCCAATGCCTTCTTGCCAGAGTCTGCGTGGGACAGCTTGCGCAATGTACTTCCGCTCCCCGGCTATCCAGAGCCAGTGACGCCTTTCGAACCGTTGCAGCTTCACTTAACGACATCAACACATTCGATGAAGCTCATCAGCGGTTCCCATCTGGTTCGAAGCTATCCAGTCGCCATTGGCAAAAACGGCTCTACACCGGAAGGCTACTATACCATTCAGCAAAAAATCAACCAACCCCGCGGTCACGACAATATTTACGGAACGAGGGGCATGGTCTTTCAGGAAAACGGATATGCCATCCACGGGACAAACCATCCTGAGAGCATCGGCACCTCTGTTTCACTCGGCTGTGTTCGTTTGCACAATGCCGCTGTAGAGGAGCTGTACTCGTTTGTTTCACTGGGGACAGAATTCATCATCTCCAATGGTCCGTCCGTAGCCCAGCCTTGGAGCAACCCTGTTCCGTTCGTTCTTCCCGCTGGTCCTGAGGAAGAGACTCCACAGGTGATTTACAATTGGCTCCATTGATTCATTGTCTACGTAAAGAAAAGACGTGCGGAACGCTGTATCGTTACTCGTTGATTTTTACCAAAAGCCTCGCAAACCAAAAAAGCGCGTTCCCATTTGCGGGAACGCGCCATCTTTTTACATACACATTTATTTTTCTTCTTCCAATTCCCTGATTGATTCTTCTTGTTCTTCTTCCGGGTTCCAATAATCGAGCACTTTTCCTTGCAGAACTTTGCCTTTAATGAATTCTACCTGCTGCTCACTGAAATCCTCTGTCCACTCAATACCCAACTGTTCAGCCAAACGTACGACGGTCAACAGTTCTGACCAGGCCACGTAACGTTTGTACCAGAAAAACTGCGGCTGCTCGTTCATGTATGGGTAAAGATCATCGAAATCGGTGTGTTTACAGTCAAGAGCTCGCTCAAAATTCACCTTGGTTTGCAGTAACTGTTCCTTGAAAAATGTGGGTAGATCCCTTTGTGCGTAGCCAGACATGGACTGTCCCCCCTGTCTCCCGATTTATTGGTATTGTACCACGCGAAAGAAGTTGTGCAAATAGTCGAATCGGTTTTGAATGGTTCTTGCAGGGCTAATCTTTAGCCGTTTGATGCATCCGGGAACTGATTCTGCCCCTCCTCTTGTGGAGGTGGCGGTAATTGAATTTCGTTTGAGGAACCATCTGTCTGACTAGGATCTGGAGTCATGATGTCCGGTGGAACCTCACCTGTTCCTGGATTTGGCGATTGGCTACCATCCCCATTATTTGTATGCTCACCATTTTCTCCGGTACCTTGGTCAGGTGGAATTTCACCGTTGCCATCTTCCGTACCTTCCGGATTTTGCCCCTGATCGCTGCCGTCCTCGTTATGTCCCGGATCGTCATTAATCAGATTCTCCAGCTTCTTGGAGTCGATTGGGACTTCTGGTGATGGTGTCCCTTCCTCACCTTGTGCATTCCGTGGAACGACTTGATAGCGATACTGTTTTGGACTATCCAGCACATCTACGAACAAGGTTTCCTTCATCCCCTCAGCAATGAGCTGTCTTTCCCCATTTTCGCTAATACGGTACAAATCGTACGTATCACCTTCAGCTCCGCCAATCCAGCTAAGCACGACCTTCAACTGGTTGTTATCCAACGTCATGTCTGCAGCCAACTGGATCGCTGGTTCCACTTCCACAGGCTTTTGTTCTACCACACCAGCTGGTTTAACGAAGTCCGTGGACGGCACTCCTTTTAAGGAGGTTGCCAGCACTTTGGAGAACATTTGCGCAGTCATGCTACTTCCTTGACGCATCAAATGCTGTTTGTCCTCTGGATCGAAGCCCATCCAGACAGCACCGACGTATTCCGGTGTATAGCCTACAAACCAGGCATCCTTGTTCGCTTTGCCATCTCCTGCCATCGATTGGGTCGTACCTGTTTTACCAGCAACGTGACGGCCAGAGATACGTGCTGCTTTCCCTGTTCCTTCCTGAACCGCTTTCTCCAGCATGGTATGAACTTCCCAAGCTGCTTCCGGCTTCAGAGCCTCCGTTTGTTTCGGCTTATATTCACGGACGACACCCTCATCCTTGTTCTCCACCTTCGTGATCGAGTGCGTCTCGGACACTACCCCTCCATTGACAAAAGGCGTGTATGCCTGAGCCATTTCCATCGGGGACGTACCTGTACTCAAGCCGCCGAGGGCAATTGCCAGGTTTCGGTCGTTCGGAGTCAGCTCAATGCCAACTTTCTTGAGGTATTCCAAGCTTTCTGTTACACCGATTTCATTAAGCAGCCATACGGGCGGGATGTTCGCTGAGTCGATCATCGCCCGGTTCATGCTCATCGTTTCACTGTATCGGTTATTGTAGTTGCGCGGCTCATAGCCATTGAAGCTCTGCCGTTTATTGCTCAGCTGCGAATTCGAGTTCCATTTGTTGATATCTTTATTTACCGCCGGAGCGAACACCGCAATCGGCTTAAAGCTGGAGCCCGGTTGACGTTTCATGTCTGTCGCATAGTTAAAGCCTTTTGCCGCATAATTGCGTCCGCCCACCATCCCGGCAATTCCGCCTGTTTTCGCGTCGATGACAATCATTGCTGATTCTACGCCGCGCTTGGCTCCGTCTTTCGGGAAGTTTTTGGCGTTGGCATATTCCTCTACCATGGCATCCTGTACTTTCGGATCGAAGGTCGTGTAAATGTTCCAGCCTCCGCGGTACATCTCTTCTTCCGTTACACCAAATTGGGCTTCGGATTCTTCCACCATATGGTCAAAAAACGCACGATAGCCTTTTTTCAAGCTGGCACCCGCTACTTCATGCGGTTCCGTTGGCAACGGCTCTGCTTGAGCCGCTTCCTTTTGCTCCTCTGTAATGATCCCTTGCTCATGCATCAGACGAATGACGGTGTCTCGACGGAGCTTGGCTTTCTCTGGATTGTTAAATGGTGAATAAGTGGTCGGTGCTTTTGGAATGGCCGCCAGCATCGCTGCTTCCGCAATCGTAAACTTCTCATCGCTTACCGACTTGCCGAAGTAATACTTGGCAGCATCCTCCACCCCGAATTCCCCTTCACCCAAATAAACGCGATTCAAGTACATCTCCAAAATTTGATCCTTGGAATACTTGCGCTCCAAACCAATCGCAATACTCATTTCTTTTGTTTTGCGCCAGAACGTTTGATCTAGGGTGAGAAAGACGTTTCTTGCCAGCTGTTGGGTAATCGTACTTCCCCCTTCAGCTAACGATCCTTTTTTGATGTCGTTGACGATGGCGCCACCGATCCGAATCATATCGACGCCCTTGTGCTCGTAAAAGCGCTTATCCTCAACAGCGAGGAATGCATTAATCAAAATCTTTGGCATTTCATTAATTGGTTTGTAAATACGGTTCTTCT
Source organism: Brevibacillus jepli (assembly GCF_047229145.1). Taxonomy (NCBI): domain Bacteria; kingdom Bacillati; phylum Bacillota; class Bacilli; order Caryophanales; family Paenibacillaceae; genus Brevibacillus; species Brevibacillus jepli. The sequence continues at coordinate 202,976 of NZ_JBFEFW010000007.1, forward strand.
GACGAATCAGACTCGTCATCTCTTGCCCGTTTTTGTCGTATATGACAGTTGGTTCAGCTTTCAAATCATTTAACTTCTGTACGTTTTGCTCAATCATCCGGTCTCCCGCATACAGCAGGGCGAAGTAGCCCCCAATCACACTAAGGAAAAGGAAAATTGCAAACGATACGGCAATCATCAGCAAGTTGTTCTTTTTCTTCCTGACTTTCTTCTTGGCCTTTGCTGCCATTATTTACCTCCTGGTCTTCTCTCTCTCCCCCACATCTTATATAGACGGTGCCATTTCAAAAAAGTTTCTGTTTTGGGTCGTAGTCTATCATTCCATATTGAACATGGTTTGTCACTGGAAAAGCCTATCTCCTTAAACAGAAGATAGGCTTTTTCCTTAGGTAAAACGATTTATTTCAGCAGCTTTTCAGCTTCTGCAACGACATTTTCGACAGTGAAGCCATATTCCTTCATAATACGCTCACCTGGTGCGGATGCGCCAAACTGATTGATTGCGATAACCGTACCGTTATCGCCAGCGTAACGCTCCCAGCCCATTGGAGAGCCCATTTCTACCGCTACACGTGCTTTTACAGCCGGTGGAATCACAGCGTCGCGATACTCTTTCGGCTGACGCTCGAACAGGTTCCAGCTCGGCATGGAAACAACGCGTGTTTCAATACCTTTCGCAAGGAGTTGCTCACGTGCCTGCATCACGAGGGATACCTCAGAGCCAGTTGCCAACAGGATGAGCTGCGGGTTGCCGCTTGGCGCGTCTGCGAGGACATACGCACCTTTGCTCACACCTTCTGCCGCTTTTTCGAGCGTCTCTTGCAGGACAGGCAGGTTTTGACGAGTCAGCACGAGTACAACTGGCTCATCTGTGCGGGATACAGCATATTTCCAAGCCTCGTTCGTCTCCACTGCATCAGACGGACGAAGAATGGTCAAGCCTGGCATCGCACGCAAGGAAGCGAGCTGTTCAATCGGCTCATGTGTCGGGCCGTCTTCACCAACCGCGATAGAGTCATGTGTAAATACGTAGACAACTGGCTGTTTCATCAGTGCAGAGAGGCGAATCGCCGGACGCACGTAGTCGGAGAATACGAAGAACGTACCGCCGTATACTTTTACGCCACCGTGGAGTGCCATACCGTTGAGGGCTGCACCCATCGCGAATTCGCGAACACCAAACCAAATGTTGCGGCCATCATAAGAGCCTGGCAGGAAGTTGCCCGCTTCTTTAATTACCGTGTTGTTGGAATGTGCCAAGTCAGCAGAGCCGCCCAGGAAGAACGGAACGCTGTTTGCCAATGCGTTGATCGCGTTTCCGGAGGCAACACGCGTCGCCAGCTTCGCGCCAGCTTCATACGTCGGCATATGGTTGTCCCAGCCAGCAGGCAGATGACCTTCTTGTGCAGTTGTAAATTGCAGAGCCAGCTCCGGATACGCTTTTGCGTAAGCGGCAAACAGGTCGCTCCAAGCAGCTTCTGCTTTTTCCCCTGCATCAGCCAATCCTGCATAGAAATCAGTCACTTCTTGCGGTACGTGGAACTCACCTTCATGGTGCCATTCGTAGTTCGCTTTTGTCAGCTTCACTTCTTCTTTTCCAAGCGGAGCGCCGTGGGAAGAGCTGGAGCCGCCTTTGTTCGGGCTTCCGTATCCAATGACGGTTTTTACTTCGATCAAGGTAGGACGATCCAAATCTTTTTTCGCTTCTGCGATTGCTGCATCAATGGCAGCCAGATCATTGCCGTCTTCTACGCGAATGTATTGCCAACCATATGCTTGGTAGCGGCCCGCTACATTTTCAGAGAAGGAACGGGAAAGCTCGCCATCCAAGGAGATATCGTTCGAATCGTAGAGCACGATCATTTTGCCCAGTTTCAGGTGAGCAGCCAGGGAAGAAGCCTCGCTGGATACACCCTCCATCAGGTCACCATCGCCGCAGATTACGTATGTGTAATGGTCAACGATGTCAAAATTGTCGCGGTTGTAAACAGCTGCCATGTGCTTTTCAGCCATCGCCATACCGACTGCCATCGCGATCCCTTGTCCCAGAGGACCAGTCGTCGCGTCAACACCAGCCGTGTGTCCAAACTCAGGGTGACCAGGTGTTTTGCTGCCCCATTGACGGAAGTTATGTAGGTCTTCCAGCGAAACATCGTATTTCATCAGATGCAACATCGAGTATAATAGCATAGAGCCATGTCCTGCTGAGAGGACAAAACGGTCACGGTCAATCCATTTTGGATTGCTCGGATTTACTTTCATAAAACGGCTCCACAGAACATGAGCCATAGGGGCTGCACCCATCGGCATTCCCGGGTGACCGGAATTCGCCTTCTCGATGGCATCAATCGCCAACGTGCGGATGGTATTAATGGATAGCTGATCGACAGACGTATGCTGAGTCATCTCGCAAAATCCTCCCTGCGTTTTCTAGAAATTACTACCGAGAATCAGGTAAAAACACACTGTGCCATTATAGCATAGTTCCCAGTTAGAATCATGTTCGCTTTGCATGAAATAAGGAGGTCTTTTTCAATGAATTGGCTGTATCTTACAATCGGAATCGTCTTGGGCGCTGCTGGCATTATTATGCTGCTTATGGCCTTGACCAGCTCGCCTATTTTGAAAAAAAACAGACTGGAGCGGCGTAGACAGGCTGCAGAGAATCATCGTCCGGAAGAATATCGTCAATAGAGGAGAATCAAGATGCCAAGAGAACGCTTCGCGATGCAGGTTGCCGTTCACCTTTTCCTAGTGAGAGGCTCGCAAGTTTTGTTGTTACGTCGCTACAATACCGGCTATGAAGACGGCAATTACAGTGTTCCCGCCGGACATTTGGATGGAAATGAAGAAGTGAAGAAAGCTGCGATCCGAGAAGCCAAGGAAGAATGCGGTATCGACATCGATCCATCTAGCTTGGAGGTTGTCGGGGTCATGCATCGCCTGTCTGCCGATGAACGTATTGACTTTTTTGTCGCTGCCTCCGAATGGCATGGAGAAATCATCAATGCAGAGCCAAATAAATGCGATGAGCTCGTGTGGATGGACATGGATAAATTACCCCCGAACGTCATTCCTTATGTGAGACAAGCCATCTCGAATTTTAGAGAGCAACGATGGTTTGACAGCTTCGGTTGGGAGCATGCGGTAGAGTTGAAGCACTAAAAAAATCGTGGAGGCTGTCTCAAAAGTAGATTACTCTACTTACGGACAGCCTCTTTCTTCACTGGCAGATAAACCTTTTCAATGCCGAAATTTATAAAGTTGTTGTTCCTCATATTCATTCATTTTCTTGTCCAAATAGATCGTGTTATCTATGCTGGTCTCATTGTGCGGTCTATTGGGCTTTTTAGCCACGAGTGGTATCACTGCCTTCACTCATTTGCAGCAAAAAATGAACTGCCTTTTTCCAACGATCACGCAGCCTTTTTCTTACCGCTTCATCAAGCTGCGGATCATAACGTCGGCCTACCTTCATGCGTGCCTGCAATTCCTGCTCCGTCCACCAGCCGCACTCTTCCCCGAGTAAAAACGCAATCCCCATCACCGTCGTTTCGTTCATCTCGGGCACCTCAACCGGAATCCCCAGCAGATCTGCCTGAAACTGCATCAAATACGGATTTTGTGTCAAACCGCCGTCCACACGCAGGATGGAAATCTTTTGTCCGACTGCCTGCTCCATCGTAACAAACACATCTGCTACACGATGGGCGATCCCTTCCAGCATCGCTTTTACCATCAAGGGCCGGTCTGTATGCTGGGATAGTCCGAGAAACATCCCTCTCGCCTCAGAGTTCCAGTACGGCGTGCCGATCCCGTTCAATGCCGGGATAAACAAAAGGCTGCCTGGCGCGTCTCCCCTCCCCAGCTCGTCATACCAATGCTCCGACCATCGTTGCAGCTCGTCTATATCCTGATACAGTCCAAGCTGCTCCCTGCCCCATTCGATTGCAGAGCCCGCCGCATAAATGGCGCCATCAAGTGCATAAGTATGCTCTTTCTCGCGTTTCCAAACAAGCGTCGTCAAGAGTCCACTCTCTTTGGTCGCAGGCGGCTCGTTTCCGACGTTCATATAAGCGAAGCAGCCCGTACCATATGTACATTTGGACATGCCCGGCACGGTGCAGAGATGACCGTACAGGGCGGCTGGTTGATCCACCTGGCTGACGAGGATAGGTGCCTGGATGCCGCAAAATGAATCCGGATTCGTTCGGCCAAACGAGCCAACTGTTGGACGAACCTGCGGCAGCCACTCCTCCTCAATCTCCAAATAGCGTAAGATTTCCTCATCCCATTTCCCCTGACGATGATGAAACAACAGCGTTCTGGCTGCGGTGGACGCGTCCGTTACATATGACGCGCCCCCTGTCATTTGCCAGATCAACCAGGAATCAAGCGTGCTGCAATAAGCCTGCCGCTGTCGAATCCTTTCCTGCACCAGAGGCACTTCTTCCATCATCCATCTGATTTTGGTAGCAGAAAAATATGGATCAATCAAGAGTCCGGTTCTCTCCGCCACCTTTTGTGCCCACTCGCCATCAGCCCTCCAGCGCTCGGCGATTTGGTCGGAGCGGCGGCATGACCAGACGACTGCCGGGTAAAGTGGCTCACCGTTGGCCGAATCCCAGAAGAGGACGGTCTCTCCCTGATTGGCGAGACCAACCGCTTCCACCTGTTCCGGTGCGATTTGGCCTTGAAGCAGCGCATCAGCCACTCCCGCCAGCACCTTCTCCCAGATTTCCTGTGGCTTGTGCTCAACCCATCCGGACTGTGGATAATATTGGGTGTGCTTCTGATAACTTTCGGCAGCAACCAGTCCCTGGCGGTTTACCAGCAGTACCTTGGTTCCGGTTGTTCCCTGATCGATCGACAGCAAATACTTCTCCATGCAAGCCAGACTCCTTTTTCATTATTCTAGGCTGAATGATCTTCTTTCTCGTCACCAAATCCGAATGTTCTGTCTTTAATTCCGATACGTCCTTCCTTAATCCCTTTGTGGAACAGCAGATGATACAAAAGGACGCCAACAGCCAGCAATGTCGCTGCCACGATTGCTACACTATGGAATTTTTCCGGTACGGTCAAAATGCCAATCTCAAAGATTAACCATGCGATCGCTAGGAAAGTGAGCGGCGTACGCCATTTACCAAGGTCAAAGTGCTCTGACTTGGGCAGTTCCTTGCGTTTCCATGCATAAGCAGCAATCGTTGTCAGGTAGAGAAGTGCAGGCAGAACTGAGGTCGCCCCTACCAGTAAGGTCAAGGAATCAGCGAATAGCACAGCGAAAATGCCAAGAACGAGAACAAGCAAAACCGCGTTTGTAGGGACCGAGGTTGAAGGTGATACTTTCTTGAAGATAGAGGAAGCGAAGAATACATTGTCGCGTGACAACGCATAGATGAGTCGGGAAGCAGAGGCCATGATGATCAAGCCGCACGCGAAGATAGAAATGAGGCAAAGCACCAAGAAGAAGCTGGATACGGCAGAGCCAAGACTTGTTTGCAAAATGTACGGAATCGGATTCGCTGCACCGAGCACTGTAGGCAAATCGGTAATGGCTACCGAGATGACAATCAAGAGCAAGAAGCCGATCACACCACTCAGTAATACGGATAAAATCATGGCACGAGGCACTGTTTTCTTCGCATTGATCGTTTCCTCGGAGAGATTGGCGGCAGCCTCAAATCCGACCAGCGTAAAGGACCCCATCAGCGCTGCCATGATAAAAGCACCAAGGTACGAGCTGTCTGATTGAGTAGCAGCGGTACCAATATCGGTCAGCATGCTCCAGTTCGCCCCGTTGTACATCACAAATGCTCCCAGCACAACAACGATCCCGACCATTCCGATCACTTCGGTGTAGACGGCGATATCGTTAATACGGGTAGCCAGCTTCACGCCATAAATGTTCAGTAAAGCCTGTACGACCAGCGTACCAATCACGATCCAGACCAGCGTCTTGGAGCCCGTATCCCAGCCAAACATCTCGGCAATGATTGGTGCTAACGCATAGTCAACGGTTGGAACGACAATGACGAGAAAGCAAAACGCGATCCATCCAGCAAACCAACCCAGTCCGGGATTGGCAAGTCGCGTCACCCATTGATAGGAGTAACCGCTCAGTGGAATTCTTCCAGCCAATTCTGCAAAAATAATCGCAACTAACAGATGCCCAATGGTTACAATCGGCCAGGTCCAAATACCAGCCGGCCCTGCCGTACTAAGTACAAATCCATAATTGCTAAAAATACCTGTGGTAATGGAAATGAAAGAAAACGCGACGGCAAACGAACTAAACAACTTCAAGGTACGTCTTAATTCTTGTTTATAATGATACGTTTGCATATCTTGCGAATCATTTGCTTGTACCGATTGTTTCTCCATTGATTGCCTCCCTCACCATTTGCCTTACATTATGTCTTAGCAACGATGACTTGCAATCCTTCCTGAGCCAGACACTCAGCAAGAGATTGGGGTAGTTCCTCATCTGTGATCACTACGTCGATTTCGGACAGCTCCGCTACTTTAGCGAAAGCGGTTACATTTATTTTGGAATGATCGATCAGTGCATAAGTCTCTTTGGCGTTTTTGAGCATCAGCTGTCTAATGTCTGACTCGCCCACGTGGTAATCCGTAAAACCAGTTTCTGCTGCCAATCCCCCCACACCAATAAAAGCTTTGTCTACAAAAAACCCTTCAATGCTTTTTCTGGCAATCGGACCCGACATCGCCAGATCACCTGCGCGCAACTCACCTCCACTTAATATCACCTTTGCATCCGGGTGATGAGATAGCTCCAATGCAACCATTAGCGCATTGGTTATCACCGTAATCCCTTTTTTATGGTAAAGGTGTTTGGCGAACAATTGTGTCGTCGTGCCCAAATCAATATAGATTGCGTCGCCATCCTCCACAAAAGAAGAGGCGGCGACCGCAATCGCCTCCTTCTCTGCCAAGTTCAAACTACTCCGCTTGGCATAAGGAGGCTCTACGTTGGTTTTATTCAGAATCGCACCACCATGCACCTTCTTAAGTAATCCCTGCTGCTCCATTTCATATAAATCACGCCTGATTGTTTCGCGCGTCACCATTAATCGGCTGCATAGCTCTGCAATACGAACGGATTGATTTTCTTGTAGCATTTGCAGGATCCGCTGCTGTCTTTCTTCCTGTAGCATGGTTTATGATCACCAACTTCTATTAATTGTAAATCTCTTGACTCGACTGGAACATGCTTTGGACATTCGTCGCGAATTCTTCCGCCTTTTTCTTCACAGTCCCCTTCATCAGTATATCTCCTAACGATGCCAGTCGTCCTGTCATTTGCAAATCCATCTCGTATTGCACCAGCGTGGTACCCGGCTGTTCCTCTTTGAGATGAAGCTGCAATTGATTGCGGAACAACCCTGCTAGCGCTACCGGTTGTCCGGTCATCTCGACCTGCAGTGATTCTCCTTCTACTGCTTCTTTTAATTCCCCTGTTACGCGAAAGTGAAGCGTCATGAACTGGATCTTCACTTCCATGCTTGCGTCATAGCGGGTAGGGCTGCTCATTTTTACTTCCTTGCAGCCTGGTACGCACCCTGACAGCTTTTCTACATCCATAAAGACTGACCATACATCCGCTTTGCTTGCCTGAATCGTAAACGAGTCGGATAGCTTCATCTTTACGTCTCCCTTCTGATGATCGCGTTAAAAGAGATGCTTGGCTGTTTCTTTTGCCAACGCAATCGAATTGGTGTGGTCATCATCACCTAAGCAGGTACAGCTCCCTGCTGCGTATATATCAGGCAGATTTGTTTTGCCACTGGCATCTACGACGATCGCATCGTGATGATCTCGCTCGATTGGCGTTCCTTTTAAGAAAAACGTGCAGGGTACCCTTCCTTTTGCAAAGATGAGGGTATCGCAAGCCACTTCGTTTCTCTCATCCGTCATTCGATTTCGCAGCTGTACACCCTCTACACGAGAAAGCCCTTTGACGGAGGTAAGCTCCCAATCCGACTCGGCATATTTCACTAGATTGCTCGTCTCTTTTCCCAGCAAAACTGCTGTACTGCGAGAGATTCTGCCATTTTCGATCAAAACGATCTTGCGGCCCGGCTGATATCCCCGCTCCAAGAGCTGCGCGGCCATCATTGGAGTCATGACTCCTGCTGGACGTGTCCCGGGAATTTTGTGCGCCTCACGTGGCTTTTCCAGCGAGCCTGAGGCGATCAGTACCTTTTTTGCCTCAACTGAATAGGTGCCCATCGGCGATTGGACATACAACTGGTGCAGCTGACCGTTTCCGCCTGGGAAAAAACCGACGACAGTTGATTGTTCGTGAATCTCGTAGGGAAGCGATGCCGTTTTCTCCAGCAGCTCCCGTTCTAGGGCAAACTCATCAGAGCTCCAATACGGTAGGGTGAAGCCACCTCTTCTCTTCTGGTAATCTATGATCAGAACAGAGCTGACTCCTCCTTCCCATGCTGAAAGTGCAGCCGTCAAACCCGAGATTCCCGCTCCAATGATCACCAATTCATACATCATGTATGCTTCTCTCCTTGTGATACAGCTAGATAAGAGTTTCTTACTCCTTTTAAAGGCTGTTTCCCGGTCTGTACAGGATAGGTTTCGGCCATGACGTCGATGATTTTGGGAATACAGCAGTTTCCTTGGCATTCGCCCAAGGTGGCGCCAGTTCGTCGCTTCACGCCATCAATGGTTAGCGGCGTCAGCGGACGTTTCAGCGAATTGACGATCTCGCTCCGAGTAATGGAGCGGCATAGACAGATAATCTCCCCAGTATCCTGCTCCTCTGAAAACAAATCAGGCAGGGCGTGCTGGGCCTGTTCATTTGGTTGCAGCGCAAGTCCGGTCTTCTGAAGAGTTTCTACTACCAGCTCAGCTATGCCAGGGGAAGCTGAGAGTCCGGTGGAACGAATTCCGGCGGCGTGAACCAGGCGTGGCTGTGCAGCGGATGGACGGATGACAAAATCACCTTCACTGCATACCGCTCTGACTCCGGCAAACTGACGTATCGTAGAAAACTTCCGGGAGTCGGGAACCAGCTTCTCACAGCCTGCCAGTACCGATTCCATTCCGGCGCGAGAGGTGGAACGATCCCATTTGTCCTCCTGATCCTCCGCTGTTGGCCCAAGCAGAAAACCTCCGAACACGACTGGCGAAACCAGCACACCCTTGGAAGTTTTGGTTGGAACAGGCAGGATAATCGAGGAGATGGAAATCGCTTCTTCGGTCAGGATAAACTGACCTTTTCGCGGAGAAATCGCGAAGCTCTCGTCACCCACCATCCGGGCAATTTCATCTGACCATAATCCAGCCGCGTTCACCGCATAACGGGTCGTCACCGTATCTCCATTTTCAAGAGTGAGGAGCAGGCCATCCCCATCTGGTGCGGTCTTGATGCTTGCGACACCTTGCCCTAGCACGACCTCTGCTCCGTTTAACACAGCTATCTCTCCGAAGGCTCTGGTGGCCCAGAATGGATCGCAGATCGCTTCACCTGGAACAGCCAATCCGCCTGTCACCTTGTCTGTCACAGCTGGGTTCATCTCCAGAATCTCCTCAGCAGACATCCAGTGCACATCTACGTCATTCGCCTTTGCATTGGGAACATAGGTGGTTTCGATGATTTGCTTCTCTTCCTCGTTTGTCGCTACCATCACAGCGCCACAGGGAATGAAGGGGATTCTCAGGTTCTCCACCAACATCGGCCATAGACTGCGAGAGCGGCGAAGGCATTCCGCCTCAACCGTACCTGGCTTTGCATCGAATCCAGTATGAACAATCCCGCTGTTCGCCTTGCTTGTTCCTTCACAAACGTCTGGCTGCTTCTCGATCAGCAGCAGCTTCAGCTGATAAAAGGAAAGGGCGCGTAAGATGGCTGTACCGACTACTCCACCACCAATCACCACAACATCGTACTTATGGTTTTGCATTCTGTTCCACCAACCTCGGGTTTTTGTTTGCAAAATATTGCTTTCGTTTGCTTTATTTCGTATTCATTATATTCTGACTTGTATTTTTCTGTCAACAAACGAACTGCTACCATCTCAGACAGCAGCAGTTCGTCATTTTGCATTTTTTTGCAAACCGTGGTTAGAGTGTGAAACGGTTGATCATTTGCTGTAATTCTTTTGCCATCTGGTTTAACTGCTCAGCGGATGTAGAGAGCTGATTCATCGAAATACGCTGCTCTTCCGTAGAAGCAGCCACGCTAGATGCACTTGAGGCAGATTCTTTTGCAATCGAGGACAGCTGCAAAATGGAAGCTGTCACCTGTTCTGTAGCCGCTGACATTTGCTCTGCTACTGAGGATATCTCCTGAATCTGGTCAGCTACATCCTGAGTGGATTCCATAATCCGACGGAACGCTTCCCCTGTGTCCTTCGCAACCTGGATACCCGTTTCAACCTCACGAGTTCCCTCATCCATCGCAATAACCGCGGAGGTTGTTTCCCGCTGGATTTCCGTAATCAGATTCGCGATCTGGTTGGCTGAGTCGTTGGACTGCTCTGCCAGCTTGCGCACTTCATCCGCTACAACTGCAAATCCTCTTCCCTGCTCACCTGCCCTCGCTGCTTCAATCGCCGCATTGAGTGCCAACAGGTTCGTCTGTGAGGCGATGCTTGCGATTACCTCAACAATTTGTGAAATTTCTGCCGAACGGCTGTCCAGTGAACGAACCACATCGGCCGAATGGCTTACGGATCGGTTGATCGAATCCATCTGCCCTGACACCTTGTCTATCGATTGGTTGCCAGCAACCGCTTCGTTCGCCATATTTTTCGATGATTCGGCCATCGTGGAAGACGCTTCTGCAATCCGCTGTATACCAATTGCCATCTCTTCCATTGCCCGCGCACTTTCCTCAGCACTGTGCTGCTGATTCTCCGTACCGCTGGCTACCTCCTGAAACGAGGATGCTACCTGACCAAAAGCTTGCCTCGCTTCGTTGGCCTTTTCCGCAGAGGTTGCAGAGACCGTCCCTACTTGCCCGGTATAGCCGCTAATATTTTTCATCATGCCGTGCAGGTCCACGATAAACGTATTCACTGCTGTTGCCACATCGCCGATCTCATCCTTACGCTGGATCGGGATCGTCTGGGTTAAATCCTTTTTTTCCACCAGGTTGACGATACCTGCTTTCAGCTGCAGCAATGGACGTGCTACCTGTCGATTGATAAACCAGTACAAGAGCACGAGGAAAATACTGATGGAGACACCGAAAATGATCAGGCTGGTGTAAAAATATTGGGCAATCGGGCCATTAATCTCTGCTGCTGGCATGACCGTAGCAAGAGTCATACCTGTTTCCCCGATAGGAGCAAATGTGACGTATTGCGTGTGCCCTCCAATGCTAGCTTGGGTCATCCCCGTTGTAGTCGCTTCTGTAATATTTTTCGCAATGTCGCGAAGTCCCGTTTCAGATTCGTCCGTAATCTTTGCCTGCAAATTTTTTTGTGCGTCGCGATGGGAGACGTAAATGCCTGACTTGGAGACGATAAAGCCGTAACCCGTTTCGCCTACCTTCAGATTTTCGATGCTTTTGTTTAGCTCGGTAAGCCCGATATCGAGTGTAGTCGTACCACTGATCTTTCCCCCTGTTCTGATAGGTGCAATCGCTGTGACCATCGGGACTTTGGAGATCGGATCAGCATAAGGCTCCGTCCACACATACGGCTTGTCGACCATCCCCGCTTTGTACCAGTCCTGTGCAAGATAATCATAGCTGCCGTCGCTGTAAGCCGGATCGAGCTCTACTTTGTCGTTATTGCGGATGGCGTATCTGCCGTACAGCTTTTGCGTACTGTCGAAGCTAAACGGCTCCATCCAAAATCCTCCGCCCACAATCAATGGATCAGACGCAACGACATCGACCAGCGTTCCTTCGATCTGCTTGATCGTTTCTTTGGAGCCATGCGAGACAGAATAGGTGAGTGTCTCCGAGAGCTTTCCTGTCTTGTCCAGCATGCCGTTCAAATAAGCTGCTTCTTTGGCTACCTGCATTTGCAGCTTCGCCTCTACTTCATCTGAAATAATTTGTTCAAACTGGAGAAAACCAAACAATAGCTGAAGAATAAAAATACCGATGGTGATGGCAGCCAGGATGGTTACCAGCACGTTTTTTATGCTCCTCATGTAAAAGCCTCCAATCACACAAATTAAAAAATGAAAATCATGACGCGACGACATTTGGTAATCTACCCCATAACTACCATATGTAAACTTCTTTTTTCGCAAACTTTTGAAAATGTCAGAACATAACGAAAAGACGCCCACTATCCAAGTGGCACATGGATAGGAAGGCGCCGTACTCACACATGCTGAAACTTACGAAACTGGCGGTCGCTTATTCGCTCCCGATTCTTTCATCATACCAAGACGCTTCAGTTGGCGAATCATGATGTATAGAAGCCCTAATAAACAAACGATCGAGAGCGTAATCTTGCTATATTGAAAAACTCCCGTAACCATCATTTCTAATTGATCGGGGAACCAATAGCCTACAACAAAGTAATGCATGGTCCACACGATACTGCTAGGCAAAAAGAATAGGAGGAATGGCCGAAGAGGCATACGGCTGGCACCAGCGAGAATGGGCACGATATGACGAATAATCGGAAGAAAGATACCAAAAGCAAGCAACCAGCCCATAGACCCGTGCAATGACGCGAATAACTCGGCCCGAAAGCCTAGATGACGAGCCATCCAGCCAAATACCTTCGCTCCCAGCAAGTACCCCGCTCCTGAAATGATGAAAAAAACGAGGTAAATGACTGCAAATGCTGTAAAAAAGTCCGCTCCTGAAATGGCAACCTGTGCCCCCACGGTCATGACCGTAATTTAATCAGGAATCATCTTTCCCAGCATGCCTGTAACCATCTCCCTGAACAATTCGTAATACCCTGCATACTCCACCTGTGCCACCTCCTTTCTCTATGCTCTCTATCCTAACGGGTAAACCTTTCAAAAGTAGACAGAAATCCTTAAGAAAGGGATAAGTAATTCTGAAGAATTTCTTACGAAGTGCGCAAAAAAGCTCATTCCGCCTTATCAAGTCGGAATAAGCTTTTGAAAGTTGATTGGTTAATTACTTTTTTTAGCCCAATACCCCTCTATTTCATTGATAGCATTCACCGCATCAGCTCTAATACTTCGGTTCTCATGATTAGCGTACCTTGTCAAAAGAGATAAATACTTCTTTTTATAGGTAAAACTTAATGTCGTAAATGCAGAATGAAGACATTCTTCGGATAAATTCTCAAGATTATCCGCCAAAATATCAAAGTTAATTTTATCGATGTCATTATAAGTTGCTGCTGTGAGTATTGTATTAAATATTTCTTCCTTTAGTTCAGGATTTTGTTCGTTTATTCCGAAATCAAGTAAAACTAAAATTAATTCTTCAAAGTTATCAATTACAGTATTATAAGATTCAAAGATATCACAAAGGTGACTTAAAATTACTATTTTTTCTTCATGATCCGGGCCTGAAAGTATTTCCTTTAATTCTTCTACTTGCAAAATTCTCGCCTCACTTCATTATGGTTTAAACGGGATATGAGTATCATTAGCAATTGATTCATCATAATAAGGACTTTTCTCACGAAGGACATTTTCTTTGTGAAAGTTCCCATTTGAGTCCATTGTCCACTTCCATTTAGGATTAACTTGCTTAACCTCTACTCTATAAATCCAGCCATTTGCAGCATTGCTGCCAGGTGGTGCAGTTGGATCTTCACTATGAGCTCGGACATCCCATGTCTTACCTGATTCGTCAACCCATCTGAATTTAACGCCGTCCTTAGCTCCTCTCGGTACTTCTCTCCATGGAATTTGCTTAGCATCAGCAGGTATCCTTGAAATTAAATCATTTACGTCTTTAACGTCTTGGAAATTCCCAATCTGTCCAGTACCGATTTTATTTATGTCGATGTCTGGAGATTGTGGCCTCCTATTATTTACATTCGCTAACCCATCCCACAAATCCTCAGCATTTTTGCTTCTCCCCACCGTAAGTGCCGCAAAAACAATCCCGCCGACTGCGTCTGCATCGGCAATGTTTAGTTGATCATCCCGCAACGTATCCAAGTCTTCCTGAATCGGCTCTACATAGCTTTCTTGGACAAACACGTTAACACCCTTCGGCAAATCCTCTGCAGCCTTTTGCAAACCTTTTGGCAAATCATTTGCTGCTTTCTCCAGAGCCCCTGGAAGCTCACTTGCCGCTTTTTGCATCGCAGCAGGAACGTCTCCCAGCTTCGATATTCCTTTGACGAAGTTATCTAACATGCTTTGCTTTTCCTGTGGCTTCTCGCAAGCTGGTCCTTGTCCAAAGGGTGCTGACGGCCCACTATTTGCTGATGACTGATTTCCTATCGTCACACCACCCAAATCCTGTCCGTCATCTTCAATCTTGACCAGTCCGCAGTGAAGACACATATTCGTGGATTTGTTCAGCAATGCGGGGTGTCCGCCGACCATTTTGTCTGCTTTGCCATCTATCCATGGCATGGTCATCACTGGTGTGCACGGCATTGGTGTAAGTACACCGTTATTGGCTGCTGTGGCAGAGGCAACCGCGGGATTTTTCAAGCTGCTGCACTTTCCAAATGGCATGATATTGATGTTGGGAACGAAGTCCATGATGTTCATTTGCGGCTTCCCTTTTACAAAAACACCATGGCTGAATGGCATTTTCAACCGGCTTAGTTGACTTCCGCTGCTGCATGATAAAATAGCACCAACAACTACGTAGCTCTTGCGTTCCGCATTCGACTTCTGGATGGAGATTCCTTCTATATTGGGCATACGTCTCCCCCTCTCTGTAAAGTTTCGATACAGACGGAAGAAGTTCATGCTGATAAATAATGACTGGTATCCAATTCTATATAAAAAGGAAATACTGCCCATATATTTTAGTATCGGATTTTGGAAGAATGACAGAAAATAGGTATATAGTTATAAAAATTCCAATCAACGAGGGTACCAAACAAAAAACGTGCTTACCATCACCGCAAACGAACTCGGCCTGATAAACACGCTCTCTTCTGTCTTCTGCCTTCCCTATCCTCTCCCGTCAGCCTTTCGCTTGCTGCGCAACGCTGACATGGCTTCAATGAACTCTTCCTTGTCAATCACGTTCAGCTCATATAACTCCCGAATTTCATCCTCTATCAACAACAAATCCCCTTCAGGATCGCCTGTATAAATAAATAATCCGAAACGGTGCAGAAACGCCTTCAAATCGAATTCATTCGGGTTCGTTTTCAATGAGCTCCCTCCAGATCGATTTCCATCCTAGCGAGGACGGCATCGTAATCAAACTCGACAGCAAAGCCGGTAATGACGATGATCTTCGCGTGTGGATACGCTTCTTGCCACGCCTCCTCCTCATCCGGTTTCAATCCGACGATATACATTGGGTCTGCAGATAGCTGTGGATGCTGCTGCCACAATCGCAAAAACTCCTTGCATCTCTCCTGTTCGACAGCCGCATTCAGAACGAGGACGGCTCGCTCCACTTCTTGGGACTCTCTTTGTTTAGCCAGCAGCTCAAATGTTTTTACAGAAGGTACAATTGCGTTGACCTCAGGAAAACGATCGAGGACCTCGTCCAGCCAATCATCTTCATGCCAGGCCAGGTAGTAAAGCATCGCAGTAGACATGTAACAAACACCTCATGGATATATACTTGACAATATACGTAGCCATTCTTAATTTCTTTTCCATTATAGCACGTCTATTCATTACTGCCCACGTTGCTGGCTTGACTTCGACATTTCCTTCACGTAAGGTGGAAAAAGCAAACTATCAGCTTGAAAAGATTTTTGTGCGAAAAGAGGTATATGTAGTGAATAAGAAGCACCTTGCCCTCTTGTTCTTTATTGCTTTTTTCATCATGCTCGGTTTTGGCATCATTATCCCCATTCTTCCCTTTTTTGCGGAAAAATTGGGTGCGACTTCGTTTCAAATCGGTGTGCTTTTTGCCAGCTACAATATCATGCAGTTGGTGTTCGCGCCTATTTGGGGAGCACTCTCAGACAAAATCGGGCGAAAGCCACTCATATCATTCGGTCTGTTCGGCTTTTCCATCACCTTCATCCTGTTTGGACTAGCTGACAGCTATACAGAAATGCTCGTGTACCGCATTCTGGGTGGAATCGTCTCGGCTGCCGCCTTGCCAACGGTAACCGCAATGGTAGCTGATCTCTTTCCTTCTGAAGAACGTGCAAAAGGGATGGGTGTTATTGGCGCCGGGATTGGGCTTAGCTTTGTGTTTGGTCCTGTGATTGGTGGTTTGCTCAGCGAATACGGTTTTGCCGTCCCATTCTACGCATCGGGTATCGTGGCGTTGCTTACCTTTTTCCTCATCATGTTCGCTTTGCCGGAGAGCCTGCCAAAAGAAAAACGGGCGAGCCTGCAAAAAGAGGCGCGGCAAAATCCGCTTGTCTCTTTATTCGGCTCTATGTCCTTGCTGTACGGTATTTTGTTTATCGTCTCTTTCGCCTTTTCGGGACTGGAGACGACCTTTGCCCTGTACATAAGTGATTTGTACGGCTTTACCTCCAAGGACTTAGGCTATATGTTTCTCGTCATGGGCTTGATCGCTGCCGCGGTCCAAGGCGGACTCATCGGCAGAATGGTCAAGCAGCTAGGGGAAGCGAGTGTCCTCGTCATTGGGATGATTCTTTATGGCATTGGATTTTTCGCGATTCCTCTGTCAGGCAACTTTTGGGTGCTGGCGCTGATCCTCTCTTTATTCGGGGCCGGTCAAGGAATGATCAGAGCGACGGCTACAGCAATGATCACCCAACGAACGACGCAAGGACAAGGCGTGACGAGTGGTGCAATCAGCTCGATGGACAGCCTGGGACGCATCTTGGGGCCGTTAGCTGGAGGGGCCGTTTACCAAGTCTCCCACAGCGGGCCATTCTTCCTCGGAGGGGTCTTAATGGTACTGATCCTTCTCTGGTTCGTCACCAGCTATCGTCGCTTGCCCGAACCAACCACACAAGCACAATCGTAAGTCATGCAACATGCAGCACCGCCAGCTCACATCATAGCCGGCGGTGCTATTATTTTGCGATCTAGTTTTCCTGAAGCTCCATCCAGGCCATAAATGTGACGTCCATCTCTTGCTGCACCTGATCGATCTCTCCTTGCCAAGCAACCAATTGCTCGTAATCTACCCCTTCACTTAGGAGCAAGGCCGCAAGCTCGCTTTTTCTTTCTTCTAGCACAGCTATTTTTTGTTCGAGCTCTGCAAGTTTGTACGGATTCGGACGTTTGGCTGCCGCATTCGTCACGACTGTCTCCTGGACCTGCGGGACCTGCGTAACAACTGCTGGTTGCTTCCTTTCCATTTCTCCCGGCTTACCCGCGCGAGAAGCGACCCTCTGTCGTTGTTTTTCCCTCGCTTCCTCATAGGAACCTACATCGTGTACAAGTCGCTTATCTTCTACCCAGAACACGCCATTTGCCATCTTTTGCAGAAAATAGCGATCGTGGGAGACGATAAACAGCGACCCACGAAAATCCGCCAGCGCTTCCTCCAAAGTTTCGCGTGCTTCAATATCGAGATGGTTCGTCGGTTCGTCCAGAATGAGCAGATTGATTTCCTGATGCATCATTTGGGCCAGTCTCAATCGCATCCGCTCTCCGCCGCTCAGCTGTCCGATCCGCTTGAATACTTGTTCGCCGTAAAACATAAATCGCGCGAGTAAATGTCGTGCTTCCGGCTCCGCAACTCTTGCCACCTCACGGAAAAGATCGATCAGCCGCTGGTTTTGGTCCCCTTCCAACGCTTGCTGCGACAAGTAACCTACCTTGACGCTACTGCCAATTTTCAATGTACCCCCATCTGGCTGTACCTCTCCTAACAGCATGCGAATCAGCGTAGATTTTCCACAGCCATTTGGTCCGAGCAGCGCTTTTCGCTCTCCGTAGCGCAATAAAAAGCTGGCATCCGCAAACAGCTGTTTTCCGCCAAATGCTTTCTGCACCCCAGTCGCTATCAGCACATCCTGCCCGCTGCGATCGGTCTTCATAAACTGCAAACCCATGCGATCCGCTTCCATTTTCGGTCTCTCGATACGCTCGATTCGCGCCAGTGCTTTTTCCATGCTTTTCGCCCTTCGGTGAAAAGCCTCGTTCGGAGGATTGGAGCGATTGCCCCACTCTTTGAGTCGCTTGATCGTCTCTTTCATTTTCTTGATCTGCTTCTGCTGTTCCTGATAAGCAGCGAACTGACGCAGCAAGCGCTCTTCACGCTCCGTGGCAAACGCACTGTAATTACCGATATAGTGTTCAGCTTCGCCTCCGTCGACATGATAGACAGAGGTGACAACAGCATCCAAGAAATAACGGTCATGGGAGATGATCAGAATCGTACCCGCATAATTGCGTAAAAACTCCTCCAGCCACTCCATCGACTCGACATCCAAATGGTTCGTCGGCTCATCCAGAAGCAGAACATCACTTTGCTGACAGAGCAGCTTCGCAAGACCAGCCTTCGTCTTTTCGCCTCCACTCAGCTGGGCAAAAGGCGTAGCTAACAGCTCGGTACTCACCCCTAAGCCCTGTGTCACCTGAGCCATCTTCGTCTCCCACTGGTAGCCATCCAGTTGTTCGAATTCGTCCTGCAGCTTCTGATAGCGCAGCATGAGACGATTCAGCTCTTGTTCATTTTCGTGAAGCAATCCCATCTGCTGTTCCAGCTCGCGCATCTGCTCCTGCAGCTTTTTGACATCAGAGAAAGCACTGGCGACGACATCTTCTCCCGTCCAACCCTCGGGATAGTTAGGTGTTTGCGGCAAATACGCCCACACGGTTCCTTTTGCCCGAAAAAGCTCCCCAGAATCGGGGCTTTCAATACCTGCCAGCAGCTTGAACAAAGTGGTTTTGCCTGCTCCATTCGGCCCGACGATCCCGACGCGTTCGCCTGCCTTGATTTCTAACGTAATATCTTGTATAACCGGATCTGCTCCGTACGATTTCTGCAATTGCTGTGTCGCGACAATAATCATGGTTGTTTCCTCCTGGAAATGTTGGTAACGATTCAAAATAATGGATTCCCTGGTGGCCCCGGCACAATTTTTGAGCCCACACCGCACGCGCGAGTGGACGCAAAAAAGCCGCAGGCCATTACCTGCGGCATCGTGAAAAGGGACCGACCTTTCGTCAGTTACCCATTATAGTCAAGAACAAACCGCCCCTGATCGATGCATGGTACGCCTATGGAAACTCCGTTCAGTTGTATGCGCAAAAAAGGACAGACTGGTCCCGTTGAATGTTACATCATGCGTCATACTGGAAGTTTCTACCACAAACCATGCCTGAAGAGTTCCGAACACGTACATACACCTCCATTTCTCAAGGGATAGGAAATCACAACCATATCTTACCTTAGGTTGCATACAAAAACAAGCGCATATTCATGCGCTTGGATCGGCTTTTCTTATCGATTTCCATTACTGTCTGTGGCAAACAGCGGCTTTTTCGTCTCTGCATCCAGAAATGTAATCGTGGTGTAAGGTGGCAGCTTCACTTTTGCCGCCAGATACGGGTAGGAAATCACTTGCGGGTACATTCTGCCCGGATCAGGCTGCGTTTGCTTGACATACACAAAAAGCTGCTCCCAGCTCTGCTCGACTTTCGTTACTTGCAGTCCGTAGCCAGGATTCGGTGATGACCCGCGTGCGATGACGTAGAGATCTCCCTGCTTATGAATGCCTTGCTGCTCTTTTACCGAGTCAATAAACGAACGTTCCTGTTCTGTCAGCTTCTCGGCATCGACTAGCGTAAAGGCATTCTGTTCCCCCGCAACCACAATTTCCACCGCCTTTTTCTCCGCATTCCACGTGATTTGATGTCCGGCCTGCTCTGCCATCCATCTCAGCGGCAAATACACTTGCTTGTCACGCACGATTGCACCCTGCCCGTTTTGCAGCCACTTACCGTTCAGTGCTACTTTTCCCGTAGCGAGTTCAAACGTCAACGTGCCTTTTGCCAGCTTCATTTCTCCATTCTTTGCATCCTTCTTCCAGGTTGCTTGGAATATCTTGCTCGCATCCTCGGCAGATACATACGTCTTCTGCGCAACGAGAATGGGTGCCTTTTGCAAAGGAGCCTGCTCCCCATTTACCATAATGGCAGTATTCGTAGTTCCGACAGTTCCTGCCGCTTGCACAGGATAAGCTGCCAACAGTTGAAATGTCATTGCAACAGCCAGAATAGACTTGCCTCTCATCAGTTGTTCCTCCATCCATACTCATCGTAATCGAGATTCTTACTTGTATGACATAGGTTTCCTCTGATTCGTTTCACTATGATGGAGAGATTAGTGCAACAGCCAATTCCCCATGACCAAAACAACTGGAATGGACAGCAGCGCTAGCAGAGTGGAACAAACGGTCGTCATGGCGCCCATCTCTTCATCCGCCGAATACCGACCGAACAGGATCGAGGCCAATGTCAGCGTAGGCATGGCCACTTGCACGAGAGAAACGCTGACGATATCGCTGTCTAATGAAAAAACGGACAACAGAAACGCCGTCATCAGCGGAAAAACAACGAGCTTAAACGCGAGCGGCATACTCAAAAGTCGAAGCGACACTTGCGGTTTATTTCGCAAAAACAGAGGCAAAAGCATCCCAATGTACATCATGGCTAACGGGGAGGCGAGCTTGGACAACGTCCCAAACAGCTGCTTCACAGGCTCAGGCGGCACAAACCCGATCATGGCAGAGCCGAGACCAAATACAATGGCAATCATCGGGATGTTAATGAGTGTTTTAAGTCCCTTCAAGGAAAAGGTTCCTTTTTCCTGAAGCATCATCACGCCCACTGTCCACAGCACAACATCCACGCCTGCGTCGAAAATAGCGGCCAAGAGCGCTCCTTTTGGCCCGAACAATGCCGCACAGAGGGGCAAACCGATGAAGCCTGTATTTCCCAAGCCGGACAAGAGCGCAATCTCTCGGCGTTTCTTCACAGGAAGCGGCAGGGCACGCGCACCTAACCAGCCAATAAAAATGCCCAGACAGTTGAGTACAATCGAAATGAAGAATATTGCAAAAATTTGGTTCAAAACTTGACTGTCAATCGTCGTCTGAAAGATCCCGTCCAAGATAATACACGGCATGGCAACGTTTACAATTATCGTAATGACGAGCTGGCGGGAATCCGCCGTCAGGGGCTGTCGGTAGCCAATTAAGCTACCGATCCCAATAATGACGGCCATGATCAGGATGGACTGCTGCAACGTTTGTAGTTCCATGCTGCCCTCCCGCCTACATTTCTACCGGAAGCCATTCGAGTGTGGCAGGCTCCCCTTTTTCACATGTTCTCAGCAAATCTCCGCACAAGGGGACTACTTGCTCAAGCGGAACACACCAGGAAAGTGGAAAGGCAACCTCGCTCCCCTCAATGACCAGCGATGACATAACCGCCGACTGCTTGTCAGCTGCCAATACAAAATGCTGCTCAACCGGCTCGTGTTCTTTCCATTGAACCAATACCTTGCCATTGTTCCCGCCAGCCACGACCAAATCTACATGGTCTCCGTACGCTGCGTGGACCAATGTCCGTGTAACTCCATCCAACTGGGCGATTTCCTTCAACACTTCATGCCAAGCTACGTGCTTCTGCTCCATTCCACTCACATCTGTATACATACGCCAGTCGTTTAACATGTTGATTGACTCCTTTTAGCGCCTAATTGCCTGTAGGCCTTTCAATTCGTACTAATTGTACGCTTCTTGACGAGGAACCTCAACCACTACTTCTGCGACGAATTTTGTATCAAGCACATAGCGCCCGTATGAATGGAGAACCTTAAAAAGAGATAACAAGCGTGACCGTTACTGTAGTGGTGGGGAGGAAACAGGAGAAAACGCTCAGATTCTTGTCCCACCCGCTGTGGGATTGACTGCCCGCCTCCATGCCAAAAGCGAAACCGCGTCCAAAGTAGAGGTTCAGGGATGTTTCTCAGAGGTGGACGCTTAAGAGCGTGTTTCTCTTTTGGCATTCCGGCTCGGTCGGTGTACCAAAGATCTTCGCTTTTTCGTATTATGAGGTCAGCCAGAATAAAACTGGCTGGCCATTTTTCA
>NZ_JBFEFW010000080.1:0-1379 GCF_047229145.1 Brevibacillus jepli
GGAGTGGCCAAGTTGTTGGAATCCGTATTGAACCAAGTCTTGCAGGCACAGGCGACCGAACAGTTGGGGGCGGAACCCTACGAACGGACAGATGAGCGTCAAGCATATCGAAATGGTACATACCCACACCAATTGACTACACGTGTCGGTACGATCACGCTTCGTGTCCCTCGCATTCGCGGCGGGAAGTTCTCCACCGAGTTGTTCGCCCGTTATCAACGCAGCGAACAGGCACTGGTGCTGGCTCTCATGGAGATGGTCGTCAACGGTGTGTCTACCCGTAAGGTGGCCCAGATCACAGAAGAATTGTGCGGTACGGAGTTTTCCAAATCGACCGTGTCCGATCTGTGCAAACGGTTGGATCCTATCGTGAACGCCTGGAACAACCGTCCGCTACACGATTCTTCGTTCCCCTTTGTCATCGTCGATGCCCTGTACCTGAAAGTACGCGAAGAAGGGCGGGTGCGGTCACGGGGCGCTCTCATCGGGATCGGTGTCAATGCCGATGGATACCGGGAGGTATTGGGCGTTATGCTCGGCGACAGCGAGTCGGAGGCCAGCTGGAGCGAATTTTTTGGCTGGCTGAAAAGCCGTGGGCTTAAAGGCGTCGATCTGATTGTGTCGGATGACCATGGAGGGTTGGTTCGAGCCATCCGCAGGAACTTCCAAGGGGTGACCTGGCAGCGATGCCAGACGCACTTCATGCGCAACATTCTTGACGCCACACCCAAATCCTTGCAGGACGAGATTCATAGCCGGATTCGCCCCATTCTGGAGGCACCGGATGCAAAGACGGCACGGATGCTGTTAGAGAAGGTACTGGAGGAGTATGAAACGAAAGCGCCGAAGGCCATGGCTGTCCTGGAAGCAGGCTTCGAAGATGTCACAGCCGTCTTGGCATTACCGGAAAAGTACCGCAAGCGTCTTCGCACCACCAATCCGATGGAGCGGTTGAATGAGGAAATCCGCCGCCGTGAACGCGTGATTCGGATTTTTCCGAATCGAGAGTCTGCCATCCGCTTGATAGGGGCCTTGCTCATGGAAACGGACGAGAAATGGGCTAGCGGCAAAAAGTATTTGGACATGACAGAATATCTTGAATGGCGTCAAGGACAATCCCCAATCTCCTCCCATACCAAAGTCACTCGCATCGGCTAATAAACACCGCATCTAAGCCTGTCAAGGCCGCGAAGCGTTCCATTTTTAGCCTTGACAGGCTGAATGAAACACACTTTTGAAAAACCCAGCAATCCCTTGCTGGGCCTGCCATACGGCGAGTGACGGGGTGCAGGGGGTGTGCTCCCTGCGTCTCCCCCTTCGGGGGACGGAAGGGGGCATTCTAACCGAGGGCAATTTTACACACAAATATGGACTTGATC
>NZ_JBFEFW010000082.1:0-1281 GCF_047229145.1 Brevibacillus jepli
GTTGGTCATAGCCCCGTCAAGTAGACACTAAAAAAGAGAAATTTTTTAGGCGGCAATCGCTTCTCTATATTCTACTGGGGAGAGATCGCCGAGTTTTTTCTGGAAGCGCTCTTCGTTATAGTAGTTGATGTATTCTGTTACCATTCTCCGAGCTTCCGATTCATTTGCTGGTTTTTCAAGGTATAGCTTCTCTGCTTTTAAGTGGGAAAAGAACGACTCGATGCAGGCGTTATCGTAACAATTTCCCCTTCTTGAATGACTTCCAATAAGTTCTTTATCATCAAGGAGATTCTTGTACGTTTTTGTTGTGTATTGATACCCTTGATCGGAATGAAGAATAGCACCTTTGGCGTTTATATGTTCTACTGTACGAAGAACGAGTTGTAAATCGTTGTTAGAAGACATCTCCCAGGCCACAACTTCGTTGTTGCACAAATCTAAGATGACCGATAAGTATACAAATTGATGTCCAATTCGAACAAAGGTAATATCCGTTACTAATTTCTTTAATATCGTTTCTGCTGCAAACTCACGATTGAGGACATTTTGAAAAACAACGGATGGTTTGCGCCCAGCAAAGGGGCGCTTCTTCCGAATAACGGAGCGAATCTCCAGTTCCCGCATAAGCCTACGCACTTTCTTATGGTTAATCGTAAGTCCTTCTTTGTGTAGAGCTGTACGCATCCGGTTATAGCCGAAATGTGGACGAAGTCGATGAATGGTAAGAATATGTTCCTTCAGGTTTGTATCTCGTTCAACACGATGAATAGCACGGGGCTTCAAGATCGCCTTCCACTTGTAGTAACCTGCTCGCGATACTTCCGCAATCTTACATAGCATCGTAATGGAATAGGTATGACTCATTTTTTCAATGGTACGAAACCGGGCTTGCTTATCCAACTTCCCTCCCCGTGTAGATTCGGATTGAGCTTTTTTAGATATTCTAAATGAGCTTTCAAGTAGGCGTTTTCCTCTTCAAGACTACTAAACTTCTTTCTCCCCCAACTCCCCCGATAATCCTCAAACGACTCTCCATTTTGATATCTACGAACCCATTCGATGATTTGGGCATCACCCTTAATCCCTAATCTTTCTCGAATTTTCGCATAGGTCAGCCGCTCTTCAAGACGTAGTCGAACAGCTTCTTTCTTGAGTTCATCGCTATAACGCAAAAAGACTTGTCCTTTTTTGGGTGGCATGAAAAACCCCTCCGGTCAACAGTGTTTAGTACATGATATCATGTACTCTTTTTTTACTGTCTACCATGAAGGGATAATACCA
>NZ_JBFEFW010000083.1:0-1271 GCF_047229145.1 Brevibacillus jepli
AAAGAGCGGTCAAACGCTGGGTTTTCAGTTTATCAGCGGCACATTCCAACTGTTTTGTGGCATTCTCCACTGCAAAAGATTCGGCAGAAGATCGGAATTTGTCACAAAAGACAATTCCGGATGAACCCTTCATCCATTATCAGGCTGCTCCGGCTCACTTGTTCGTCCCTTCCAAAGCACCCTTATCTGTCGGAAGAACAATGTTCGAAACCGACCGATTGCCATCTGAATGGGTAGTCCGACTGAACGAGATGACCGAAATATGGGTTCCATCCCGATTCAACCAAGAGACGTTCATTCGATCGGGTGTCAATGAAAAAAAGATACGCATTGTACCCGGCACGCTGGATGAGTCCGTCTATTCAAGAGATCGAGTCAATCCGTATCCTTTGGATGTAGCGAGGCGGTTCAGGTTTCTTTCCATATTTGACTGGAGCATCCGCAAGGGTTGGGATGTCTTGCTTCGGGCTTACATGGAGACATTCAATTCATTGGACGACGTATCTCTGATCCTGAAAATATCGAGAATCAACGAACCCCATGCCAACGTTCACGACGAGATTCATCGCATGAAATCAAAACTGGGATTCTCATCTTTCCCTCATATCATCGTGCTGGACTCCCGCATGACAGAAGAGGAAATGATCCGTCTTTACGCCGCTTGCGACGCATTTGTCCTCCCTACTCGGGGAGAAGGATGGGGGCGTCCGTTTATGGAAGCCATGGCGATGCAAATGCCCGTGATTGGTACGAATTGGAGCGGTCAACTTGAATTCATGCATTCCGAAAACAGCTATCTGATCGATGTGGAACGGTTAAGTCCTGTTCCGGACACGATGCCTCCGCATTTTCATGGCCATTTGTGGGCAGAACCGAGCACAGAACATTTGAAACAATTGATGCAATATGTTGTACAGCATCCAGAGGAAGCCAGAGCAAAGGGTCGTCTTGCCAGAGAAAGTCTGTTTCCCAAGTATTCTTTGCAGCAAACAGGCAGGAGACTGTACAAAAGCTTCCGTGATCTGATCTGTAACTTCGTGTAGTGAAAAGACTCACCAATATTGATGAGCACGTTAAAGACCGGGATATGCATTGGTATCCCGGTCAATCTATTCTGATATTCATTTTTGCTGCAAAAACATCTTGACGATATCTGCCTTTGATTTGTCAGCCACCACTATTCCATATTTGCTTGCGGCAATAAGAAGATCTGAAACACCAATCACTATCATCGGAAGATCTGATGTGTTAATGACCTTCGTTGCTTCAGA
>NZ_JBFEFW010000084.1:0-1253 GCF_047229145.1 Brevibacillus jepli
CTCCGCATCATTTTCTGCTCGTACCGTTAATACGAACGTATTTTTGCCTTCCTCCAGATCGACTTTCGCCCTGTCGGTCATGACTTTATCCTGTAGAATGACTTTGGCTGCGGAGTGCGCTTCTTTTACTACAAGCTCCACTTGCTCGGATGTTGTACGTGCCGTATATGCCGTTGTTCCAGAAGCAAATGAAGGGCTTAGATTTAATTGTTTGCCTTCCGCCCATACCTGCAGGTCCGCAAGATCTGCATTGTTGGATAACATACGACCGCCTCCGCCACCACCGGAACCGCCGTTCCCCCCTGGGGCTCTTGGAGTCGCTGTCGCTACATTGGAGAAATCACTGGCTCCTTCCACAGAGATAGCCTTTACTGCAAATGCATACGTTGTTCCATTCGTCAATCCCGTGACGATGTAGGAGTTCGCTGTAACATTCGATTGAATGAGCTTCCAGTTCGCCGGATTGACAGGAGCTGATGTGCCTTCCGCTTGGTAAACTGCGTAAGTCACGCTGCCTGTTCCCGTGACAGCATCCCACTTTAATGTAACGGAACGATCAGCCGCAGAAGCTGTTAAATTCGCCGGTGCAGGTATCGTTGCAATCGTATACTGTTCCTCCATCACTTCGCTGTCAAGCATGCCAGCCTTTACTGCAATTGCCTTGATCACCATCTCCGAAGTGACTTCGATTGGTGCTGTGTATTTGATACTGCTGCCAGTCGGCGCGGTACCGTCTGTTGTGTAGTAAACCGTCGCTCCTTCGGTCGACGAACTCAATGTCACCTTGGTGCCGGACGGAACCACACCACCGGAAGGATCTGCAACCGGCTTGGCAACCTGATCAGGTAATAGGATCGTGTAATGCTCCTCCATCACTTCGCTGTCCAGCATGCCTTCCTTCACAGCGATTGCCTTGATTGTTATCTCCGAAGTAACTTCGATTGGTCCGGTATATTCGACACTGCTGCGGCTCGGTGTACTGCCATCCGTTGTGTAGTAAATCGTTGCTCCTTCAGTTGGCGTGCTCAATGTTACCTTGGTTCCAGATAAAACCGCCCTGCCTGATGGATCTGCAACCGGCTTGGCAACCTGATCAGGTAATAGGATCGTATAATGCTCCTCCATCACTTCGCTGTCCAGCATGCCTTCCTTCACAGCGATTGCCTTGATTGTTATCTCCGAAGTAACTTCGATTGGTCCGGTATATTCGACACTGCTGCGGCTCGGTGTACTGCCATCCGTTGTGTAGTAAA
>NZ_JBFEFW010000086.1:0-1126 GCF_047229145.1 Brevibacillus jepli
ATGTTTGAAGCGGCTCAAAGCGATTCCTCCTTCGAACAGGATAAATTCATGTATAGTGTGGTATGGTCTTGATTCCCATAATGTCCCTCGTCCTCTTGTTTTGTCTTCTTGTAACCAACAATTAGGCATAGGCATAGACATATAAGAAATACACATTCGAACCGTGGTCAATATGAAGGGAGTCTATCATGAGTATTCCACACATTCCGGAATCCATACACAGACCATCCATGAATGAAGTGATTATTGATCTCTTGGAGTCCATTGCCTTGGAGGAAATCGCCCTTTCCCATCTGATCAACGCCGAGGCTGAAAAGCTCCAAGCTTTTGTAGGCAAGCATCTTGATTTTCCAACCTGCCCCTCCAATGAAGAGATTCTGAAAATGAACCACCAAACCAGCAAACTCATGGATGTCATCGTGATGAAAGAGTGGTTGTTGCTCCGCAAACTGGAGGATGTAATATTTCTGTGTGAGGAGATAGAGCCATGTCCGATCGACCATTGCGAGGAATAATGAATACTGCGATCAAATCCTGGGGCTATCCTGTCCTGTGTTCCTACGCAAAATCATTGAACGAAGTAGAGCAGTCCGTATCGATTCTGTTACAATCGCTCATTCACGAACAGTATGCGTTGATGGATTTGGATGAAAAAATGACTGAAAGAGAAAAAAACTCATGGCTACGTCATACCCGGAGAATACTGAAATCCATAAGTTTACTGCAGAATTGCTTAATATCCAAGTATGAGATCTTGAACGAATGGGATGCACTAGGAGATCGACATGTGATTGTGGATTTAACTTCGAAAGAGACAGACATTCTGGATAAGTTTCGCGTATTCGCGCGTTCGCATCCCCGCGAGTGGAAAAAAATCCGGTTGTTGCTTCACCATATCTTTTCCTTTCAACAACGGAAGGCAAAACTGCCAAGGCCGTATACGGAAAATATCCATACACGGCCTTGGCTCTCTCCTCTGCTTGACAATCGAAGATTCAAAAGCTACACAGACAATTGAATTAACTCCAGCACATTTTCAAACTTGAACTGCAGCAGCATTTCTTTCTTGATCACATCCTGCATGGTTTTCCGCACACTCTGGTTGATGTCCAACAGATTCGAGATG
>NZ_JBFEFW010000087.1:0-1109 GCF_047229145.1 Brevibacillus jepli
ATTTCCTTTTTTATCTAATTAATATTCACAACTCAGGGACTTGCCATTACCACATGACTATTATTTAGCAATTATTCGGCGTAGCCGGAATCCAATCCAGAATCTGATTGAAGCGTTCCAGAAGAAGCACTTCCTGTTTGGTTAGTGTCTTAATCAAGTTCCCCACTGAAGAATTGGCTTCGATGATTTGCGTGATGTTCGCGTACGAAGGTGTAACTATGGTTAAGTTCAGTGTCCCAAGTATAGCTTGCAGTTTTTCTGCTTCCGAATTCATTAAATGTGCCTGAGCCAGTTCTTCCAAGGCAATCGAAGCCAAATTTATGGCCAAATATTGTTTCAGCGTCTGGATGACGAGCACATTGGAGGCTCCAAAACCTGTAAGGACGGGACTGTCCGGAGACATCTGATATTGGTATTCAAACAATGCTTCATTGACGAATTGACCAGAAGCAGGATTGCAAATAACGAGAAGCTGGTATTCAATAACAACCGTTTGCCCGGCTGCGACAGTACCCAGGCTTAAATTGGACGGATCTGCTCCCGGTTGCGGGACTCCATCGATCGTTACGCTGTTGGCCACCAGGGTTGTTCCTTCCGGAGAAGCATCGAACATGACGACAACATTGGCATCGGCCGTGCCTGTGTTGGTCACGACAACCTGATACGTAATGACGTCACCTGGCTGGGCGACCGATATATTGGCCGATTTCGTCACGTCAAATTTCGGAGCGTTGACATCGATTTGCAGCCCTAGTCCGTTAATCAGATAGGCGTCGCCAGTCGTTGTACCCTGGATGACGGCGCTGGATTGAGAATTGATCAAAAATGCGGATACGTCAATGTTGGTGATGTCATAGCCTTGCCGACGTCCGTCGGCGTTGGAGCCGATCGGCTGATTCAATGTGCCGAATGTTCCCGTCGTATTTAGCGTTCCATCGTCACCATTGATTTGTGACACGAAAAAATTATCGACAGGGTTGTTCGGACCCGAAACAGGATTTAAAGTTCCGATCGTCGGCCCAAATAGCAACTCATCGCCGGTCCGATTCGAATCGCCTTCCAGGGCGCTGACCTGCAATCTCCCGCTGACGGCGCCGCTGGTCGGGGTA
>NZ_JBFEFW010000088.1:0-1104 GCF_047229145.1 Brevibacillus jepli
ACAACCAGGCAGACTTGCTCCTGAGTTGTGAATTCTTCCTGATAGGCCTGCAGGAGAATATCGAAACCCTTTCTTCCGATTGTTCCGCCGACATACAAGAATCGAAACACGGATTCATCCGAAAATATACAGGGCTGATTATCTGGATGATAAATCCTTTCATCGACGCCAAGCGGAATCACCCTGATTTTCTCTTCCGGCAGGCCGCATTTTACATAGCATTCTTTGTTGTAATGGCTGTATACCCAAATTTCGTCCATATCGTATTTCATTGGAATATACCAGGACGCAGGGATGGCACCGAATTCCCAAGGGATCATGGAAATCCAGAATTTGCCTCTGGCGGGGCGAGTCATTCTTGGGGGCCATTGGTGTGAAACAAAGACACCTCCCTGTATTTCCTCACCTTCTTTTTCTTTCTCTGCTGCGATGGAATTGTCCGAATTCCGACCCGGTGTATAAGGACAGAAATCGAAACGGGAATATTTCGAGAGAAGGTTGCTAATATTGCGATTCACCTTTGCCAAACTGTGTATTTCTGCAAACGAACCTTCCCAGATGAGTTTGGATTTACTCAATGTACGTTCACCTCATTATCCCGGAACTAAATATTCTATACGATCATTGTATGGAGAAGATGTATCTTTGGTTCAGAAAGCACCCTGCAAACTGTCCCGTCATATGCTACAGAAAAAGGAGGGAAGAACTCTAGAACATGACCAGACTTTCTTTATGCATGATTGTCAAAAACGAAGGAAATTGTATTGAACGATGCCTGAATAGCGTAAAACATGCGGTAGATGAAATGATTATCGTCGACACTGGATCGTCCGACGATACGATCAATATTTGTCGTTCCGCGGGCGCCTCTGTATTTTCGTATGAATGGAATGACGATTTTGCTTCCGCGCGCAATTACGGATTAGAACGGGCAACGGGCGACTGGATTATATGGTTGGATGCAGATGAGGAGGTAGACGAAGCCGATGCGGTTAAACTGAAAGAATTGCTGCCTGACACAGAGGCGGACTTGTTCTCCATACAGTTGATCAATTATTGCGGCAAGCAAGTTGACGATTATCACGTCTTGCAAATGGCGCATCC
>NZ_JBFEFW010000089.1:0-1076 GCF_047229145.1 Brevibacillus jepli
CTTAACCTCGCACGCTACCGTAACTCGCCGGTTCATTCTACAAAAGGCACGCCGTCACCCTTTTAACGGGCTCCGACTATTTGTAAGCACACGGTTTCAGGTACTATTTCACTCCCCTCCCGGGGTGCTTTTCACCTTTCCCTCACGGTACTGGTTCACTATCGGTCGCTAGGTAGTATTTAGCCTTAGCAGATGGTCCTGCCAGATTCACACGGGATTTCACGTGTCCCGCGCTACTCGGGGTTGGTCTCGGAGAGACGCGCGTTTAGGTTACGCGACTATCACGCTCTATGGTCAGCTTTCCCAAGCTGTTCACCTACGCGCGTCTTTTGTAACTCCATGTGAGACGCCCCACAACCCCGCCGGGTAAACCCGACGGTTTAGGCTCTTCCGCGTTCGCTCGCCACTACTGACGGAATCACTATTGTTTTCTCTTCCTCCGGCTACTTAGATGTTTCAGTTCACCGGGTCTGCCTTCTCATCACCTATGTATTCAGTGAAGGATACCATCCCATTACAGATGGTGGGTTGCCCCATTCGGAGATCCCCGGATCAAAGCGTGCTTACCGCTCCCCGAGGCTTATCGCAGTTCGCTGCGTCCTTCTTCGGCTCCTAGCGCCAAGGCATCCACCGTGTGCCCTTAGTAACTTAACCACATTGGTTAGCACTAAAAAGTACTTACAGTTAATATCTTAGCAATTTCATGCAGTATCCAGTTTTCAAGGAACAATTGGATAGTTACTCGTAAGAGTAACTGCCTGGCAACGTCCTACTCTCCCGGCTCCCTGCGGAGCAAGTACCATCGGCGCTGGAGGGCTTAACGGCCGTGTTCGGCATGGGAACGGGTGTGTCCCCTCCGCCATCATCACCAGACTTATAGGATGTAAGTCGTTCTGCGTTCTCGCATGGACGCGAGAGCCTTTAGCAGAACTTCCTTTCATCTTTTGAAGGATTTATGCTCCTTCAAAACTGAACAGCGAATGTGCGTTACGGTCATATCTCCATAGAAAGGAGGTGATCCATCCGCACCTTCCGGTACGGATACCTTGTTACGACTTCACCCCAGTCATCTACCC
>NZ_JBFEFW010000008.1:0-224807 GCF_047229145.1 Brevibacillus jepli
GCGTACTTGCCCTTAGTGTAGCCAGAGTAACCTACGAAGTTACGAATAGGGGCTGTCCTCGTTCATCATAACTTATGAACAACCTCCTCGAAACCTCTACGTTTGAAGCGCTCCCGCCATCTTTTCCGGAACGGACAGTCAATCCCTCAGCGGGGCGTAGGCCGAAGCGTAGACTGGAAATTCGCTTCTTCCCCTCCACTACAGCCACTCCTAAAACCAAAACGCAAAAAAGAGGACAGACCCAATGTCTGTCCTCCCGCATCGCTCTACTTCCTAGATCCACACCCAGAAAATAAAGACGATAATCGCTAACATGATTACGAACAACCCTGCAAAAATACTGATACGTGCAAACTCATGACCCTTTTGATCCATGTGCATCCAGACATAAAGCTGGAAGAACGCTTGAACAAAGGCCAAAGCAACGATGAATGGTACGGTAAAACCTGATGGAATCGCTTCAAACGCCACTGCAATAAATGCCAGTGCGGTCAGTACGAGAGATCCGATGAAAGCAACAACGTGTCTTTTCGGACCATCGTGTTTGACTTTCGGCTTGCGTACCTCTTCATTATGAGCATGTGCTCCCATAGATTATCCCACCTTTCCACCGATCATACCCATGAGATATACCACGGTAAAGATGAACACCCATACTACGTCGATAAAGTGCCAGTACAGACATGCCAGATAGAACTTCGGTGCAGTTACTACCGTCAGGCCTTTTTTCGTCGCAGATACTTGCAAAAGGATGATCCAGCAAATCCCGAACGCTACGTGAGCTCCGTGGAATCCAACCAATGTGTAGAAGGCAGATGCAAATGCACTCGTAGACATTTTCAGTCCTTCATTCACATAGTGTACGAACTCGTAAATCTCCAAAGCAAGGAATGAAAGACCGAGAATTACTGTGATGGTCAGCCATAGCTGAATCTTCTTCAGGTCTTTCTTGTGCAGTGCCAGTGTAGCCATAACACTTGTCATCGAGCTGGTAAGCAAGAGAAGTGTTGCTACTGCTACAAGGTTCATGTCAAACAAAGATTGGGACGTAGGACCGCCATTTGCCTGATCACGAAGTGCGATAAATGTGGCAAACAATGAACCGAAGAGAACAGTCTCTCCACCAAGGAAGAGCCAGAAGCCAAGAATCTTATTCTTGCCTTCAAGGGTGGCTTTTTCCGGTTCGTCAGGCAATACTGCATGTGCATGATTTGTAGCCATTAAGCCTTAACCCCTTTCTCATCGAGTTCATCCTCATGAATGTGATAACCTGGATCGTCCTTCACAGAACGGGCAAACATGCAGCCAAGAGTAAAGAGCAATCCGATGACTACTACCACATAGTTGTGGTAGATAAAGCCATAACCTGCCACGAACAAACCGAGAGACATCAGGAATGGCAAGAAAGAAGGCGATGGCATGTGAATGTCACCGATAGGTTCCGCAGGCGTCATGCCTTTGTTACCAGCCATTTTCTCAACCCACAACGCATCCAAACCGCGAACGAGAGGCGTTTGAACGAAGTTGTATTCTGGTGGTGGCGAAGGAATCGCCCACTCCAGAGAACGTCCATCCCATGGATCAGCAGGAGCACGCTTGGAGCTTTTCGCTGCTACTACAACGTTGATCAAGAATAGGATGGTACCGATCGTCATACCAAATGCACCGATCGTACTGATAAAGTTCCCCATATCCAGGTTCTGATCTTTCAGGTATGTAAAGACGCGACGCGGCATCCCCATCAGACCCAGGAAGTGTTGCGGGAAGAAGGTAAGGTGGAAACCAATGAAGAACGTCCAGAAGTTCCATTTACCAATTGTTTCATTGAGCATTTTACCAAACATTTTCGGCCACCAGTAGTAAAGACCAGCGAAGAGACCGAATACGAGACCCCCTACGATAACGTAGTGGAAGTGAGCAACTACGAAATAACTGTCATGGTATTGGTAGTCAGCTGGCGGAACCGCAAGCATAACCCCTGTCATACCACCAATTGTAAACGTTGGGATAAAACCTACTGCAAACAGGTTTGCGGTAGGGAAGCGGATTTGACCGCCCCACATGGTCAACAGCCAGTTAAAGATTTTGATACCCGTAGGAACTGCAATCAGCATGGTTGCAAGTCCAAACAACGTGTTGGCGATAGCACCCAAACCTGTTGTGAACATGTGGTGAGCCCACACCATGAAGCCCAAGAAACCGATCAGCGCAGTCGCAAATACCATGGAGCTGTATCCGAACAGACGCTTTCTTGAGAAGGTAGATACAACCTCAGAGATAATCCCGAATGCTGGGAGAATCAAAATGTATACTTCGGGGTGACCGAAGATCCAGAACAAGTGCTCCCAAATGACAACGTTACCACCTGCGTCAGGGTTGAAGAAGTTTCCGCCGAACAAACGGTCAAACATCAACAGAACCAGACCGACGGTAATCGCAGGGAAAGCGAAGAGAATCAAACCAGATGTAATAAAGGACGACCAGGTGAACATTGGCATACGCATGAATGTCATACCTGGTGCACGCATGTTGATGATGGTAACCAGGAAGTTAATACCACCAATCAGCGTTCCGAGACCGGCAATTTGCAAACCGAGTACGTAGAAGTCTACGCCGATTCCACTGTACTGATTCAAAGCCAGGGTTGTATACGAAGTCCAACCAGCATCAGGTGCGCCACCCAAGAACCAGCTTGTGTTCAGTAGCACTCCCCCGAAGAAGAAGAGCCAGAATCCGAGTGCATTAACAAACGGGAATGCTACGTCGCGTGCACCGATTTGAAGTGGGACAATCGCGTTCATCAAAGCAAAAATGATCGGCATTACCGCCAAGAAAATCATCGTGGTGCCGTGCATCGTAATTAATTCGTTGAACGTCTTGGCACCAACCAATTGTAGCTCTGGGTACATCAACTGCAAACGAATCAGCAGGGCTTCCAAACCACCGGCCAAGAAGAAAATTCCACCTGCAATCAAATACAGGATCGCAATTTTCTTATGGTCCACTGTCGTAAGATAATCCCACAGCCCCGAGCGATTTGGTGCATGAGAAGCATGTGCAGACACGGGTTTACCTCCTTTTTAAGCGTCACTGCCTATGACGATTGTAAATACAGTAAGGTTTTACTTTGATTTCGTTTCTTTAGGAACCACGCTAAGTGTCTCCATGTACTCTACAAGCGCTTTCACTTGTTGATCATCGAGGTTGAGGTTAGGCATGTTGTTGCCCGGTTTCATCTTTTGTGGATCTTTCAGCCAATCTGCCACGTTTGCAGGCGTATGCTCTTTGATACCTGCTACACGCTCACGATCAGCAAAGTTTGTCAGGTTAGGACCCATCTTACCGCCTTTACCTGCTACGGCGTGACAACCCAAACAGCTCTTATCGAAGATTTGTTGACCTTCTGCTGCAAGTGGAGAAGTTGCTGTTGCTGGTTCTTTTGCTTGAGCACCCTTCATCTTCGCTGCCCAGTCGTCAAATGCTGCCTGTTCCAATACTTCTACCTTGAAGTCCATCAAGGCATGGGACGCTCCACAGAGCTCCGCACATTTACCATAGTAAATGCCTGTTTTGTCTGCTTGCAGCCACATTTTGTTTTCTTGCCCTGGGTTCGTGTCGATTTTACCGCCCAGTGCCGGAATCCAGAATGCGTGCTTAACATCAGATGCGCTTAATACGAATTGAACCTTTTTGCCAACTGGCAATACCAAGTCTTGTGCAGTCGCTACTCCAAGATCAGGATACTCGAATTCCCACCAGAATTGATGAGCCGTAACCTTTACTTGAAGTGCCTCCTCTTTCGGATACTCCTTGTGCAGTGCGAAACCGGTTGTAACAGTTGGAATCGCCATAATGATAAGGAGCAAGAAAGGAATTACCGTCCAAAGAATTTCAAGTGCATGATTACCTTCGACCTGCTTAGGAATGCCTTGCTGTCCGGGACGCTTACGATAACGGATAAGGACGTACGTAAAGATCAGCATAACAACAATGAAGACGCCGATCATGATAGCGGAGGACAGCTTCATCAGGTCAAACTGCATTGCAGCTACCGGACCAGATGGCTTGAGCGCTGAGAGCTCATCTCTGCCACACCCGGTTAACACTAGCGCTAGCAAACCAAACAAGGAAAGCTGACGCCAATACTGTTGCCAACCCTTCATACCAATGAACCCCACTTTCTTCGTGTTGGTAACGTTCTAGCCACGCTTACAATTAGAAGTCTTCGTACTCTTCTATTTGCATTAAGAAATCGCCTTCAATACTTTTCACAACTATAATACCCAAACAGGAAAAGTATTAGCAGACATTCCAAAAACAAACAGGAAAGTAAGGGGCAGTATTGCACACTTCTACCTGAGCGTGGTAACCATTTAAGTATACATAAATTTTCCTTAATACAAAGGCTATTTGTTATCATTTTGTTAACAAATTTATGAACAAATTTGTGAACTTTCTAGCTAAATGTAACCAAATCGTGCAAATTAAAGGAGATTTTTATGCAAAAAAGACCAATTGCACTAGTCACTGGTACCTCAAGTGGCTTTGGCATGCACGCATCTGTCGCTTTAGTCAAGGCTGGTTTTCAGGTAATTGCTTCTATGAGAGATTTGACCAAGAGGGACCCCCTTGACAAATTTGCAAGCTTGCATATAGCTCACGACCATATGGAAATCATCTCACTCGATGTGACGAATCCTGATCAAATTCATGAGGCGATCTCGTCCATCATCGAACGACATGGACGTATCGATCTTTTGCTAAACAATGCCGGCTACGCGTGTGGTGGGTTTGTCGAGGAAGTCTCTTCTGAAGAATGGCGCAAGCAGTTTGATGTAAATGTGTTCGGGCTGATCGACGTCACCCGCGCGGTCTTGCCTTATATGCGACAGCAAAAATCCGGGAGGATCATCAATGTCAGCAGCATTAGTGGTCGTTTTGGTTTCCCTGGTCTCTCGCCGTATGCTGCATCCAAGCATGCCGTCGAAGGCTTCAGTGAATCGCTTCGTCTGGAAATGCTTCCCTTCCGCGTTCAAGTAGTCCTTGTGGAGCCCGGTTCTTTTCGAACAGCGATCTGGGAGAAAGGAATACAGGAGCAAGAGCTCGATGAAGCCTCGCCTTACGCATCCCAAATGAAGCAGTTGATGCATCATGTAGAATCGATCATGGAAAAGGCCCCTGCACCCGATGAGGTCATCTCGACAATTGTTCATGCGGCCACCACACGCAAGCCGCGATTCCGCTATCCAGTTGGCAAAGGCGTAGCTCTTACGATTGCTGCTAAAAATTTGCTTCCATGGACATGGATCGAGCGACTCGTGACAAAGAGGTCATGAAGATTGATTCATAAACAAAACACACCCCCAAAGGAGTGTGTTTGCACCTCGGAACGTTATGTTCTTTCCGTTCGTCCTGTACGTATCAGCCAGACATGCTGGAGATATTCGCTTACGCCAAAGAAAATGGCAACAAAGCCGGCCCCTATGGCAGCGATTTGAGCTGTCGGCAAAAACACCATGCTTCCATAAACGATCAAAAAGCCGATAATCAAATCAAACATGGTCGTTAGCCAAAGACTCCCAGATGTGAGTATGGCCCTGTCCAAAAAATATCCAGCGATTGCCAATACGAAGCCCACACCGATAGACTGATATAAATTTGCGAAATTCACTTCTGGAAAGAGAGCATCTGCCAAAACGACCAACACCGGACTAACGAGCAGCTTCATCAAAAGACCGTCCACGTCTATTTACTCTCCTTTACTGGGGGTGTACTCAGTATGCCCCTCCTTTACTTCAGCCATGTCATGACGCCGTCGTATACCGGCTTGTAAACCATTTCCATCCAATAAACAGGATTGGGTATGATTCCTTCTTCCGCCCCTGCATACAAGCCTACACTGATGACGAGCAACGTCATAAAAACCATGATCTCTTTTCGCTGCCGATTCCGAATCAGTCGGGGTAGCTCGTATGCGCAAACCAAAATCGAAACAGCAATGATAGTAATCGTTGACATCCATACTCCCCCTGATTCAGTATCGTAGCTACTTTTCATCGAAGGCATTATTGATGGTTCCTAAACGCCTGATTTTCACATCTGCTTTGACATGTACAGGCAGCTTGGCAAATTCTTTCTCCCAGTTGTCCCCTATCTTCTTCCATACTTTTGGATATTTCCTATGGATCGCTTCTCCGAATCCGTATATGTCTACCCCATTTTTCTTGGCATTGGCAATAGCTTTTTTCAGCAAGGCTTCCAAGTTTTTTTCCGCCTCTTTTTCCAACTCCGTGATCGTGTTCATGTCTGTCAGATCGAGCTTACACTGTACTTCTCCAATATCATTCTCCAATTGCACGTGAACGTTGACCGCAGGTATGCCGTTTTTCATGATGGCCTCGATTTTGGAGTCGGCATCCATGACTTCCATCGTTATGCGTCCCCCACCTTTGCAACCCATGCTTCCGACGGTGCTTTTTACTTTACCTGTTATGTAGCTAAACGCTTTACTATCCGATTCACTCAGCCAGGTACTCAGCTTGTCTCCCCGGAAAGTAGCCAGCGTCGTGTATTGAAGAAGCACGGGCGAATCAATTTGTTCGACATTTTTGCGTTGTTCCCCCTCACCTACTGGCCCAGTTAGTTGAATCCCTGTCAAAACAGCCTGCTTCCCTTTGCTCGTAAAGTCGGTAATCAATTGATCCATCGTCACTGCCGCGGTAGGCGCCCATACTTTGGACGATGTTTCCAATGAAACAAACAGTTCTGTGGATGGGATTTGTTCAAGGGGTGTGATTACTTTCAAGATGTCGCGTGCCGTTGTTCCTCTTGCTATGGCGATATAAAAGTCAGTTCGAAACTCATGGTCACGTGAGACAAAATCGACGACTGGAGAAATCCCCTCCCTGGCGATGGACTCGCCAAATATGAGCATCCGCGTGTGCGCCATATAAATCTTCCGTGGAGATATCGTGGTCATTTTACGCACAGCCTCAAAAATCGTCGGAGCGTTCATGGTGAAAAGTGTAACGGGCGCCCGTCCAGGCTTTCCTTTATTGGCTGCGACTTCTGCCGGGTCTACTACTTGTACCGAAACTTGATAGCCCCCTTGTACTTTATCAATACCGATCCCGACAGCAATCGCCAGATCGTTCAGTTCTTTGCGATCCCAACACCCAGCCAGGATGATAACGAGCACGACGCTAAGAAGTACTTTTATCCCTTTCACTGGTGTCCACTCCTTTACATGCTGTCAAAAACCGCTTACTTTTCGGGTGGTAATGGCTTATTCCCGGTAGATTGTCGACGCAAATTGTTTTTGGTAATGGATTCAGGGCGTTTGTCCAAGGCCCAAATCGGCATGCGTAGTATCGTGTCCCTTTGTTCCTTCAAGGAAAATGGCGCAAACGATTCCATATACGGAACACCAAACGAGCGAAGACTGCACAGATGCAGCACTAACACTAGCATCCCTACAATGATCCCGTAGATGCCAAAGGAAGCAGCCATGACCATCAGAGGAAAGCGAAGAATCCTCACCGTAATCGACATATTGCTCGCCGGGAAAATAAAGCTGGAAATCGCAGTAATCGAGACCACAATAACCATCGCAGCCGAAACAATCCCCGCTTCCACCGCTGCTTGTCCAATGACCAGCGTCCCCACGATAGAAATGGCTTGCCCTACTGCACGGGGCATGCGGATTCCGGCTTCTCGCAATATCTCAAAAGCAACCTCCATCATGATGGCCTCGACAAATGCAGGAAACGGCACTCCTTCCCGCTGTGCTGCCAAGCTAATCAGCAATTGCGTCGGAAGCATCTCTTGGTGAAAGGTCGTAATCGCGATATAGAGCGAGGGAGCGAGCAGGGCAATGAAAAAACAGGCGAATCGCAGCATGCGAATCAACGTACTGAAATCAAAACGCTGATAATAATCTTCCGCTGAATGAAAAAATTCTACAAAGAGAGAGGGTACTGTCAAAACAAAAGGCGTCCCATCTACGAGAATCGCTACGCGTCCCTCCAATAGATTAGCTGCCACTACATCTGGGCGCTCCGAGTTGGCAATGGTGGGAAAAGGTGTATAAGCTTCATCCTGGATCAGCTCCTCAATCATCCCGCTCTCCATGATGCCATCCACCCGGATTCGCTCCAGTCTTTTGCGCACCTCTTCTACGACACCTTCCTCCACAATCCCTTTCATATACACAATGGCTACTTCTGTATTGGTTTCCTCGCCGATTCGATTTACTTCTATCCACAGCTTTTCATTGGAAATACGTCTTCGTAGCAGCGTAATGTTCGTTCGCAATGTCTCCGTAAAGCTTTCCCGTGGACCACGAATGACCGTTTGTGATGAAGGTTCGGTTACCCCTCTGTCCTTCCACTCCTGCAACCCGATGTGAATCCCTTGCGCGCAGCCTTCCACGAGAATGATCACACAGCCAGACAGCAGCGCGGTAAACAACGTGGGAAAATCGAATAAATCCCCCATATCCCCAACACTCAGAACCGACTCTTTTAAAAAGGGAATGAACTCCTCGTCCTCTCGTACCCATTCCTTCAGACGAGTCTTGTACAAGAGACTATCGATTAATACCGCTTGTACCAGGTACGAATCGACCATGCCATCTGCATATAAGACAGCTGCCCGAACAGGCTCGCTGCTATTGAGGACGACCTCTCGAATCACAATGTCATTGCTGTACCCGAGCGATTCTTTGATATAGTGAATGTTGTCATCTAAGCTGTAACCAATCTGAGACATACGGATTGCTCCTAACATCAGCAATTATGAACACAGTTTCTCCGTTTGCCCTGAATACTAAACAAAACGGTCTCAACGGTTTCCCCCGATGAGTGGGGCGCTTTACACAGAAAAAGACCTCGTACTCGTTATTTGAGTACAAGGTCTTATCTAAACATGATCGATTCTATGGAGCCGGTGTTTGTGCATCAGCTGGTTCGGCAGTGTCAAAGGAAGGATCGTACCATTCTACTTTGTGTTTTTCCTGAAGCGTATTTAACCAGGTACCGTAGTTCTGACTGCGGTTTTGGTCGGTCAGCATCATCTTGATCTGATCTTTGACTTTATCAAACTCAGGTGCCGGTGACCCAAGCTGTTCTTTATTTGTATCGTAATACGTTTTGATTTGCTCGTCGGTGACTGGGAATGCTTTATCCAGCAATTTATCCCTTGTCATAAGTACGCTCAACTGTTCCCGCAGCTGTGCCTCGGTCATCCCTATACTTTTCAAGTAGCTTTGGAATGCTTCCTCAGAGCCTACTTGTTGTTTCATCGAATCAATTTCTTTATCCATATCTTCTTGCGCCACCGAGACGTTTTGCGCCTTGGCTTCCTGCTTAATTAACGCTTGCGCAACAAGCTCATGTATCATTGGCTTCCCGTACATTTTTTTCATTGTATCGTACAACTGGTTTTGGGTAATGGAGGTATCGCCGGCCTTTACTAATACAGGATCATTGCCTTTTGCCCATGATTGATAGAACCCTAAAACAGCCAACCCCGTTAATAATATGGCAACCGAAAGCATGGAAATATCAAACTTCTTCACTTGGATATCCTCTCTTTCTATAATCTGCCCTCCAAGTATAGAAAGAAGTTACGGTAGAAAAATGGAAAGCGTATTACACAACTTTTCCACATTCTGAACTTATTATGCGCTACATGAAAAATCGGGTAAAAAAAGAGGAGAGAACGGAGGCGATAACAGGACCAAGAACTGCCCAAACCTGTAAAAAGCGCTCTTGCTTTCTTCCTTTTTCCCCTTCCATCATCTGAGCCAGGGTTTCTTTATCCCGATTGTCGTTAGACAGTAATTGCAAGATTATATCTTTCTCTTTTTCTGTTTTCTCTGCTTTCATTTCCATCTCTGTCTGTAGCTTCGTCAAAACTTGCAGTACATCATAACGCACATCTTCCATGCGTCCCAGTCTATGCTCAATTCGTTCCAACCACTTCGTGACTACGATCATTTGTCCCTCAAGCTGATCAATTCGTTCTTCGAATTTGTCTAATTTCAAGTAGATACGCTGTATTTGCTGATCGATATCTTTCTGATTTTCATATGGTCCCGCTGTCATAGATTCCACCTCCTCCGTTCGTCCTTTACTTTACTTGTTTATGTAAAAGAGAGGTGCATTGCTTGTATGGTTATCCCTTTTTGTTCAGTCTCGTGTAAAAAAAGGCTGCAAACTAATGTATTTCCAAATCCCGAATTCAGCTAAAATAGATGGAAGACTATCTAGCATTTCTCTCACATAACGATCATGACGTTTCTATAAAAAGGAGGATACAATGACAACCTTGTTGGACGTAAAAGGGGTGACGGGTGGGTACTCTTTTAACCACGCTGTAATTAAAGACGTCTCCTTTCAAATACACGAAAAAGAAATTGTTGCGCTTATTGGGCTGAATGGCGCTGGCAAAAGCACGACAATCAAGCATATTTTAGGACTCTTAGAACCAATCGCGGGTGAAATCAGCATTGCAGGAAAAACCTTTCAAACCGACCCGGAGAACTACCGTTTGTCCTACGGGTATATCCCCGAATCTCCCATTTATTACGAGGAGCTAACCTTGTGGGAGCATATAGAATTGATGGCCATGAGCCACGGGTTGGATCAGGAAGTTTTTTATGAACGAGCTCGTCCTCTCTTAAAAGAATTCCGCATGGAAGAAATGAAAGACCGCTTTCCACAACAGTTTTCCAAAGGTATGAGACAAAAGCTCATGATTATGATGGCACTGCTCGTACAGCCGCCTCTGTACATCGTGGATGAACCGATTCTGGGACTGGACCCTCTGGGGATTCGCTCATTGCTGACGTGGTTGAATCGCTGCAAGGAGCAAGGGGCTGGCATTTTGATGTCTACACATATTTTGGCGACTGCCCAGAAGCATTGCGACCGATTTATCATCTTGCACAAAGGCGAGATCAGAGCCCAAGGAACACTTGAGGAGCTTCGTCTTGTTACCGGGTTGCCTGACAGCTCGTTGGACGACATATACTTGCATATCGTAGAGGATGACGGCCAGTGAAAATAGACGTAGATCAATTATTTCGCAAACGGTTCAATGCCTTTTCCGTAGAATTCATTCGGTATGCCCAGTACATGGCCAATGGCGGCTTGATGTTCATCGCGATCTTTTTGATGGGCTTGCTCGCCTTCTACTACCGCAGCATCATCGCGATGATTCCAGACTGGTTTCCTTTACCGTATTTCATGGCTCTCGTGATTGCCGTAGTCGTTGTGAGAAGCCCTCTGCGCACGTTTTTGCTGGAAGCAGATTTGCTATTTTTGACTCCGCATGAAGTAAGACTGGAACGCTATTTCCGGAAGGCCCTCGTCTACAACTTCGTCATACAGAGCATTGGGGTGTTTATCGTCCTCCTTCTGCTCATGCCTATGTATACAGAGGTCGTAGGCGCACAAGGCGTACAGCTGTGGTTTTATTGGTGCATTCCCCTGCTCTTGAAGGGGTGGAATGTGTACAGCAGTTGGGTAGTGTTGCGATTGCCGGATCAGAAGAAAATCAGATTGTTTACGCTCGCTAGATTTGTCTTTTCGTACCTCCTCCTCGCTTGGGTATTGAGTG
Organism: Brevibacillus jepli; assembly: GCF_047229145.1. Taxonomy (NCBI): domain Bacteria; kingdom Bacillati; phylum Bacillota; class Bacilli; order Caryophanales; family Paenibacillaceae; genus Brevibacillus; species Brevibacillus jepli. Next base: position 11,623 of record NZ_JBFEFW010000008.1, read on the forward strand.
AAGGACAATTCTTAAGCTTTGGTCGTATTCCTTATGGCGTTCTGCTCTGCGCTGCGCTCTTGTTCTGGCTCCATTCGCGGATGCTATCGTATAAGAAAAAGCATTCCATACAATGGTATCGCCTGCTGGCCATCGAAAGCGGCTTGCGTCACCGCTTTTATCAGTTCATGAACAACTTCAGGGATGTCCCTGCCATGCAGCACCAGGTGAAGTCACGCTCCTGGCTCATTGCCCTGACAAAATGGCTGCCTTACGGTCAATCAACAGCAGGACGTCATTTGTTTGCCAAAAAATTTATTCGCTCAGGTGACTTTGCGGGCATCTACTTCAGACTCATCCTGCTATCCGCCTTCTTGGTCCTTGTATTGCCTGGTCCATATGCAAAAATAATCGCCGGCCTGCTATTTCTCTTCATGACAGCCAGCCAGATCGGCAGTCTCTGGCGCCATCAGCAAAAACGAAACGGATATGCAATCTTTCCGATTCGGGATGGTCAGTTGAAACAGGCATTTAGCTGGTTACGCATGGTGCTATTGGGTGTGCACGGTATAGTTCTTGTGCTCATTGGGTTATTGTAGTTAAGGAGCGCTTTATTATCACAAGGCTGCATGGAAGAAGCGCATTTCCAGTCCAAGCGCCTCTGGAGCCCGACAAAGCGGAGGTCTGAATGGCGGGAGTGGTTTTAGCTTCACCTCTGCGAAAACCTCATTGAAACTTCTACTTTTGAAGCGGCTCCCGCCATTCAGACCGGAGCGGACAGTCCAACTCACAGTGGGGCGGAGGCCGAAGCGTAGACTGGAAAAGCGCTTCTTCCCTCCACTACAGCAACAAAAAAAACAGCTCTTCTCGGCATCATCCTGCCAATAGAAGAGCTGTTTTTCATTGATAGACAAAGTAATCTGTTTACAGTCGGAACGTATCCACCTTGCTGCGCAGTTCCTGAATGCTGTCTGTCACCTGCTCGGTTTCTGATACGAACTGATCGACGTTGCCACTGACCTCATGCATCGTGGCAGATACTTCTTCCGTAGCTGCTGCTGTCTGTTCTGAAATCGCAGTTACGGTCAATACCGATTCATTTACCTTGTTCTGGCCTTGCTTCATCGTCTCTACACTTGCAATGACGTTCGAAAGAGAAGTCTTGAGTGTATGTGTCATGTCAGACAAAGCCGTAATGCCTTGTGTTACGGAATCCAAGCGCTCTGTACCCGCGTTGTAGCGATCCAGCGTTGCATTTGTCTTTTCTGTAGCCTGTCTCACCTGATCTTGAATGTCCTTGATGCTTTCCTGAATGACGTGTGTAGCAGCACCTGTCTGTTCAGCCAGCTTGCGAACCTCTCCCGCTACTACAGCAAAACCTCTGCCCGCTTCCCCGGCACGTGCACTCTCGATCGCTGCATTCAACGCCAATAGATTTGTCTGTCCGGCGATTTGCTGAATCGTTTCAATCACGTCATTGATTCGGCTCGATTTTTCTTCAAGAATCGCCATTGTATTTTGCACATCATGAAATTGCTTGTTCGTCTCTGTTCCATCTGCCAAAAACTCTTGCAATACCTTGTAGCTGCTCTCTCCGATATCGGACACACGATTGGATACTGCATCCATTTCGTCAATCGCTTTATTCAATTCAGATAGCTCGCTCAAGAATTCTTGAACGGTTTGCACAGTCATTTCCATCGCAGTTGCTGTCTGCTCATTCCCTTGCGCAATCTCTTGGCTCGTGACCACGATATTTTTGTTTTGCTCGCGAACAGAGTTGGCACCTTCCCGAATGGAATTCGCCATGCTGTCAATATGCTCGGTTGTCTCTTTTACCCCTCCAATGATTTGACGCAGCTGTGTCGTCATCTCACCAAAAGCAACGACAATTCGGCCAATCTCGTCTTTTTTGTTGGAAACAGAAATCTCTGTAGACGTGAGATCACCAGAAGCAATACGCATAGATGCCTCTTGTACAACTTGTAATGGGCGCAGCATCTTTTTGATCACGAAGAATACAGCAGCCAGAGCAATGATCGTTACTACAATCATAGCGATAATGATGCGTGGCATGGTTTCATCCAGAACCTGATCATTAATCAGCTCAACTTTGTCTGCCGCAGTATCCACACCAAGTACAGCAATCACTTGACCGGATGGATCTTCAATCGGAGCGAATGCACTCAGATAGTCCCCGTACACAGGGTCTTTGACGATTGGCGTACTGTTCGAACCGCCTTCCAGAGCAGGAGCAATATCAGCGATACCCGTAGAGGTCGTCTCTTGACCGATAGCAGATGCTCCCTCTGCTCCTTTCGCCGTTCCATCCACCATAATCTTTACCTTTTCACCGTCTGTATGAAGAATATAAACATAAAGGGCACCTGTCTTTTCGGTATACTCAAGCAATGTATTTCGAATCGACCAGTAATCGTCGGTTTCTTGTGGCTGAGATAAAAATTTCGATATCTTCTCTGAATCAAGTCTTTGAGAGATATGCAGGGCTGTGTTGATGCTGGAGCGTGAGAGTGTTTTTTCAACAGTAGCTTTGCTGTTCTGGTAAATCATGAAAATATTGATTGCCATCATGACGGCTATGATCACCGCTACAAGAGCAACGACCCGTGTTGCCAAGCTCTTACTCATTTTGTTTCACTTCTCCTTCGCCGGTTACAATATGTGTACTGCGACAGCTCACCTATGAGCGAACGCGTTGTTGCGGGAGGTTTTCTCTTTTCGAAAAAGGATCAGCTTGCTGCTCTCACACGGTGCGTACTCGATAAAAAAAGCACCCAAAAAGGGTGCTTTTCCTAAACACTCCCTACCAGTCTTATCGACAATTGGTAGTGCTTTAATTAGGACTTTTGTTGGGCGATAATAAGAAATCGATGGGTCGGAATATCGATGTAACCGACCGGTTCGATTTTTCGATGCAGATCAATCAAGGCTTGAGCGTACGTTTCTACTGCAAAATCGCGAATCTGCCATTCGATTGCCTTCAGGTAGTAAACAATCGCACCTATGTCGTAGAAACGGGTGAAGCTGATTTCCTCTTTTTGCTCCACAATGGTGAGTCCGGCCAGCAATCGATTGAGGTCAAGATTGTCCTGACCGCCTACTTGTTGCGTAACAAATGTGCCACCTGCACTCAACAGGCGCTTCATTTCTGACGGCAAATAAGCTTCGTGTCGATTGATAATCAAATCGAGAGACTGATCAATAAAAGGCAGTACTTCTTCACCGTCTACCGGAAACACACAAACACCCAAGGGCTCCAGCCTTGCCTTTGACACCGCTACATTCGGTTCATAGCCTTCCGTTGCATACGTCTCCAAAGGGAACGGCTGCAGCGTAGATAACAGCTCTCCACCGCCTGTTCCCATATCCAGCATGGAACGAACTCCATGCATTTTGCGTTTTACGATGCTTACGTAGTTCCAGCCAAGCGGGGCATCCTGCATTCTTCCTGTCGCAGTCAGTCTCGCGAAATCCCACCCAGCGAATGGTGCCTCAACTTCTTCTTCAAAGCTTTTGATCCAGTCCTTATTCTCCATTCTCGCTTCTCCTCTCGTTTGTACCAGTCTGTTCGCATCCAAACCACACGAGGCAGGAGGAGCTCGAGAGCGTTGTTATGTTTGTACAAAATCGTAGGACATACAGCAAGGTCTCCTTCCAAATATTCAAACACACCGAAAAATAATACCAAAATTGTAACGGACATCCTGATTGTTGATCAAGTGAACTTTCTTTCTGGCGGTATCCGACTTAAGGCGGAGTGAAAATACTGCCTCGGTACGTTTGGCCCTCAGCCGTTTCTCTATATCATTAATAATGAACTGTTAAACAGGAGGAACTGATCATGGCTGATTTTGAAGTGCTTGCCGGGATCCATCAAGGATTGTTTCTCGTCCTTCTCATCGTCATGCTGCTCCCGACAATGATGGCAAACCAGCTTGTTTTCCGTCCGACAAAACGGGCTTTCATAAGCAGTGCTCGCGTCACTTTATGCTTCTCATGGTCGGCCCTATTTGTATTTGCAGGGCATTTGGTAATGACGTGGGTTTTATTTGAGTCCTTTGGTTGGCTTTACATAAAAGATAAGCTGCTCGGCTTTTTACCCTTTTTATTTGTACCATTGCTCTTTTGTCTGCTCTTTACATTTCCGCGACTGTGGGAGTTAGCCGGGAAAGGAAGCAGAGACTCAAGTCAGTCACAAGTAGATACAGAATATACGCGAATTTTGTTACAGACCAAACATGTTATGCCTGCAAAAACAAACTCCTCGGAGCTAGACGACACATTAGACGCGGAGTGGAGAGGATACGCATCTTCACCAGAATTGCTCGTTCCGTTGCAAGCAAGCGTCTTCGGAAGTCTGATTGCGCTCTTCCTCCAAGTCTTTTTTCCTGCAGTCACACTGCAACCGTCCATCTTATTTCTCGCCTGGGGCGTGTTCTTAGCCGGGGTCTCCCTTCTCTGGATTCGGCAATCGTGGCAGCATCAGTACCATTCCACTGAGGAAGATTGGGGAAAACCACGTCTGATGATGCGCTTTTTGCGTTATACAGCACTTATCCTGATGACTGCCTTCATCGCGACGATCTGGGGAAATCAAGCCCAGTTAGCCAGTCGCCTCCCTGAATCACTGCCTTTACACGATCAAAATCAGGGCGATCACATTCTCCCCGATTTGGCTTTCCCAGTAACAGCAAGGGCCCATTCCATGCCTTCTACAGGCATACCTAAAAGTGCCGATGTACAAACAGGTCCAAATAAAGAAATTCCTGATCAAACCTTTTCGCTGACGGCACAGAAAGCAAGCATCCGTCAATCATCAGGGAAAACGCTAGAAGCCTGGACCCTGAATGGACAATATCCAGGACCTGAGCTGCGTATGAAACAGGGCGAGCTCATCGAAATCGTCCTTGCGAACAAGGACATTGCCGAAGGGGTAGACATCCACTGGCATGGTTTGCAGGCTCCTGTCCGCTTTGATCGGATTGCAAAAGGCGAAAAGTCCGTTTATCGTTTTCGAGCGGAACAAACAGGAACGTATTGGTATCACTCTCATCAGCAAACCCCTAATCAAGTAAGGAACGGGCTTTTCGGTGCCGTCGTGGTCGAGCCTGCTGATCGCTTGCCAGCTACAGCTGCAGTAACACCTGCTCGTGATCTAACTCTGATTCATCACAGGGAAGAAAACGCAGACTTGACGCTAAACGGCTCAGATACGCAACTGATGGAAACGATTCCTCCTGGCACAACGGTTCGCCTTCGCTTTATCAACGCCGACGATGCTTCTGTTAGCTATTTGCTGCAAGGAACTCCTTTTCAGGTAGTTGCGATTGATGGAACCGATGTGAATGAACCTAATTTGATTGCCAATCAAGCATTGAAGCCAGGAGCAGGTGGCCGATACGATATTCAGTTTACGATGCCAAATCGACCTGTGTTATTTGCTCCAGCTGCCAACCAGCATGACAAGGGTCTACTGATGAGTCCAAACGGCTCCAGCGTGGTGCCTTCCATAGCTGCAGAGCTCCCTGTCTTTGACCCTGCACGCTACGGCAGTCCGATTGCCCTTCCATTTGATCTCTCTTCTCACTATGATCGGGAATATCAACTGCTCATTGATGGTCAGTACGGGTTTTATGACGGTCAATTCGAGCGGTTGTCGACCGTAAATGGCAACGTGTTTCCCGCTAAATCGTTGATGGTCGAAGAAGGTGATCTCATAAAAATGACCTTCGTCAATCGTAGCTTCAAGGATCAATCGATGTATTTGTACGGTCATCACATGCTCGTCTTGAGTCGAGACGGCAAAAAAGTTACAGGAAGTCCATGGTGGACGGATACTCTCCATGTAGCCCCCGGCGAAACTTATGAGGTCGCTTTTCGCGCGAACAATCCTGGGGCAGCGACTGAGCCTCGCTTGCATAAAGGTCAAACCGCTTTTGGTATGGCGATACCTCTCGTGTATGAAAAACAGCAATAATAATAAAACAACAGCCCGCTGCGACATGCGCAAGGCTGCTGTTTTTCGTTTATGGACTGGTGCTACGACTTTTTACGTTTTTTGGCCGCCAGTAGCCTGTTTAGTGTTTCGTCAGGCTGTGTCTGCGTTTGCTTCTGCTTCTCTTTTCCCTGCTCGCTCTTGACTGCTGCTGGCTTCACCTGACTTCCGGTCGTCCCTACCGAATGAATCGTAGAAGTGGATACGACTTTCGGTTCATTTGCCAGGTCTTTATGTGTCCGTCTTGTAGCAGAGCGTTTCTCACCGAGGCGAGTCAACACAGCCTGTTGTCCAGAATCAGTCGCTGTAGACTTGCGTGGTCTCCAGATGCCAGAAAGCCTTGCCCACCATTGATCGGGCAACTGTAGACGACGAACGGCGATATCTACTGGCAGCAGCAAGGCCGCAAGCATCAGCAACCACTCACTGATTGACTGGGTATCCCATTTATCGGGCAGTGTCCCGCCAAAAGCCTCTTCTGGTTTGCTAATCGGATTTCCCCCACCAGCACTCAACCATTCTTGAAGCTCTTTCTCTCCATCGGCAGGCATTCCGTATTCAGGCGAATAGGAAACGGTCAAGCCTGTCGTTTGACTTGCCATGACACGTCCTTGATTTTTTTGTGAGATCTGAATCATGTAGGTGCCCGGATCAGCAGTCTCGAACTCACCCTCCATGACGCCTGGCGCAATCGGCTTCAGCCTAATTACCTCACGCTTCATCTCCTGGTTGAGAACGACCGCCTCCATCTCTTGAGGCAGGCTGCCACCCTCTGGCATCGTAACCGTCACGTTTCCTTTAGAACCGTTCACGCTCGTGCTCGTCTTCCAAGCGCCCTCCGTGATTTGCGGGAAAGTCCATGCAACGATTTCGTTCCACAGACGACTGCTGCCTCCCCAAGCCACCCAGTCCGGTGCCCACTTGCCTTCCAGATCACTCGTCCAGGCAACAGAGCGCCCCAGCCCGTATTGCCAACGGGTGAGGATCGGGTCATCGTCAGCGCTCATCAAGGATGTTTCCGCTGTTTGCTTCGGTGTCGTCGCTATATAAGCACGCACCGGCGGCAAAGTCTGCTTGAGAGTAGGCCATGCTCCCACTCCTGTAAAGCTCGGTACCTGGGGCTTTTCCACGATAAAGGTGCGACTGGCTAAGGCCGTTTCTTTACTGAAGATTTTGGGGATGGACTGAGCGTCGTTCGCAAAGTAATATCTGCCCTTCCCTAACTCCGCAATCATCTCCAAGAGCGATGTATCCGAATCATCACCCAGTGCCACTGTAGAAACGGTAATATTTTCAGCCGTCATTTGCTGTAACAGACCCGCGTAATCATCGTTGATCCCAGACTGTCCATCCGTTAGCAAAATGACATGCTTTCTCTGCGTATTCATTGTCTTTACACGTTCGTAGCCCAGCTGTAAGGCAGGGAAAATGTCGGTCCCACCGTCCGCCTGAATTCTGCTGATTTGCTGTTGGATTTCGTCCAGCTTCGTAACTGACTGCGGAGAAACAACATCCCATGGACTATCGTCAAAGGCGATGACCCCGATGTGGTCCTGGGCATTCATCATGGTTGTCGCACGGATTGCTGCTTCCCTTGCCAGCGCCATTTTGTCCGCGCCTCTGGCATCCGCGCTCATACTGCCTGATTTGTCGATGACCAGCTGCAGCCCGAGCGAAGGAAGCTGTTCCTTCCCTTTTAAGTCCATATGAACGGGCAATGCCTCTTCGATCGGTGTCTGGAACCATCCCCCCATCCCGAAGCTGTCCTTGCCCCCTGTCATGATCAAGCCAATTCCCAAATCCCGCACGGCTGTACGCATGCGTTCCATATCGCCATCGCTCATACTGGTAGCAGGCACATCTGCCAGCACGATGGAGGCATATTGCTTGTAGCCCTCCAGCTCCTTTGGCAGCAGAGCGAGATCACGCAGCTCCACCTTGATATTGCCAGCTTCCATCGCTTGAATGAGGTTACTAGCGGCACCTGGATGACCTTCGGCTACGAGCACGGCTGGTGCCCCTGCTACCTGCGTATAGGCCGTTGCCTGATTGTTCGCCGCTACGGTATCTTGGCGCGGCTCGATCTCCACGCGATAGCGGTGAAAGCCCTCCTGCATGGCTTTTTGTGAAAAGACGAAGCGGTTTTTGCCCTTGTCAATCTGTACCGTTTGCTGACCTGCCTCACGATTGCCTTCGTACAGACGAAGAGTGGCTTCAGTCGCGATTGTACTTTCAATATCAACGCTGATGCCGTACTCCTCTCCCGCATACAACCGTTGCGGCACCTGTACAGACGTGAGAACGACTTCATCCCCTTGTGGCTGCTGCAAAGAAACAGCCTCTACAGCGATCCCCCGCTCTCGCGCCAGTCTCGTCTGACGTGCCGCATCACCGTTTGTTTCGAGCCCATCTGTCAGCAAGACAACTTTTCCTCTAGCATTGGTAGGAATCATTGCAGATGCCAAACGGATACCTTCTGCCAAATTGGTGGCATTCCGGTTGACTTCCACGCCCAAAGGCTGAACTTCCTGCCGTGTCGTCAACGGCTGATCGACCGCCGCCTCCGCACCTACGGCAATGACTGCATACTTATCCTCTGCCTGCTTTTGTCCGATGGCCTCGCGCAAAAAGGAGAGAATCCGCGGATCGTCCTTCATGGAAGCAGAGCGGTCTACAACAAATACGATCGTTTTCGCCTGGACAGGAGTCAACAGCTGCATCCCTGCCAATGCTAAAACAAGGAGAAGGAACAAAATTGTTCGAATGGTGGCAATCGTCGCCTTTCTGCCGATTGGCATTTGCTTTTGACGCCGCCACCAGCTGACGATGAGATACACAACGGGAAGCAATAGCAACAGGAATAGCGGCTGTATAAAGTTAATACCCACGCTGATACACCCTCCATTCCACCAGCAACACCAAGAGAGCAAACGCCGCCAGCCAATAGGTCAGCTCCTTCGTTCCTAGCGCTCCTGTCGTATCTGTCGCTGTTGCTTCCTCTGTCTCCCCTTGTCCCTCGGCACTCTTCCGCACAACACTCACTGTTTTTGGTGTAATATCCGATTCTTCCTCATTCATCTGAACCGTAAAATACGTACGCTTGGTCCCTGTATCCACCCCTTCTTCGAGGCGATACAATCCCGTCAGCTCCGGTAGCTGCATCGTTTTGGACGTGGCGTCCTCTGTGATGGACTGCTGGTGTCCATTCGGATACGTCAAAGTACGTGATGTCGCTCCAGGCGTGAGCGGGATGGTGAGGATCTCTCCCGGATGTGCCGTGGCGATTGGAGCCGTTTGACCAGGAGACAGCCAGTTCACGACATTTTGCATGAAAATCGGAAAAGCCGGACGCAGCGGAAAGTCTGATGCATGCAAATCAAATCCGATGATGACAATACGTCGACCGTCGACGATTCCAGCTCTGACCAGGTCGACATCTCCCGCACGCACCAATGATTTCATACCGGGCATCTCGTCTAGTACGTACCCCTTGGCTATATGCACGTCCCGCCAATCTACGTGCTTGAGCAGCGGGTCATCCGGGGATGTCGGCCTAGGCTGTTGATCCAGCTCTTTTTCCCCCGCAAGCGGCAGCCAATCTGTCCTCTTGTTCGGTGCAATCAGCAGGATGTTTCCTTTCGGGAGCTGCTCTGGAACGGCCCCGTCAAAAACCCACAGGTCACGTGCAGCCGCTGATACGTCAGGAGCCTGCTGAACGGTTTCCACCTCAAGGCTGCCGACCGTCTGCAAAACTTGATGGAGGAAGCGGTTCCCCTCTGGTGAATACAGCACTGCTTTACCCTTCCCGGCAGCGAATGGCACGCTCCACATGACATTATCCTGGGAAAGCCCGTCCTGCTCCGGTTCGATAACAGCGCGGTAGACGCTAGATGCAGCCAGCTTCTGAAACGAAAACGTCTGGGAGCTGCCTGCTCCAATCGAAAAAGAATCTGCATCCAGCAGCTTGTCTTGCTCATCAAAAATAGTGACTTTCCCTTTCGCGGGCATACTGCCGTGATTGTCCACACGAAGCAGCCCCTCTACCCCATTTTCCGTAGGCTGGGTCACAAAAACACCGATAGCCGCATTCTCCCGGGTGCTTCCCAGCTGCATGAACTGAAAGCTGCCGGAAAAAGCAGGGCCGGTGCCTCCCTCCATCTTGCGCTCCCCGCTTCCGTCTCCCAACCAAACTACTCCGCTGCCTGGTTCATTCTCTGCAATGGCTCCTGCCAATGACAACGCCGCAATTTGATCGGATGTCCCGGAAAAAGGTACAAGCTTTTCGATGGCCAGAAGGAGCAGCTCTTTGTCTGCACTTTTGGAAACCGATACGTTCGGCTCGCGTCCAGCCTCGATGATCGTCATCGTCTGTGCGCTTCCCAGCTTCTCTACGAGTGCTTTTGCCTGTGACAATGCTCGATCCAGCCGCGTCTCGTTCCCTTCCTTCGTCATCATGCTCCCTGATGTATCCACGACCAAAATCGTATGGTCGGAGGTAATTCCTTCTGTCGGAACGGCAGGGCGTATCAAAGCCAGCACAAGCAAGCAGGCAGCAAGCAATTGAAGCACTAACAGCAGGTTGCGTCGCAGCCTTTCCCACGGCTTCACCGCTTCCCAGTTCTGCATCGTGCGCTGCCATAAGAGCGTACTTGGTATGACACGATCCTCTACTTTTCGCTTGAGCAGGTAGAGGACAATGATGGCGGGGATAATCAGCGCGAACCACAGGTTGCCTAAACCCATCCACTGCATGATGTCTCTCTCCTCTCTAGCGAATCAAGCCGGCCTGACGAAAGACATGAAAGACAATCGATTCCAGCGACTGTTCGGCCTCTACCCCGACACTGGCGATTCCTCTTCCATACGCAAACGCAGACAGTTCTTGTTGATAATCTCGCAAGCTCTTGTGATACTCTTCCATCAAAAGACTGGTCAGTGATACTTCTTTTGCCTGCCCTGTCTCTGAATCTATCAAGCGCAGCTCTCCTGCATACTCGGGTGCAAGCTCTTCTTTGGAAAGCACCTGAACAAGCGTGACCTCTTGTCTGGCTGCCTGCAAATACGCGATACCGTCTGCATAGCCTGACTCAAACAAAAAGTCCGAAAGAACAATGGATACGCCTGCTTTGCCACTGACTGCGCCGGGCTGTCGCATTGCCGTATGAATATTACCGGCCCCGCCTTCTTGCAGGGAAGATAAGAAGCTGAGCAAGCGATGCGCCTGGCTCTTTCCTTGCAGCCCGGTAAGTGCGGCCGTTATGTGACTGTCAAAAGCATAGACCGACACATGATCGAGATGACACAAGGACAAATAGCCCAGAGCCGCTGCAATCTCGACAGCGCGTTCCATTTTGTTCGGATGCCCGTAGCTCATCGAACGACTGCAATCGATATACAAATTCACATGCAGCTCTGTTTCATCCAAATACTTTTTCAAAAACAGCTTCCCTGAGCGGGCATACGCATTCCAATCGAGCTGCCGCAAGTCGTCGCCGGGAACGTACGCACGAAAGTCCGCGAACTCCATGGAGCTGCCCAGCTGTCTCGCCTTTCGCTTTCCTGCCTGGCTGCCGCTGACCGCTTTGCGACTAGCCATCTGCATCCGCTCCAGTCTGGCGAGCCATGACGGATCAAGCAGGTGTTGACTCATACCTTCTGCGTCCCCAGTCCGTCCAATATATCCATGATGACGCGGTCTGGTCGGATGCCGTTTGCCTCTCCTTCAAAATTGAGGAAAATGCGGTGGCGAAGCGCTGGCAGAGCGACTGCCGTCACGTCCTCGTACGCGAGATTGTATCGGCCAGCCAACAGTGCACGTACCTTTGCCAAGCCGACAATCGCCTGCACGCCACGCGGACCTGCTCCATTGCGTACATATTTGTTCACCGAGGCTATTGCTTGTTCACCCGGATGTGTCGCTAAAAGCAGCTTTACCGCGTAATCCAGAACAGCATCTGCTACCAGAACTTCACGTGCAGCTTGCTGAATCTCTGCAATCTGCTCGGCTGACGCTACCTTTTCCACAGTGATGACTTGGCTTGTGGTCGTTTGCCGCACAATCAATTTCAGTTCTTCTTCTGTCGGATACGGAACGTCGATCTTCAGTAAAAAGCGGTCCATCTGCGCCTCTGGCAATGGATAAGTCCCTTCCTGCTCCAACGGGTTTTGTGTCGCAAGAACAAAAAACGGCTCCGGCAACGCACGGGTCACACCCCCTGCTGAAACCGTTCGCTCCTGCATGGCCTCCAACAGAGCGCTCTGTGTCTTCGGTGTCGCCCGGTTGATCTCATCCGCCAACACGACATGAGCAAAGATCGGTCCGTGCTGGAACTGGAAGGACTGCTGTCCCTTTTCATCCACCAACAGGATGTTCGTTCCTGTAATGTCTGTCGGCATCAAGTCAGGCGTGAACTGAATGCGCTGAAACGACAGCTCAAAAGCTTGGGACAGCGTCCGTACGAGCAATGTTTTGCCCAAACCAGGTACACCCTCCAAAAGCGCATGTCCCCCTGCAAAAACGGCCCATAGCAGCTGCTCGACCACATCTTTTTGTCCTACCAATACCTTTCCAATCTCTTGCCTGACAAGCTCTACTCGCTGCAAGCAATCCTCTATCGTTTGCTGCGCCATCGCCGTGTCTCCTTCCTGTTGTTGAATGAACTAAGGCTCTATTTTGGTGAAATAATCCTTCACGATCTGTTGATAATCGCCGGGAATACTGCTCTTTTCCATGCTCTCGCGGGCAAACTGCTCATACTGACCGTACACTTCCTCGTAAGGGAGCGTTCCACCAGAGGAAACCTGTGAGTTGCCGCTTTGTTGCGATTGAGAAGGACCTGATCCGAGTGGGCCGCCGACCGTATCCACAGGACCGTTTTCCCCGCCTATGCGATCTGCTGGGACAGTAACTAGCTCGTGTCTGCCTTTCCCTAACCCGGCACCTCCGCCTTGACCGCTGCCGTTACCCGAGCCGTTGCCGTTGCCATTTCCGTTACCATTGCCGTTGCCATTTCCACTACCATTTCCTTGCCCCGAGCCATTGTTCCCATTACCAGGCTGGTTTGCCGGGTTCGCTCCTGGTGTTGCAGCACTTGGGTTATTTCCGGGAGTCCCTGATGCTGGCGTCGCCTGACCTGCTCCTGCCATACCTGTTCCGACTCCACTCGCTCCGGCATTTCCTGCTTGGGCGCCTGCACTGGCAAGCGTCATTTGCGACTGATTGAGCGAGGCAGCGGCATGTATAGCTGCGAGCATAGCCTGCTGGGACTGCTGAATGCCTGTCATGGCTTGCAGCATGCTGTTCTCAAGTGCAGTCATCGCTTGAGGCACTTGTCCCTGAGCTGTTTGCTGGGCTGCCTCCGCCAATTGTTTGGCGATGTCCTCTAGCTGCTGTGAGTCTGCAGCCTCGGCTTCTTTTTTCAATTGTTCTGCGGCATTAGCGAGTTCGCGGGCGATCTCTTCCCGTTCTTTTTGCGGCATGCCTTCCATTGCTTTTGCCATTTTCGCCAGTGCCTCAGTCATCGCTTGGCGATCATTCTTTTCCATCGCGCCAGCCAAGGATCGTGTCCCTTCTTGATTACCCAAGCTGCGTTGGAGTGCTTGCAGCGCTTTTTCTTTTTGCTGCTCCGCATCTCTTACCTTCTCCAGTTGTTTTTCAGCAGCGCGCAGTGCATTTTGACGTTCGGCCGGATCGTCTGCTTTCGCTAGCGCCTTTTTCGCCTGCTCAAGCATTTCCTCCAGCTGTTTTTTCTGCGCGTCGGTTAAGCCTGTGTTCTTTTTCACTTCCTGCTTGATTGCCTCTACTTCTTCCTCGACCTGCGCGATCGCTTTCTTTTCCTCAGCCATCTGGGCAAGTCGCAGGTCTTGAGGATTCGGCCACAGAAAAAGCACCAGGCACACCACTAGCAGGCTGCTTGTGACATATACCTTTCGCTGGACAAGCGACCAGATGCGGACACTCTCTACGATTTGTGGCAGGTTTTTACGCAGATGCTGCAGGGCGTCTTCCCTCTGCATACCCGCTACCATGGACTGATTCTCTTGATTCTCCCACGCTGTGACCACTCGCTGGGCCAAACCATTTCCGTCTGCCACTTGCGCACATTGGAGCCACGTAGGGCGCATCCAAAACGTACGAACCAGGCCGGTGATGACAAAAAGCACTGGCAGCAAGAGCGCGATCCATTGATAAAACGGAATCGGCCATATACGAGCGAGGAGGAGGAGGACAAGGCTCGCACCCATCCCCCACAAACCATAGACGGTTAGCTGCTGTATCCATACGCGCAAGCCCAGTTGCTTTCGAATCGGTGCAAGCAGTGACTTCAGCTCGTCGTTCGCTTTAGAAGTAAACATGGCTTACTGCTCCTCTTTTACTTTCCGAAATCTCGGTTTCACGGGCTGAATGAGATAAATGGCAAGTAAAAGGCAGAACAGTGTAACGACCCCGAAAAACAGGCAGTAAACTGCGAACGGGTCTACATTCGCCAGCCTGATCTGCGGCCCTTCTTCAAAAATGTTTAACATTGCAAACAACGGATTAAAGTTGTGCAAAAGATCTGGCCATTCCGGCATGGTCGCTGATGTCATGCCACCTGACCGGCGCTGGTACCGAATGAACTCTTTAAAAATTTCTGCCAGTATACTTGATCCAATCGCAAATCCGAACACCAAGGCATAGCTGACGACCGTAGCGATTCCCGTCCGTTTGATCAGTGTAGACATGAGCACACCGATGCTGCCAATGCCAAACATGGTAATGACGTAAAAGCCAAACACCTTGATCACTTGTGCAGGTGAGATTCCTCCGTACAAAAAGACGATGGCATAGAGCGGAATCGTCGCAATCACCAGGAAGGTCATGAAGCTGAGCGAGGCCAACCATTTGCCCAGAATCAATCGTGTGGCACTGACATTCGTCGTCAACAATACGCTCAACGTCTGCCGTTCACGCTCACCGGAAATCACACCAGCGGTCAATCCCGGCACAACAAAGCAAATCATCCCGAGCTGAAACACAGACAGCATCATGAACAGCTCGCGTGTATCATTCGGATTGTAGTAGCTGCCGCCGTTTGTCATAAAGAAAATCACCATGAGCGTCATTGCGCCCAAAACGAGCAAATACAGAAGGATGATCCACGGTGACCGATTGGTCCGCATCCGCATTTTCCATTCATTGAACAAGACAGGGTTGCGTAATCGTCTCAAGTCGCTCATGAGCCCACCCCTTTCGTAATTTCCAGGAAGATTTCTTCCAAATCACCAACAGCCTCATTGAACGCTGCAACAGGAAAGCCTGATACCGCGAGCCCACGCAAGAGCTCAACCTGCTCCTCATCATTGCCTGAAAAGCCTGCGACGACCCAGTTCCCTTCACGTGTCACTCTGGTGATGACCGGCATTTCCCGCAGGTGCGTCATCGCCTCATCGACCCGATCCAACAGGCGGATGCGCAATACACGCTGCTCTTGCATTTTCGAGTAAATCTCATCGACTCGACCAAAGGCAACCAGATTACCTTCCTCTACAATCCCGATGACGTCGCACATCTCCGCCAGCTCAGGCAAAATATGCGAACTGATGATAATCGTCTTGCCCATGTCCCGCAGTTCCTTCAAAATCTCCCGCAGCTCAATCCGTGCACGCGGGTCCAGACCAGACGCCGGTTCATCCAAAATGAGCACTTCCGGATTGTGCACCAGTGAGCGAGCAAGCCCGAGACGCTGCTTCATTCCACGCGACAACGAATCGACGTAGGCATCCCGCTTGTGGCTGAGATTCACCAGCTCCAATAACTGTGGGATGATTTGTTTTCGCTCTGCTGCCGGAATGTCGTAGTTCGCTCCGTAAAAATCAAGGTACTCTTCTGCTGTCAAATTGTCGTATACACCGAAAAAGTCTGGCATGTAGCCGATCAGCTTGCGTACTTCCTTCGGATGCTTCGTTACCTCATAGCCGCCTACGTACGCCTTTCCGCTCGTCGGCTCCAATAAGGTAGCCAAAATGGACATCGTGGTTGATTTTCCCGCCCCGTTCGGACCGACGAAGCCAAACACGGTTCCTTTGTCAATTTCAAGCGAAAGTCCTTTCAACGCTTCCATTTTGCCGTAGCGCTTACGCAAATTTTTAATTTGGATCATTTCTTGCTCACCTTCCCTTCCACACTGACATTTGGATAGCCAATGTGGCGATGATCCTCAAACTGGTGGGCAAATTTGATGCGGACCATTCCGTCGCCCGAAATATAGGTAGCTGTCTTGTCACTCGTCATGACGTTGTTCATGAACGCCTTTTCAAATGGTTCGAAAGCTTTTGTCTTCCAGTTGTAAACCTCTTTTTCAAAAGTAGTATTGTCCTCTGACCAGGTGTACAGATACAGGTTGTTCACTGTGAGGTCTTGCCCTTCCTGATCCAGATTAATATCAAACGTAATGTCCCCAGCAGGCAGTCTGTAGCCATCTCCGAAGTCATCTACAGGCACTGAGCTGCCTGACATCGTCACATCGAAGGTTCCCGTCGGGTAATAGATGTGGCCATCTTTGGATGGTGTCACTTGCAGAGCAGAAGTAACCATAGCGATACTGTTGTGTTCCACGCTTTCATTTTGTACAACAGCCTCTACCACTGGAGTATCAGTCCAACCGACGAGCTTCACCACTTCTGACTGACCCGAGCTTCTGTCCATCATTTCCAGCATTTCTACCATGACCTGCTCGCGTGTTTCCGTTTGATAGCCATTCGACTGCATGTGTTGAGGTAATGCATGGGCCATATTTTGCCATCTGCGATTCTGCCTTGCTTGCTGCTGCGGTGTAAACGGCAGGTTTACTTCAATACTGCTGCCAACCGCCAATTGTGGAATCTCCTGTACTTGCATACCAGAGGAGATCGTCACATCACGAAGCGGGAACTTCGTATTATTCGTAACCATTCCTTTCAAGGCACCGTTCTCATATGCCAGGTTAGACTCTATTTTTCCTACATCAGATAACGATTGTTCTGTTGCAACCTTGCGCATCGACCAAAATTCCACATCGCGGAAATCAATATTGGTCTGATCTGGCTGCATAGAGATCCAAATCTTCGGAACCTCATCGTGCTGATTTAGTTCAAATAAAGGCTCTGTCATGCCCTCTCCTTTTAAGGTCAGGCGATAGTCGTCATTTCTCGGCACGAAAAATGCAGTTACACTCGCCGTATTTGCCTGTCCGTTGTTTTGTAGCTGGATAACACCTACCTGGTGCACCTTCACACCACTTCCACGCTGGATGGCACCGATCGAAAAGATACCTATTCCCGCCACGACAGAAAGTACAGGCACAATGACCCACATATAGCTCTGCTTACGCTTCCTCCGCAATAGGTAGAAAAGAACCGGCCCCGCAATCAAGGCATAAATTCCGAAGAACAAAGCAAACCAGCTAACCTCTGGAATCCTCAAGGATGGAATACGGTCAGCCGCATCTCTCAGTGGCCAAATGCGGTCATACATGCGCGTCTTGGAATCATTTATAGACGAGCCAAATGCTTTGATCAGTGTGTCAGACCAGAAACGGCTGTTTCCCGCCCAGCTGGCAACTGGTTCCGCTGCCAAGTCATAAGCGACATACAATACTTTTCCGTCTCCTACGTTATGTACAGCCATAAGTGGAATATTGCCTTCACTGTACAGCGCCTTTCCTGTTTTCAACGTCCCATTGCTTACTGTAAAGGGTGACGTCAGCTCAATCGGATTAGTCTTATCCACTTTCAAACTGGCGAGTGTCTGTACGCTCGTCACTCCAGTCACTTCTACTGGTGACAAATCAGCCAAAACGCCAGACCACTTCTTGTACTGGGCACCCCCGGCTAAAATCAGCATCCCGCCGGATTTCGTCCAATCACGAATCGCTTTGATCTGTTGTTCATTCAATGAATCCAAAGCAAAGTTGTTGATGACGAGCATGTCAATCATCCGCAGCTCCGTACCTGTCGCTGGAACATTTTCTGCTTTCATCGACAAGACCTGGACGTCGTTATGAATGGAGCCTTTTGGCAATGCGCCGAGAAAATTGGCTGTGTCGCGGTTTTCTGCCAACACGCCGATCATCAGCGTATCCTCACTGTACAGCCTGCCAGTTACCGGGGTTTTAGCAATAATCGTATTGTTCTGCATCAAGGCTACATAGGAACTGTTATGCAGTTCTTGACCAGGAACGAGAATCGTTACCTGCTTGGTCGCTCCGCTTGCAATCGAAACCGGCTGATAATTGGCGACTGCGAACTGATTATTTCCCCGTTCCCCCGTGGCGACATACAGCTCACCTTCAACATCCGCCCCTCCATTTTTCACCGTGACTACAACGGGTACCATTCCTGTTTCCCTGTACTTGCCTTCGATCCCTACTGTCACTCCTAGCTGGATTTTGCCCTCTGCCAAGGCTGTCCCAACCAAACCTCCAGGCCCACCCGCTACCAGCAGGAGGAACGCACAAAGGGCCAGGAACCACCGTTTGTACTGCACCGTATTCATTCGCTCAAAACCTCCATGGACAATTCTTTTTACTCCCTATCTTTTCTATTCATACAATTATTGACGTTACTTCCAGACAAATAGCTACAAGTTTTTTCAAAATGAAGTCGATTCGAGGGCTTCACTTTTTTTTGCCTCTTTAATGAATCTTAACAATCGGGTTCTACAGTATTTGTGAAAGGAGGCTTACGCATGATGCAAGACGCCATCATTTGGGGACCATTGATTATTAAATACGAATGGATCGCAATTGCCTTTTCTGCACTAGTCGCTTACCTGGCCATGAAATACTGGCTGAAGAACCAGATCAATGTAAACAAGCCTGTTATGGAGGATATATCCAATGCGCTTTTTTGGGGTTTCCTGATCTGGAAGTTCAGTGTCATTCTTTTCAATCCTGTCAGCGTGCTTGGTAATCCTTACTACCTTCTTTATTTTTCCGGAGGCGAGCGCGGAATCTGGCTGGCTGCAATGGTTGTCCTCGGTTTCCTCTACCTTCAAGCCAAGAGGCGCACTATCTCCTTTTGGTTGTATGCGGCAGCTATGGCGGTGGGCTTGTTAACCTATCGATTCGTCTATTCCCTGTTCCTGCTTGTGTTCAGTAATCCGATGCAATCGCTTCTGTACGTGCTCAGCCAGCTTGTTCTGGCGATCGTACTCCTGATCTGGATGTACAGCAGAAAAGAAAATGTCGGGAACCCTCAAGCCATCAATCAGCTCATTCTTTGGTTTAGCATTGGCCAAATTTTCAGCTCCTTTTTAAAAGGCTATTCTTCCGCTGTGTTTGTGGGATTATCCAGTGAGCAGCTTTTCTTTCTAGCCATCTCGCTGTGTTGTTTGTTTTTTCTAAACTTCAGAAAAGAAAGTAGTATCCAAGAATCGTAACCATGGAGGATTTTTCAATGGATCAAATTTCAATCTTATTTGCAATAGCGGCGGGAATGCTCTCGTTTTTCTCCCCTTGTATTTTTCCGCTTTTGCCCGCCTATGTTGCGAATCTTACGGGCTCTTATGTGAGTGGAGATAGGATGAGTGTTTCCAAAAAAACAGTGATGGCTCGTTCCATCCTGTTTATCCTTGGCTTTACAGTCGTTTTCATGATGATGGGCGCTTCCGCCAGTATGATCGGTCAATTTTTTGCTGCGAATCGCGGGGTATTAGAGAAGGTCGCAGGCTTGCTCATTATCATATTCGGTCTACAGACAGCCGGGCTATTGAACCTTCGTTTTCTCATGTTTCAAAAGCAGTGGGAAACCAAGGGTCCCAAGAACGGATGGCATTCATTTGTGGTCGGTGTCGCTTTTGGAACTGGCTGGACGCCTTGCGTCGGACTCGCTTTATCGTCGATTTTGCTCTTGGCTGGCTCCTCTGAAACGATGTACAGCGGAATCTTTTTGCTGCTGTTTTATTCGCTCGGCTTAGGAGTGCCCTTTCTCTTGATTTCCTTATGGATTACAAGATCACTTGGAGTCATGAAAAAAGTAAATAAGTGGCTGCCACGCCTGTCTTTGATTAACGGCTGGATTTTGATCGTGATGGGCTTGCTGCTGTTTACAGGGCAGTTGCAAAAATTAAGTGCCTGGCTGGCTCAATTCGCGCCAGTGTTATAATGAAAGGATGATTTCCCATGAAGAAAAATATCATCGTAATTGCAATTCTGCTCGGATTGGTTGGATGGGGCGCTTACGATACGATCAAGAAAAATGAAGTGCGTGAAGCAAGACTATCCAGCAATGAGCAAGCGGTAGCTGATTCATCCCTTACTGTCGGGATTAACCAAGGCAATCTGGCACCTGACTTCGAGCTACAGACGCTCGCTGGAGAAAGCGTCAAGCTTTCCGATTTTCGAGGAAAAAAGGTCATCGTGAATATGTGGGCAACCTGGTGTCCACCGTGCCGAGCGGAAATGCCGGACATGCAGAAGTTTTACGAGAAATACAAAGAGGAAAATGTCACGATTCTTGCTGTAAATATGACAACATCAGAGAAAAATGTAGAGAGTATCCCTACGTTTTTAGATGAATTCGGAATTACATTCCCGGTTGTATTGGATGAACAAAACGAAGTAGCGGAGATCTATCAAGTCGTAGCGCTCCCTTCCAGCTATATTATTGATGCAAACGGCGTTATTCAACAGAAGGTTATTGGTCCGATGAATTACGAGATGATGGAAAATATGGTTTCACAGATGCGTTAATGAGTGGGGAGGAATTCGGAATGGCAGTCAAGGGGACCGGGATTCTAGTCGTGGAGGATGACGTAAAAATCCGTAATCTCATCGTCCTGTACCTGGAAAAAGAGGGGTATGAAGTATACGAGGCGTCAGATGGGGAGGAAGCACTCGAAGCCTTTCGAAAATACGACCCTTGCCTTGTTATTCTGGATTTGATGCTCCCAAAAGTAAGTGGAGAAGAAGTTTGCAAAAGCATTCGGGCCGATTTGAAGGAAGACATCCCCATTATCATGTTAACGGCTAAAGTCGAAGAACAAAGTCGAATTGAAGGATTAAAATCAGGCGCAGATGATTATGTAACGAAACCGTTTAGTCCTGGTGAATTAGTGGCACGGGTAGAATCGATTTTGCGAAGAACGAATCAACGGTGCAGCAAAATTACGTATCGGGGCTTAACCATAAAAGCATTACGGGGTGAAGTTCACTACAAAGGAGAGGGCATCTCACTAACACAGCACGAATTTCGCCTTCTGTACTTTTTGATGATGCACCCCAATCAAATTTTGACCAGGGAACAAATCATTGATGAGCTGTATCCGCACAACGAAAAGGTCGTGACGGAAAGAACGATCGATGTTCACATCGGCAAGCTGAGAGAAAAATTGAAGTGGGATGGTGACAGTGAGCTCATCGAAACCATCCGGGGAATGGGGTATCGTTTTGTTGCTTACCAAAAATAATCCTCTTCGAATCAACATATTGTGGAAGCTTATTTTGATCAATGCAGCTGTCATTGGTATCGCAATCTGGCTAGCTGGCGTTACTGTGAAAGACTACGCCTGCTTGCTGTTTGCCAGCTCCCCTTCTGTAAGTCCAGAAGAGAGCGCTGCTTTTACGCAAACGATGCAGACCTTTTTAATCAAAGCCAGTCTGGTGGCAGCGATATTTGCAGGGATCTTTCACTACTTTTTCGTCAAGACACTGCTACTACCGCTCAAGAAATTAGGTAGTGCTACACGACAAATGGCTCAAGGGGACATGCCTGATCCCCTATCGATTCGTGTTCGCGATGAAATCGGACAGTTAACGGTTGATTTTAACCATCTAGGCCAGAAATTAAAGCAAGTGGAAGAGCTACGTAAAAAGATGCTGGCTGATATTGCCCATGAGCTGCGTACCCCGTTAACCAATATTAACGGATACTTGGAAGCGCTAAGCAACGGAATCATTCAAGGCAATGCCGAGCTATTCCAATCCCTTCACGAAGAATCGATACGCATTACCCGATTGGTTGAGCAGCTACACCAATTGAATGTGTGGCAAGGAAAGAAAATATCGAGCGATCATAAGATAAATGTACTCGCTATCGATACGATTATGGAATCCTGTATCGAGCATTTTTCTTTGGCGTTCAGGAATAGAGAGATATCCATTGACGTCGATATAGAAGCAGCACATGTCGCCTGCGATGAAGATGGTCTAAAACAAGTGCTGTATAATCTCCTGACGAATGTCCTGCGATATGACGTGGGAGGCTGGGTGAATATTACAGGAAAGCAAAACGAGTCTGTCTATGCGGTTACTGTCACGAATATAGGACAGCCGATTCCGAAAGAAAAAGAATCTCTCATTTTCGAGAGATTCTATCGCTTAGATTCGTCCCGGAGCAGGGATACGGGTGGATCGGGATTAGGATTATCTTTAGTAAAAGAAATCATAGAGCAGCAAAGCGGAAAAGTTGGATTACAGTCACAAGGAAATCAACATTCCTTTTGGTTTACAATACCTTTGCATGATTCCGCATCCAAATGATTACATGCCATACCCTATGTCATGAATTCTCGTCGGATCAAACATATCGGCAATCGCCTGATGCACATGAGGCGGATGCTCCGCCAGACGATGACACACGTACAAGTACCATTCCGTCCCATACGTCAGGTACAGGCGCACCGGAACCCCTTTCTCTCGCAAGGCATGGGCCAGCTCTGGTCGAACCCCGTATAACAGCTCGACCTCTACATTCGGTCGAAGCAAATACTCTCGGCGGGCCAGCTCGTCTACAATGGCTTGATCATGCGTGGCGAGCGAGCATTCGTGTCCCGATCGAATACACAGCTCAGCCAGCTCTAGATATCTTTCGTTCAACTCCATTGAACGAGCCAATGCGACTTCCTGCGGCTCCTTGAATGCGCCTTTCACCAGACGAATTTTTCCCGGGAGTGCGAGCACCCGTTGGATATCCTCCATGGAACGGTGCAAATGCGCCTGAATTGTAATGCCCACATTCTCATGCCGTTGTGCAAAATGCTCGTACACGCTTAGGATTGCTTCCGTTTTGGTCGATTCCTCCATGCTGATCATCAAATACTGGCCATGTTGCCTTGCCTGCTCCGCCAGCTCTTCGACGTGCGCATAAGCCATCTTTGGTTCAAGCAGCAAGCCAAGATGAGACAGGTCAAAGGAAATTCCGACTGCTGTATGTAGCTGGGAGCAATCCAGGGTCAGCGCCCGAAATTCCTGCTGCGCTTCCTCTACAACCTGTGAATCCAGCGTATTTTCCCCCATGTACTCAACTGACAGGCGATAACCCATTTTTTCTACGCGCTTGGCGATTGTGATGGCATCTGCACGTGTCTCACCTGTCACATAGCGTTTTGCCGCAGCCAACAGCAATGGATATAACAAGGGCGATGTTCTGACAGCTTCCTTTATCCGTTCATCACGGGCGATCGTACGCAAGATCTCCGCGGTCCTTCTCTCTTCTGGCGTCATCCTTCTCTCTCCTTTGGCAGTGGCATATCTCTTCTCTTCCTTCACCCTACCATGGTACGCTTGTGTGGATTAGGTCCAGTTTCCAACTATTTTGACAGGACCAGTTACGTAAGGAGGCATACACGCCTTGCTATGGTTGACCATTGATCGCGACAAACCCATTCCATTAATCAGACAAATTTATTCTGAATTGCGCACCAAAATTTTGATCGGAGAACTGACAGCAGGCTACAAGCTCCCTTCCACCCGCAAAGTGGCCAGTGAACTGCAACTATCTCGCAATGTTGTACTGGAAGCGTACGAGCAGCTATTGGCTGAGGGGTACATCGAGAGCAGACGTGGCTCCGGTTATTTCATTGCTTCCGGCATTTATTTGGAACAGCACGCCCGTATGACTGAGGCTGTGTTGCCGCAAGCGAATCAACCTATGAACGACGCCGGTAAAGCACTCATTGATTTTCGTTCCGGTGTTCCTGCTCTTGAGCACTTTCCGCGCAGTCTCTGGGGCAAAACGGTCCAGCGCGTATGTCTGAAGGCTCCGATGTCTGCCTTTGGCTATAATCGACCCGAGGGACGTACGGAGCTGCGCACTGTTTTGTGCCGCTACTTATATCGAACGCGCGGCGTGCAATGCGAGCCTGAGCAGATCATCATGACATCCGGTGCTACACAGGCCCTCACCCTGATTGCGGACGTACTGCTCGGCTCTGATAGCAACGTGGTCATCGAGGACCCGATCACGCACGATATCCAGAGCATTTTCACCAGGACAGGGGCACGTTTATTGCCTGTTCCGACAGATGAATCCGGGATGGATATGGAGCAGCTCCCATCCTTATCCGCTCATCGTCCCCGCTTTGTATTTGTCACGCCTTCCCATCAGTTCCCTCTCGGCGGCACCATGCCGATCCAGCGAAGACTCCAGCTCATTCGTTATGCACGGGAAGCTGACTGCTACATTGTCGAGGATGATTATGACAGTGAATTTCGCTACGAGAGTGCTCCCATCAGCTCCATCCAGGGACTTGCTTCGGAGCGTGTCATCTACATCGGTTCTTTTAGCAAAATTCTATCTCCCGGCCTGCGCCAAGGCTACCTCGTCCTGCCAAAAGCTCTGGTCGCCTCCTATCAGCAGGCGAAATGGCTATCTGATTTGCATGCGCCTTCGATTGATCAGCTTGCATTGGGTGTATTTATCGAGGAAGGACATCTGGAGAAATACGTGAATCGCGTGAAAAAGCTGTACAAAAAACGTCGGCAGTGCTTGATTGATGCCCTTCAGCTGGCTTTTGGAGACGGTGTGCGCATCTGGGGTGAGGCTGCCGGGTTACACATCGTTGCTGCTTTTCCTACAGTCCGCTTCACGCCTAACGTGCTGGCTGCTCTGGAGGAAGCAGGAGTCCGTGTCTACCCAGTCGAGGAGCATGCCATTGTCAAAGACAGACATGCGGATAAAATCATTCTTGGATACGGTAATACTTCTGAGGCAGAGATTGAAGAAGGAGTCGAGAGGATCAGGTCTGTTTTAAGGTATATTCCGCAGGAGAACAATACGAGTACAGTCAAATCTTCCGTGATCGAGTGAAAATGGTGGGGCACATGGGCTGCAACGAATACGATCGAGCCCGAAGTGACAGGAATATCCTCCTCCCCCACTCGCAGCTGTGCACAGCCATGGATCACACAGTACAACTCGTCCTCCGTGTGCGGCTGCTGGTGATCTACGTCGCCTGCCGCCAACTGATAAATGCCTCCACTCATGGAAGGCACACGCAAAAATTCGTGATACAGCTCTCCTTTTTCCGCTTGTGTTGCCAATAGCTGTTGGAGCGAGAATGCTTGCCTCTCTTGATTCACCATGGTTTCCACCCCTTTCTAATTTGTCTAGTATAATTGGCTGAAAAGTTTCGCCTTCCTGCTCTTTTGCAAAAGGAAGAGCCAAATCTTAGTTACACCTCAAGATTTGGCTCCAATCTATTACATATCCGCTTCTATCTATTGTAAAAACAGAGGATAATTAGCGCCAGCGACCGCAGCATCTAGGATGGCAATGCCGACAGAAATCAGGACATCTGCGTCGATGATCTCGTTGCCAGTCACGCCCACGATCCCAGTCCCGACCTCGACCCCAATCATCTCTTTGCCAAGGATAATAGGAAGACTGCCCAGACCGAGAAGAATACGATGACTGCCATTGTGCGCTTGGATAATTCATTCAATCGCCTGCTTTCCTCTTATTTTTGGTGACTATATGTGTATATGCACGGAGACGTTCATCCGCATAGACTACTGACATCTATACGGAATAAAAGGGTATCTACCTATCTTCGATACCAGCAATGATAATCTGGTTTGAGTCAGCATAGTGGAGGAGAAGAAAAAGCAGCTTTGTTGGTTCATCGATACCTTTCTACCGCGGCCTATTCAAGGAGGAGCGACCGCGTTTAAGTAGAAAGTTTTACCGAAGCAATGCCAGAAGTACTAGCTGAAGCACCTTGTCATGCGCTCCGGAATTTATTTGATAAATTCCTATACGTCAAAAAACCGGTATTCCTGTGAGGTGGAATGACCGGCTTTTGACGAGGCTGCTGCCCTTATGATTTCGTCCACAGTTCTCTGCGAGACGTTGTTACGGATGTTGCACCCGCTTGAATGGCGCGATCTACATCCTCTTTCGTGCGAATAAATCCACCAGCAATGACCGGGATTTTGGTTCGTACGGTTATTTCTTCGATCAAGTGAGGAATGATTCCTGGCAAAACCTCGACGTAATCGGGTTTGGTTCGCTCCAGTTGGGTAAGGCTGCTATCCAATGCCATCGTATCAATGAGAAAAAGTCGTTGGATGGAAATGAGCCCTTTTTTCTTGGCGGCAAGAATGGCACTGTTCCGTGTAGTGATGATTCCTTCGGGCTGTGCTTCTTGCGCAAGAAACTCCATCGCATATTCATCAGACTTCAAGCCGTCTATGAGATCAGCATGGATCAGCAGTTTTTTTCCGAACGCTCTGGCCCGTTTTCCCAGTGGCTTTACTTGCGCAACATGGGCATTCAACAAAATAATGCGCTCGTAGCAGCTCTCCATGAGTTCATCAAATTCTTTTAATGTCCGGGCAGCAGGAAGTATGACTTGATTGATCTGGTTTGCCAATCACGAATCACTCCTAGTGAAATGTTTTAGCAAGATGATATTCCTCTTCAAAGGCTTTTATTTCACGTTCTTTTCTCTCGTCAGACCATTGCAGCTCATGAGCAAGCTCTTCTCCCACCATTTCATACACGGGCTCCAGTGTTTCCCTCTCAAAGAATAGTCTGCCACTGCGACGAATCAGAAAATCGCTCATGGTCATGACCATTTCTTCCTTTACAGCGTAGCGCAGTTCTGCCTTCAGCAGTGCTTCGATCGGAGACACATTTTGATCATTTTGTGTCAAAAGCTCTATGCACATCGTTACGATTTGCTCACTGTTGCTTCCGTATTTCCCGACAAGAACACGGATTTGTTCCTCCGTAATTCCCCATGGGCGAAGGCGCTCTGCTTGTGTTTTCACAAATACCGGAATCATGGCAGCCGAGTCAAATTTTCCGCCAGCCAGAACGATTTTGTCTGTCCGACAAGCTTCAAATGCCCTGCCCTCTTCTGTGGTCAACTGCTTGACCACGACATCCACAATTCGCTCGGCCATCTTGCGGAAGCCCGTCAATTTTCCGCCTGCGATCGTAATCAGCCCACTCTTGGAATAAAAAATCTCGTCCTTCCGCGACAATTCAGAAGGAGACTTGCCATCTTCGTGGATCAGCGGTCTGAGTCCTGCCCAGCTGGAGCTGACATCCTGTTCCGTCAGCTTCACGGAAGGAAACATCTCGTTCGCCGCTCGGAGTACATACTCCATGTCTTCACGTGTCACCGTAGGACGCTCCAGCACTCCTTTGTAATTCGTGTCCGTGGTGCCGATGTACGTACTGTTATTGCGCGGAATCGCGAACAGCATGCGTCCATCGGATACATCGAAGTACACCGCCTGCTTCAACGGCAGCCTGTTATAAGGAACGACCAGATGCACGCCTTTTGTCAGATGGAGGCGTTTACCGAACAGGGAGTGGTCTTTTTCCCGAAGCTGATCCACCCAAGGCCCTGCTGCGTTGACGATTTTTTTGGCATGGAGGGAGTATTCCGTGCCCGTAAGCAAATCCTTCGCGCGAACCCCGATGACCTTGCCGTTTTCATAAATAAAACCAGTGGCTTCCGTATAATTAACGCACTGAGCTCCATGCGAGCTGGCTGTTTTCATGACCTCAATCGTAAGTCTGGCATCATCTGTCCGATATTCGAAGTAGAGTCCGCCACCCTTCAGAATATCTCTGCGCAAAAGCGGTTCTGCCTCCACAGTTTTCTGTTTGTTTAACATGATGCGGCGCTCTTTTCGTTCGACTCCTGCCAACACATCGTAAACATACAGGCCGATAGAGGTAGCCAGCTTGCCATACGTACCATTCTGCACGATAGGCAAAATCATTTTTTCCGGGATGACGATATGTGGCGCATTGCGATACAAAATGGCTCGCTCCCTGCCTACTTCCCGCACCAGCTGCACATCGCCCTGCTTCAAATAGCGCAATCCTCCGTGAACGAGCTTGGTTGAGCGACTGCTGGTGCCCGCAGCGAAGTCCTGTTTTTCCACGAGTCCGACACTCAGACCTCTCGCGGCAGCGTCGAGGGCAATTCCTGCTCCCGTCACCCCGCCGCCAATCACCAAGAGATCGAGCTGCGTGCTTGCCATTTTATCCAGACTAGCCTGACGTTGGCTTGATGATAATGCGCGTTGATCGTTCATTGTTTGCCTCATCCTCTCTAAAAGAAAAAGACAGCCAATATCCAAAAGAAGCAATGTAAGGTCATTGCCCTTTTGATACTGGCTGTCTCCGTAGTCTCCACAGCATGATTAACTTATCTCTAACTTTAGACCTCTTTTACACAAAAATCAATGCCTAATCTTGTAACCCATCGTTGCCTGTACCGCTTGCTTCCAGCCTGTGTACAGCTCCTGGCGCAATTCCTCCGCCATATCGGGTGCAAATGAGCGCTCCACCACTTTATTGTTCACAATATCTTCCTTGCTGCCCCAATACCCGACGGCAAGCCCGGCAAGATAAGCAGCTCCCAACGCAGTCGTTTCATTGACACGCGGACGCTCTACCTCTGTATTCAGGATATCAGACTGGAACTGCAT
Source organism: Brevibacillus jepli (assembly GCF_047229145.1). Taxonomy (NCBI): domain Bacteria; kingdom Bacillati; phylum Bacillota; class Bacilli; order Caryophanales; family Paenibacillaceae; genus Brevibacillus; species Brevibacillus jepli. The sequence continues at coordinate 40,309 of NZ_JBFEFW010000008.1, forward strand.
CAAAAAGTTGTTCGCCACAGCTCCACCGTCTACCGCCAGCTTTTGCAGACGGATGCCGGAATCAGCTTCCATTGCTTCAAGCACATCCCGCGTCTGATAAGCCAAAGACTCCAGGGCTGCACGGATCAAATGGTTCTCCGTCGTGCCACGGGTCAAGCCAAAGATTGCACCCCTTGCTTCCATATCCCAATACGGCGCTCCCAATCCGACAAAAGCAGGAACCATATAGACGCCATCTGTACTGTCAACAGTCAAGGCATGCTTTTCCGAATCAGACGACTTCTCGATCAGCTTGAGTCCGTCACGCAGCCATTGAATCGCGGCACCCGCCACAAAAATACTGCCTTCCAGCGCGTACTCTACCTTGCCATCCACTCCCCAGGCAATGGTCGTCAGCAGTCCGTTCTTGGAGGCAACTGCCTTTTCTCCGGTATTCATCAGCATGAAGCAGCCTGTTCCATATGTGTTTTTGGCCTGCCCTTCCGCAAAGCACGCCTGACCAAACAGCGCTGCCTGCTGGTCTCCGGCAATCCCGGCAATCGGAATCTGGAATTCAAAGAGCTTCTCGTCTGTATAGCCGTACAATTCGCTGGAAGGACGGACCGCTGGCAGCATGCTTTTTGGGATTTGCAGCATGTTCAACAGCTCGTCGTCCCACGCAAGCGTATGAATATTAAACATCAACGTGCGTGAAGCATTGGAATAGTCGGTCACATGTACGTGTCCATTGGTCAGCTTCCAAATCAGCCATGTATCGATGGTGCCAAACAAGAGGTCGCCTTTCTCGGCTTTTTCCCGTGCTCCCTCTACATGATCGAGCATCCATTTTACCTTCGTGCCAGAAAAGTAGGCGTCAATCAACAATCCTGTTTTTTCGCGGACCGTTTGCTCATAGCCTTGCTCCTTTAACTGGTTGCAAATATCAATCGATTGTCTGCTTTGCCATACAATCGCATTGTGGATCGGCTTTCCAGTGTGCTTATCCCATACCACGGTTGTTTCCCGCTGATTCGTAATCCCGATTCCCGCAATTTCTTCCGGCTTCACATGATTATCCAGTAAAACCGCTTTCAAAACCTCCAGCTGCGATTCCCAGATTTCCTCGGCGTTGTGCTCCACCCAACCCGGCTTCGGATAGATTTGCGTGAATTCCTTCTGGGCAACCCCGATGATGGCCCCTGATTTATCGAATAAAATAGCACGAGAGCTCGTAGTTCCCTGATCGAGGGAAAGCATATATTTATTGTCCATGACAACTGTTCCTCCTTCACTCATATGGAATCGCCTACATTCTTTTCTCTATGACTAGGAACGCACACTTTCAGATGCGAGCTGCTTCTTGCTGCCGACTGTTTTTTTGCTTGTCATTCCGATCACGATGGCAATCACCATGAAAGCCGCTAATGCTATTACACCTGTCAGTGTGTGATCTGTAAACGTCCATTTGTAAAAAAATGCTCCGCTTACAGCTCCAACGATCGGGCCAACAACAGGAATCCATGCGTAGCGCCAGTTGGACTTCCCTTTACCGTGGATGGGCAAGAGGGCATGGGCGAGACGAGGTCCCAGGTCACGCGCCGGATTGATCGCATAGCCTGTAGTCCCGCCAAGAGATAAACCGATTGCGACAATCAGGAAGCCAACAATAAACGGATTCAGTCCTTCTGCAAATTTATTCGCTCCAATCGCCAGTAGACCGAGCACCAAGAAAAACGTACCTAAAATTTCGCTGAACAGATTCGCGAATGTATTCGGAATCGCTGGCCCAGTTGCAAAAACCCCTAATTTTGCTCCTGCATCATCCGTCTCACGCCAATGCGGGTAATAAAAGATCCAGACGAACGTCGCCCCCATAAATGCCCCAACCAGTTGTGCAGACACGTAGCCCGGCACATGCTCCCACGGAAATTGACCGATGCTAGCCAGTGCAATCGTAAGCGCCGGATTCAAATGTGCTCCGCTGATGCTGCCTACTGCATACGCACCGCATGCAACAGCCAGCCCCCATCCCAGCGTAATCACGATCCAGCCGCCGTTTTGGGAATACGCCTTTTTCAAGTTTTGTCCGGCGCAAACACCTGCCCCCAAAATGATCAAGATCATCGTCCCGATCAGTTCCCCTACATAAATAGACATGCCCTTCCTCCCCTTTTTGGAAAAATGCAAATCGCGGTGAACTCATCCACATAAAGCGCTTACATTCTGCCAACTCCTTTGTCGTTTGTCTGGAGAGAAAATAAAAAAGCTAATACTCGCAAAACAAGAGCCGATGCCCTCATTTTACAAATATTAGCTGATCTCCCAATCTCCACAGCACTATTAACTTAAGACCTACTATATAGCCACTACTCAAATTTGTCAAGAATCCCTTTCCCTCACTTTTGCCAGTTCTCGCATCAGACCCGGCAAAAAGAATAACGGGTATATCAGCAGGTACAAGTTAGGAATCCACCAGGACCAATCGAAATCTGCCTTGAACGCCCAAAAAGCGATCGCCTGCAAACCCGAGCAGGATGTCAAAACGAGCGACAGCATGGCAAGCGGCTTCCACATGTGCACTCCTCTACGATAGGCGTACAGACTGGCAAAGCCGGTGATGGAAATCAAAATATCGAGCGGAAAAAAGGACAGGTTCCACGCGACCAGATTGGGGTTGTAATAATCCTGATACAAGTACTCCACAGGGAGAAGCTCCAAAAACGTAATGAGCCAGTAGACGACAAAAGCCACATCTGTGACCCAGAAAAAAACGAGCATCGCTCTTACATTTTTAGCGCTCATTTCGCCTCTGTCACTCCTGTATCTTTCGTGGATGAAGCGTGAGAGGTGTCCCCAATGTTCAACAGCACACATCCCACGATGATGAGACCCACAGCAATCACTTTTTTGACCGTGAAGGCATCCTTGAAGACAACCACACCAATGACTGCGATGATCGCTGTTCCGAGCCCCGACCAGATGGCGTATGCAGTCCCGACCTCCATTTCCTTGAGTGCGAGGCTCAGCGATGAGAAGCACAAAATATAAAAGATAAACATCATCACACTGGGGACAGGCTTGCTCAGCCCGTCAGACAGCTTCATCGATGTTGTTCCAGCCACCTCTAGTAAAATGGCTATTAATAAATAGACCCAACTCATTATGTTCCTCCTACTTACTTGTTTGAAGACGAAGAATCTACGATGCCGCCTAGTAAAATATCGATGACCGCATCCAGCGCATCGCCAATCGTCACATGGTGCTGGTTCGCCAACTGCTGATCAATCAATTGGTTGAGCGTTCCGGTATACATCTGAATCAAGATCGGTAGCTGGATACGCCGAAACACGCCCTCCTCTGCCCCTTGCTCCAGAATGATCCGAACATGCTCCCACTCCTGTTGATTAAACTCGTCGATCAGCTTCCATTGCTCGGGATAGTAGCGCTTCAGCTCATACCACACACGCAGGTCTGTTCGTGAGAAGTTGTTCGGGACAAGTGCCAGTAGCTGCTGCATTTTCTCTACCAGATCTAAGTCGGGATCATGTAAAATCCGGTCTTCTGCTTTACGCAAATCCTCGATGTTTTTTTCGATTACTTTGGTGATCAATGCTTCTTTTGATGGAAAGCTCGCATACAACGTCTTGGTGCTGACGCCTGCCCGCCGAGCTAAATCAGACATGGTAAAACGAACGCCTTTTGTCTCAATCTCCAGATAAGCGCACTGTAGGATTCGCTCCTGCATGCTCTCTTGCCCCCCTCACGAAAACAAGGAAAATATTTTGTTTTTCATATTTTCCAAAACGCATTCTTAGCATAACGGGGTCCTTGCTCCTTGTCAACTATCTCCAAACCACGCTTGGCTCAATGCCTCGATACCGGGATCGATTTTTTCCAGTGGAATACCGGCAAAACCGAGGATAAATTCTTTTGGCACAGGAGTAGGCGGCACCAGCCACGTAAATGATGCCGACGAGGCTCTCACGCCAGCATGAATCGCCAGCCTTTTCAACTCCTCTTCGCTTCGCTCGCTGTTTACCCGCAGCAGGACGTGAAAGCCCGCATCCGCCCCAATGACAGTTGCTCTCTCGCCAAAATGCTTTTGCACTGCCAGCAGCAGGGCATCGTGCTTTTTGCGGTACAGCTTGCGCATTTTTCGGACATGCTTTTCAAAATATCCTTTTTCCATAAAGGCTTCCATCGTACGCTGATGTAGTCGAGATGAGGATTGTTCCAGCAACGTCTCGCGCAACAAGCTGTAGTATGTATCCAGCAGAGATTGTGGCAAAACCATGTACCAGATGCCAAGTGCTGGCGCCAATACCTGCGCAAGGCTCCCCATATAGATGACATTCGAATGAGGGAGCAAACCTTGCATAGACGGAATCGGTCTGCCATGATAACGAAACTCTCCGTCGTAATCGTCTTCGATGATGTACCCGCCCACACTTTTGGCCCATTCGAGCAATTCCAGTCGCTTGGATACTGGCATAATCATCCCGCGCGGATATTGGTGGGCCGAAGAGACTGCAACCAAACGAACCTCCGACTCATATAACTCGCTGACGCTAATCCCGTCCTCTGTAAGCGAGATCGGCACTACGTCATATCCATGCTGGCGAAATGTATTGGCAAACAGTAAATACCCGGGATTTTCTACGCCGATGCGCTTGAACTGGGGTTTTACCATTACACTGATCAATGACAGCAAGCCAAACTGATCCGCGCCAATCACCACTTGATTCGGCGAACAAACTACACCCCTGTACCTGCGCAAGTAGTCAGCGATCTGCATTCGGAGCCCTGCCTCGCCTTGTGGGTCCCCATAAAAAAGATTCTCTTGCTGCTCTATGTGAAGCGTCTCATTGTACAAACGACGCCAAATCATGGTTGGAAATAACGAAAAATCGTTGTGGGAAAGATGGAAATCATAGTCGTACGCTCTTTCGTCACGCAGCACAGGCCGCTGGATGGTTTGCTCGCTCGCGTAAGCACCCGACTTCACTTCGGGATCAGGCAATTTCTCCACGTAATACCCACTGCGCGGTCTGCTTTGGATAAAGCCTTCTGCCAGCAGCTGCTGGTATGCCATCTCCACAGGTGTTGTGCTTAGGCCCAGCAAGTCAGCCAGCTTGCGAACGGACGGCAGCTTGCTACTCACCGCCAATCTCCCTGCGACGATTTCTTTTTTCAAATAGGTATACAGCTGCACGTATTGCGGCTCGTTGTCGTTCTCCTGCCAGTTCGGGGTCAAGAGCATCCGGGTTCTTACCTCCATCTGTCCTTTTCACTTTTACGAAACTGCATATTTTCAAGTATACACTTGCTCGTTATCCTAAGAAAAAGAAGTTTTGGACGAACAGGAGGACATCTACTATGTCAACTACTCATGAGAATTCAAGTGTGGCGGTACGCTTTTTGGAAGGAGAACGCGTCTATCTGCGCCCGATCGGCACAGAAGATACCGAATTATATTTCCGCTCCTTATTTAACAAGGAAACTCGCAGGCTGACCGGCACACAAAAGCATTTCACACGCGAGCAAATCCAGCAGTACATCGAGAACAAAGGTCAGGACTCGTCGAGCGTCCTCTTATTGATCGCGCTATGTGAAAACGATCAGGTGATTGGCGACGTCCAGATTGGTGATATCGATACAAAGAATCGAAACGCCTTTATTCGAATAGCTATTGACCAGAATGCCTTTCAAGGCAAAGGCTATGGCAGTGAAGCGCTCCTGTTGATGCTCGATTACGGCTTCGGTATTCTCAATCTGCACCGCATCGAGCTAAACGTTTATTCCTTCAATGAGCGTGCCATCCACACGTATGAAAAGCTCGGCTTCCAGCGCGAAGGCGTGCAGAGACAAGCGCTTTATTACAACCACGCCTATCATGACTCCATTCTCATGTCGATGCTGGCGGATGAGTATCGGGCGAAATATGTGAAAAAATTAAAAGGATAGAGTTCAGATCATCTCTGAATCTCTATCCTTTTGGTTAGTCTTCCTGGTAAAATATGTTTGAAAGAACAGGGGGTAGATTGCTGTGAAACAGTATTCATCTGATCATGTACCAGCAAATATGTTCACGAAAGCAGCATTGCGTAAAATGGGACTAGTCCCTATTTCAAAACATTCTGCATATGTTACCTTTCCACCTAGTAACCGACGCTATAAATTGTACACACTCGAGAACGCACGACCAGCTGATCCTGCTGCAGGCTATTCATTATGTATTGAAATTGATTCGGAAGAGGCAAGGCAAAGCTTGAGGGATATGATCAAACAACAATTTGGAGATGATTGATAGCTGGGACGCTACTCTTGTAGGCTTTCCCATTCCCTTTCCGCACTGTAATACGCCTTATTGGCAAGAAGCTCGCGAATATTCCCCAAATAAGGCATCAGCTCTTGCGCTTCAGTAATTGATTTCCATGCGATCTCCTGTATCTCTTCATCGGTCGTACTTAATACTCCGCCTGTAATCTCTCCTCGAAAAGTGATGAATGTGGCATGTTCCCTTTTAGCCCCCTTTTTTCGGTCAGGGGGCTTTTTGCAGCTTCAGCTTGATTTGTTCTTCATGCTCTCCCGTATCGTCTGTCCATTTTATATCCATTTTCAACTCAGAGAAGTAGTATTCCATCTGTTCATTCGGTGTGTCTCTCCATGGGAATTTAAGTGAGAGGTAATTCGGATGATCACGAAAAAGCAGCACGGGTTGATCTTTCGGGAATTTTTCATAGTCAAAGTCTGTGAAACGTATGCTAGGACCACCATTGACCAAATAAGTCTTCGCATACAACATCGTCACTTTCTTATCCATTTTCTTCGTCAAGTAAAATGGATACACAACCGTTTCTGGCTTCTTCTCATTCGGCCTGACCTCCATGACCACTCTCCAGTTTTCGCTCTCCCCCATAAATGTGTGCACCCAATTATACTTCGATGAACTGCCACCTAGAAGTAGTAACACAAACAGAAAGCAGACAACAATCTGTCTCATCCTACGCCTCCTCTGAACACTAAGTGTGAGGACTACTCTTGCTCACCCGCCCAATCCAAAAATCCCGACAACAAGCTCTCTTCTTCCGCCACGTTTCCGCGAAGCTTTCCTTCCAGCCGATCGATTCGCTTGTGATACGCCTCTGCGTCAGCCTTGGTTCTGTTACGCAAAAGACTCCCGCGTTTCTTCCACTGGTCATACGCTTGCTTCGTATAATGCAGCGCCTTTTCCCAATCCTTCATCTGGTGCTCGCACAGCTTGGCAGCCTCAATAAACACCTCTTCCGGGACATAACCGGACGACTGTATACACGACTCCCAAACGGTTAGGGCTTGCTGCCAATCCTTTTGCTTTTTGTACAGATGACCGATGGCGAGCTTGGCCCGGTTGCTCCACGCATGATTGCTGTCTGCGACGAGATGATAGCCTGCCATAGCCGCCTCCTGATCCCCAAGCGCGTCATACCATCTGGCGATTTCGTAGCTTTCCTCGGGCGATACACTTACTGTGCCTTGCCCTACCAATAAACGCGTCATGTGAATATACATCGTGATCAGAGACAGGACGTCTGTCTCGTTATGTCGCAGCACACCTTCGATCACATCAGGGTCTTGGGCATGCAAAAAGTCGAAATACCGCACCGGAGCCAAATACCCGGGCAAATCATCCTCGCGAAAAACATCCAGCTTTTCCTGCTCGATGACACCTAAGCGGCATGATTCCAGCTCCGCCTTCCACAGCCTCCTTGCCCCGTGCAAAAGGTCGAAATGACCAAAGGTAGGCAAAGCGGGCACCTGATCGCGCACTAGCGTATGCCTCGTCCGCACTTGCGGCCAGTCAAAGGACTTTCCGTTAAAGGTTACTAAATGCGAGGACTTCTGTGCTTGCTCCAAAAACGATTGGTACAAGGTCACCTCTGCATGCGGGCCGGGAAGAAAATGCTGGCGCACCACGACATGTTCCCCTTCGAAGCGGCTGTATCCCAAGAGAAAGATGGCATTGCCTGCCCCACCTGACAGGCCCGTTGTCTCGGTATCGAAGAACAGCAGGTCCTCTGCTTTTCTGCCCGCAGCGGATAGCGGATGCTCTCTGTCTGCCTCTTCCCACATACGGATCGCCTCAAGCAGCTCGGAAAAGGCATAAGCTCCGTGCTGCTGATGAATCGGATAGCGAACCTCGCGAATCATGACGTACTCGTCTTCCCAGAAGTAAGGCGATGCCTGTAATTCCTTCCACCTGTCGGCAAAAGGAATCTGTACATCGGCGCTATTATATGCTGGTACAGCCGTCGTTGGCTCCTCCCCCGTCTCTTGTGGGAGAATGGGCCGTTCCGATTCCATTGCCGGCGCTGCCACTTTGTCCGCTTCTAACGAGAGATGTCCCTTCATCCGTTGCAGCTTGGATTTAAGAGACATACGTACTTCCCCCTTGCGCGATGCGCAGCAAGGTCATCGCTAGTCCCTTGCTGCCATCATCTGTGGCTCCCACACAAGACGGACAGCCTGACTCACACGGGCAAGAAACAATCATCCGCTCCGCCTGCGTCAAAATCGTCTCCATTTCCTTGTATACCTGCTCGCTCAAGCCGATGCCGCCGGGATAACGGTCGTAGAGGAAAATCGTCGGCTCCTGCGAGTGAACGGCCTTGCGTTGCGGAATCACGTGCAGGTCCATCGGGTCGCACATGACAAACAGCGGAGCTACGTGCTGCAGCACATGCGCCAAACCGACCAAGCCACGCTCCACATCCTCTGTCCCGATCTCACCGAGCAGCGCTTCAGAAAAGCCGATCCACGCTGCATTCGTATGCAGCTCCTCTTCCGGCAAATGAATCGGTCCCGAGCCGATGTTTTCATGCGACTCGAATTTGATTTTCTTGAAAATCGTCGCCATCGCATTCACAGCCACTTCGCCATAAGCCAACGTGCTCTGCGCATGAGGACGCGACTGATCCTGCTCCAATACCTTCAGCGAGACGGCCAAGTTCGCGTCCGTGTAGTAATCGACTTGGACTTCGCGGACGTACGCCTTCTTTTCCTCGAAGTCCAGCTTTTCTACCTGGAACTGCGTCCCTTGATGCAGGTAAATGGCTTCGTCATGCAAGAGCGTCATGGAGCTGAAACGGTCCATTTCCCCGATGACACGCTCATTTCCCCGTTCACTGATGTCGATGATCACGACATTTTCCTGCGAGGCTGACCGTAGACTGATGTTGTGTGCCGGGAACGAATCGTTCATCCAGAACCACTTGCCCCGAGAATGATGCAGCACCTGCTCCTCGGTCAAAAACTCCAGAATCTCCACGATTTCCGCGCGTCCGAATTTGTCCCCCTCCCGAAATGGCAGCTCGTACGCCGCACATTTGAGATGGTCGACTAAGATGATCAGGTTGTCGGGATTAATCCTCGCTGTCTCGGGACTGCGGTCGAAAAAGTACTCCGGATTGGCAATCACGTACTGATCCAGCGGCGTAGAGCTGCCGACCATGATGACGACAGATTCACCCTGCCGTCTTCCCGCCCTTCCTGCCTGCTGCCACGTGCTTGCGACCGAGCCGGGATACCCGGTAATGACGCAGGCCTGCAGCTGCCCGATATCGACACCCAGCTCCAGCGCATTCGTACTGACTACGCCCATAATGTCGCCATTGCGCAAGCCGCGTTCAATCTCTCTGCGCTGGCTCGGCAAATAACCGCCCCGATACCCTTGGATTGTTTTCGGGCCGAGCTTGCGGCGAATCAGCTCCTGCAAATACGTCAGCAAAATCTCTACACGTACACGGCTTCTCGCAAAAAGAATCGTTTGAATGCCATTGGTGAGAAATTGCTCTGTAATGTCGCGTGCCTCCAATGTAGCGCTGCGCCTAATATTGAGCTGTTTATTGACCACGGGTGGATTGTAAAAAAGGAAATGTTTGATGCCTGCTGGAGCTCCGTTGTTATTGACCAGCTCTACCTCTTCTTCTATCAGGGCTTCTGCCAGCTGCTTCGGGTTGGCAATGGTGGCCGATGTGCAAATAAATTGCGGGTAACTGCCGTAAAACGCACAGATACGCTTTAAGCGACGGATCACATTGGCGACATGGCTTCCAAACACCCCGCGATATGTATGCAGCTCGTCAATGACGATGTATTTGAGATGCTCGAAAAACGACACCCACTTGGTGTGATGAGGCAAAATGGCTGAATGCAGCATATCCGGGTTGGTGATCACGATATTTCCTGCTTTGCGTACCATCTGCCGAATATTTGCAGGTGTATCGCCATCATACGTCTCTGATTTGATGGAAAGACCCATCTCGGTGATCAGCTCGTGCAGCTCCGATTTTTGATCCTGAGCAAGAGCTTTGGTTGGGAATAAGTAAAGCGCACGTGCTTGCGCGTCTTCCGATAACGTCTGGATAATCGGCAGATGATAGCACATGCTTTTGCCAGAGGCAGTGGGGGTAACTGCTACAATATGTTTGCCTTCTCGCACATGGCGAAAGGATGTTTCTTGATGGGTGTACAAGGAAGTAATCCCTCTTTTTTCGAGGGCTTCTTTTATTCGTGGATTCAGTTCCAGAGGGAACGGAACCGTCAGGGCTTCACGCTTGGGAATGATTTTCCAATGGGCAATATTAGCCTTGAACCGCTCGTCTTGCGTCAAATGTTCAAGAACCTGCGCCACATTCTTTTTTACATTCATCTTCGTCACCTTCTTGCCCTTATTTTACGAATGGATGTTCGGGAAGTAAATACCAAATAGCCCCAAGCTCTCCCTTTTCTCCTTTCATCGTCCGGGTAAAAATAGCCAGAAAATTGACTGTTTCCGCTGAAACCTCTCAAAGATAAGGGAGCATTAAAAAACCGGGACCAGTCGATGAATGACTGATCCCAGCTTGTTCTTTGGGCCCTTGCTTATGGAAGTTGATTCAAATGATTGTGCGGCGTTTCATTGCGTTGGATTCGCTCTATGTTTTCCACAAAGAATTGATACCTTTTCTCGTGGAATTTGGTTCCGTCAGGCATACCTGCTGTATGTGGCGTCAACACGACATTTTTCAGAGCGCGCAGCTCACTGTCTACGCTGAGAGGCTCTACTGTAAACACATCGAGGCAAGCTCCGCCAATCACATTGTTTTTCAGCGCTTCGATCAAATCCTCTTCACAGATGATCGGCCCTCTCGCTGTATTGACGAGAAGTGCATCGTTTTTCATTTTCGCTAAAAATTGTTTGTCTACCAAATGTCTTGTGGACTCATTCAGAAAAATATTCAGGGTGATCACATCAGATTCGGTAACCAGCGTGTCCAGATCAACTATTTCGGCATCATCGCTCTGTCTGTTTGGGTTGGTGTCGTACGCCAGCACCTTCATCCGAAAGGCTTTTGCCAGCTCTGCTACGCGTGAGCCTATTGCGCCAAAGCCAATGGTACCGATGGTTTTTCCTGCGAGCTCGCCACCGACGTACACGAGCTTCGTCTCATCCTCCCGATTTTTCATTGCTTGATCGAGAAAGGAGATGTTTTTGTAATACCCGAGAATGAGCGCCATAATATGCTCGGCTACTGCGTTCGCATTCACGCCAGCAGCGTTGCTCACCCAAATGTTTTTCTTCGTGCACGCCTCAATATCCACGTTATCAAAGCCCGCACCCGTCTGAACAAATTTCAGGTTGTGCGCTTTGTTCAGCAAGTCCTCGTTTACCTGGATATGCTCGGGAATCAATACATTCGCTTCGCTGATAAATGACTCGATTCTCTCAGGCTCCACGATTCGAATATTCCAATCCTTCGGAAACGCTTGCGTCACGCGTTGCTTTGAATAATCGGTAAAGTATCCCGTAATTAATACATTCACTTATGCCCAGCCCCAGTCTTTTCGTTTATGCATTGGCCCACGCTTCGTAAAAAGCACGTTTTACATTGGCGATGACAAGCATTGGCGATTCATCCTCAAGCCGCCCAACCTCAAAGGTCATGACTGGCTTTCTCGTTGGTTTCGGGCTCTTGAAGAAATCAATCTCATGCAATGTCTTGATAAATGACGTTAGCTCATCCACGCCAACCTCCGAATCCTTGACGCCAAATGGAAGATGCTTATCCCCGAAATAGCTGGCTCGCCTGTCTTTCAAGTAACAATTTCCGAGATGAATGTGCGTCAAATAATCTTTGGCCAGCCACAACGATTTGTGCGGATTTTCGCCCATAATCGGCAGGTGGCTTTGATCCAGCAACAGGCCAAAATTGTCGTACTCGCTGCGGATCACACTCGCTGCATGCACAGCTTCATGAGTCGGGCCGAGCAAATATTTGCGATCGACATGTCGATCCCCGATCTCCAAAGAAATGTACAGCTCGTACGAATCTGCTTTTTCTTTTGCGTACTTGCACAGCTCCATAGCCGAAGTAATAAACGCGTGGATGTTTTTCGGCTTGTTTTCCTCGCCTTCGAATTTGCCCGTCACGATATGCATGATTTTTGCATTCATTTCATAGCAGTGGTCGATCAGCATCTTGCCCGATTCGATGGACTTGTTGCGAACGACCGGGTCCAAGGAGCTGAGATCAATCTGCAATTCTCTGGCTGCATCTCCGCCGTTGAAAATAACCTCGACACCGCTGTACGCCATATACTTTGCCGCTTGCTGCCTCGTCTCTTTATCTGCGATATAGGAGACTTCCACTGCCGTAAAGAATGGGTCTTCCAGGATCGTAAGAAGACTCGGAATCATCTGCTCAGGCCTGCTTTGTGAAAAAGGAAACAGCTTGGGCAAGACTATGCCGACACTCGCCATCTTCTCCACTGGGTAGATCATACGATTTTACCGGACAAAATCAGCTCTGGCAGTTCTTTTACGGTGTCGAGCACATGCGTATGATAGTACTTGCCCCATACCTCGATTGGAGTCGAGCCTTGCATGACGCCGATGACTGCTTTGCAGCCTGCATTGTAGCCTTCGAGCATATCCGCTGGCGTATCGCCGAGCTTGATGACTTGTCTGACGTTTTGCACATTCAAATATTCCATCGCTTTGAAAATCATGAACGGAGCCGGACGTCCTTTGCCTTCTGGCACCATATCCAGGTCTACCGCGTAATCGATCAAGCCGTCCTTCACCCAACCGAGCGATTCCATGATGACACTGTTGATTTCTTTATGGAAGCCTGTCCCGGTCGCTACCTTGATGCCATTTTCCTGGCACCATTTCAGCGTTTCGGTTGCACCAGCGATTTCGCGGCAATTTTCCTGGTAGAACGCGATCATATATTCGGTGTATCGCTCGTACAGCTTGACCGCTTCATCGTGCGTTGTGCTGTCGATATCGATTTCAAAGTTTTTGAAGTCGATCATATTCCCTTTTGTTCTCGCAATCAAATATTGATAAAGATGAATCTTGTTCGTTCCCATGTGCGTGCTGATTTCATCTGGTGTCACGTTCAAACCGTATTCCACAGCCGCTTTATGCAGGCAATCTCTCACTGCGTTATCATCCTCAACCAACGTTCCTGCCAGATCAAATACAGCCAATGCGACACCGTTTTTCATTTTTCCATCTCTCCTGTTCGGTATGATTTATGATTTATTGCTTCAGTGCCTTATCGAGTTCTTTCTGTGCTTTTTCTTTCGCCACTTTGAGCGCTTCTGCGGCAGGAATGTTCTCGATCAGCACCTTGTCCTTCGCCAGCTCAATTTCTGCATAAATTTTGCCGCCTGTCGGGTCTACAAAAGGAGCAATCCCGTTCGTTTTCGCCTGTTCCATAGGTACCGAGAAGTACAGATTTTCCTTCAATTTGTTCTGGTAAATCTCTGTGTTCACTGCGCTGTCGCGAATTGGAATATAGCCGGTTTGTACTGCCCAGTACGCTGTTTTTTCCGCCTCCGAGAAGAACTTCACGAATTCCCACGCGCCCTCTTGCTGTTCCTTGGAGGATGCTTTGAACAGGTTGAACATGACAGAAATCGCTACAGGTCTAGGTGGTTGTCCATTGAAGCCTTTTTGCATGCCAGTTGCTACCTTGGTGAAATCCAGATCGCCCCCGTCACCAGAAGAGCCTGTGTAGCCTGCGGATTTTCCGTTCATTACGTTGTCGATGGTTTTGTACCACCATTCCCAGCCATTGCCGCCATAGACGGTATCCATGCTTTTGTCCTCATGAATGTACTTGCGAATGCTGTCCCACGCATACACCCATTCTTCCGAGTCGATCGTGACAGTCTTGCCGTCCTCGCTCACGATATCGCCGCCAGCAGAACGCGCGTAGTCGATCATATGCTCCGTGTACCACATGATGGACCAGCCGTTGATTCCTTCTTTTTCTTTGATGAGCTTCGCTGCATCTGCCAACTCTTCGAAGCTCTTGAGCGCATTGTAGTCAATCTTGTATTTGTCAAAAATATCTTTGCGGTAGTACATCATTTGCGTACTGACATAGGCAGGAACGCCCAGCATCGCATCGTTGTACTTCCCTTGCTCTAGCAGCAGAATATCGTCCTTTTTATACTCCGGCTGATTGATCTCCTCATCCAACGGCAGCAATGCATCGCTTTTCGCCAGCTTCATGAATTCCGGATACGCATTGATCGCCAAGGCTGGTGGCTTGCCTGCTGCCAGCGACGCCTGAAGTGCCTGCAACGTCTCGCTGTAGTCACCTTGGACAATCGGAACGACCTCGTATTTTTCATTGCTGCTGTTAAAGTCCTGCACGATTTTTTGCATCGTCTCCCCGAGCTTGCCGCCGAGACCGTAGTAGAACTCCAGCTTGATTTTCTCGTTAGGGCCAGACGATGCACTCGCGTTGCTGTCAGACGCGGTGTTGTTCGAACAACCGACAGCTCCGGTAAAAATAAGCGCAGAGCTCAGGATAGAAAGCATGAGGCTCTTGGTGTTTCGCTTCCGATTTTTCATAATGATTCCTCCCATTAAATCGCTGTCTTGGTCTATTTGTTGACATACAGATTAGCCATGGAATGAATGATTCTTTTGCTTGCGATTGCGAGCAGGATCAGCATCGGTGCCAGTGAAACCGCACATGCCGCCATCGCCAGTGGGAAGTCCATCCCATAGCCCGCCTGACTCATAAACAACCGCCGCAATCCAATCGTGACGAACATGTTTTCCTCCGACTTGATCAAGAGCGAGGGCCACATATAGTTGTTGTAGCTGTAAATAAAGGTGATCAACACCAATGAAGCAATTGCGTTCTTGCAATACGGGATATACACGGTAAATATGAGTCGCAGATGCCCCGCCCCATCCAGCTTGGCAGCATGCACCACATCCTTTGGCACCTGCGCAAACGATTGCCGCAGGAAAAAGACGGCGAAGATGCTGATGAGCTCACTGAGAATGTAACCGGTGTGCGTATCCAGCAAATTCACCTTGGACAGCAAAATGAACGAGGGAATGTACGTTACCGCTGATGGCAGCATGTACGTCGCCAAAATAAGCACGAAGCAGTACCGAACCCATCTTTTCTGAGCTGTCGCGAAAACATACGCCGCAAAAATGGCAGTAAAGATTTGAAAAACGATGATGATCAGGCTGACAGAAATGCTGTTCCACAAATAAAGCAGCATCTTCGTTTCCGTGAATACACGGATGTAATTCTCAAAATGAAAGGTGGAAGGCAGCAGGCTCCCGCTGTACACCTCGCTTTTGGGCTTGATCGAAATCAAGAACATCCAGAGAAACGGAAACACCATCAGTATGCTCAACAAAATTAACATCGCATAATTGATGCCTGTTTTTAATTTTGCCAAGGACAAAGCTCCCACCTCATTTGGTAAACAGTAGTTTGGACAAGAAGAAATTCAGTGCGCTGATCAAGAGACACATGACCAAGAAAATCATCGCCAACGCTGATGCTGGTCCGGTTTCAAAATACTCAAAAGCAAGCACGTAGAAGTAGTACAAAATGGTCGAAGTCGCTCCTGAAGGTCCGCCCTGCGTCAAAATATAAATTTGATCATAGGCTTTGAGAGAATTCAGCGTAAAAAAGACGAACAGAAAAACAAGAATCGGTGAGATCGCAGGCAAGGTGATTCTGAATAATTTTCGTAATCCTCTCCCTCCATCCAAATCATTCGCCTTCTCAACTTCCGGGTCCAATTTCGCGAGAGCAGAGGAAAGCAGCAAGATCCCTAGCCCCATGTACTGCCAGATAGTGACGATAATGACGACAATCATCGCCGTCGTTTGTCCACCCAGCCACTTCACTGGCTCCATACCGATACCTTTGAGGACATAATTGACAATCCCGGAGTCGGTGTCGAAAATGCTGACCCATACCATGGAAACAACCACAGTCGGTGTGATCCACGATGAGAACGCACTCGCCACAAAGAAGTGGCGAAACTTCTGTATTTTGTTTAACCGGATGGCCACGAATAGTCCGAAAATGATCGGCGGAATGACTGTAAAAAAGGTAAACACTAGCGTGTTGAGCAGTACTTTTCCGAAGAACGCGTCGCTCATCAAGTTTTGGTAGTTTTCCAGCCCTACGTAATCAAAATCAGGCGAAATATAGTTCCAGTCTGTAAAACTGATATGAAACGTTTTGATCATCGGGTAGATCCAAAAAATAACTAACGGGATCAATGTCGGCAAAAGTAACCCAAGCGACCATGCGTTATCCTTGATCGTTTTGCTGATTGGTCTGCCCATTTACTCGTACTCCTTGAGGATGTCTTTGATCGGTTGTCCGTCACATGGATGAGCGATTCGGAACAACTGCGCGAGTGTCGGCGCAATGTTTTCGATCTGCGTTTCTTCGATCACTTTGCTTTTCGTAAACGCATCTCCTAAACACAAGAGAAATCCATTCATCTCCTCGACATTCGCGGGATGGTACCCGTGCAGGCTTTTCATCTCCTTGTATTTGGGTTGTTCGGGAAAAGCGATATCTTCCCCGCAAATCGTATGCTTCAAATCGAGGATGCCGAATGGTCTGCCCCCTGATGGCGTGTCCCCTGCCAGCTCATAAAAGTGATGCACTTCTGGCAACTGTTCAAAAAACGCCATGATTTCTTTGTTTTGCTGCTGATCTAACGAGCTATAAAACAACAACGCCCCGCTGCCGTCCCCGACGAATCTGATTTGTTTGTTTCGGAAATGCTGCTTCCACTGACTTTTGGCCAAAATCTCATTCGGGTAAAAAAACGATTGAATATCGCTTTGACCATGATCCGAGAAAATGATCAGGTTGAATGGTTTTTGCGTCTTTTTCAACGTCTGCTCGATTTGATCGAGATAAACAAGCAGCTCCTCCAGGCATCGCATTGCCTCAGGCGAGTCTTTCCCATATTGGTGCGACAGCGCATCATACCCGACAAACCTTGCCGCGATAAAATCATAGGTTCCCGTTTTGATCGCTTGCATCGTTTCACGCAGTGCGACATGATCGATTTTTTCTACAGAAACGTTTGCCTTCAGCTTTTTTTTGCTGCTCGATTCCGTAACCAAATGGTGAATATACGGGTTTCCAGATGTCATGGGCCAATGTATGCAGCAGCTCGTCCCTGCCTGTCTCGCCACCGAATGGAAAAACGTCTGCTTGTGAAGCGCTTCGTTGCAAAGATACTCGTGGTCACCGTACAACGAGATTCTTTCCATCGTATCTGTGCGGGCTACGATATTATCAAAGACACCATGCTTACCCGGGTGGCTCCCGGTCATCGCCGCTGCATGTGCAGTAAATGTGACCGAGGGAAATGTCGTAATCAGTTTTTGGCAGTAGGAATAACCATTCTCTATTCGTTGCTGTGCGTACCGCTCAAAGCTTTGGTAACTGACGCCGTCTATGGAGATAAGTACATTCATGGGTGGCACCTCAGATTTTTTTGCGTGTGCTTGTCAAATACATGGACATGGTCCGCTTTAATCCCTACGTTCACCTTTTGACCCTTTGCATACGTCTGGGTGAAGCTTTTTTTCACGATAAAATTGCTCGCTTTGTACTTCAGGTGAACTAACACATCCGTTCCGATAATTTCCGTGAACAGTACCTCCATGGATAATGCATCGTCACTGTCTTCGGTGAGATAGCAATGCTCCGGTCTGATTCCCGCTACGATCTCAGGAGCTTGCTCCAGCACCTCGAGGGGGAGATTGGTTGCAAGCAGCACCCCGTCTACGTCCACATAGACTTGTCCCTCTCTCTGGCTCAGACTCGCATCCATGTAATTAATGGGTGGTGAGCTGATGAAATTGGCAACGAACATATCCACCGGGCAATCGATGATTTCCATCGGCGTTCCGATTTGCCGGAACTTCCCTTCCGCCATAATCGCGATTCGATCCCCTAAGGTAACGGCCTCCACCTGATCATGCGTCACGTAAATGAACGTGGAATCCAAGCGCTCGTGCAGCTTTTTAATCTCAATTCTCATTTCATTTCGCAGCTTGGCATCCAGATTGGATAACGGCTCGTCCATCAAGAACACTTTCGGTTCCTTCACGATGGCCCGCCCAATCGCTACCCGCTGTTTCTGCCCGCCAGACAATTGACTGGGGAACCGCTTCAACAACGGATTGATTTGTAAAATATCTGCTGCCGCCATGATGCGCTTTTCTCGCTCTGCCTTTTTTACCTTTTTTATTTTCAGGCCGTATGCCATGTTTTCGAATACGGTCATATGCGGATAGAGTGCATAGTTTTGAAAAACCATCGCAACTCCCCGATCCTTTGGTTCCACTTCATTTACACAAACATCGCCAATGTGCACTTCGCCTTGGGTAATCTCTTCAATCCCGGCAATCATTCGGAGCAGCGTAGATTTCCCACAACCGGATGGTCCCAATAACACCAGGAACTCTTTGTCTTTGATTTGCAGGCTGATATCATCCAGCGTGTATTTATCGCTCGTATATTGCTTGGACAATGACTTCAACGTAATACTCGACATTTTGAAAACCCCTTACCTGTTGTGTCATATACGACCAGCTATTCCGTTTTCATCATTCAATCTTTATTGGACAATTGTGATTTATTTCGCAATTCACACCAACAACCTTATTTTTGTTCAAAAATGTTTGTACATTCATCGTAATTCAGCATTGTTAACTACGTGTCAAACCACATTGTGGTCTTTGTAAAACAGCCTGCGCTAGCAGCAATTACTCCTTTAAGAACGAAAAAAAGCAATCAGATCAACATTTCCTTGATCTAATTGCTTTTTATTTCAAGCAGCTATTATTTTCGTTTCTTATCTTGTATAAAGAATTGACCATGTTTTTCGTAAGGAATTGTAAAGTAGGTTAAGCAAAAAGGGTTGCCAGATGATGCAGTAGCACACGCTCTATCCGCTCTCCACCGACACGCTGTGGTTCGAGAAAGGCATGCAGCGCCAAACCATCGATGACAGCGTACAGCTTTTCTGCTTCTATGTCTTTATCCAGGGGTTTTCGTAATAGCTGAAATTGATCAGCAGAGTCCAAAAGGTTGCGGATCGCAGCATATATCCCGTCGTGCTGTGCATCAAATCCTTCTTTTTTGTGTTGGAAGTACGCGGTAAAAGCAAACCATACTTCCATTTCGACCATCTTTTCTCGATTCGTCGGGAGGAGCTCCAGAAAGATTTTATTAATTCTCTCTTTTGGCGGCCATTCTTCATTGGCGGCGATTTCAGCGATACGAGCTGTCGCTCTTTCTTTTACGAGCTGCATGGCATACATCAACAGTTCATCCTGTGTTGCGAAGTAATGTCGCAGAGCACCTAATGAAAGTCCTGCTTCCTTTGCGATGCCCCTTACCGTCGCTCCCTCCATTCCTTGCTCGACAATGACACGCCACGTTGCTTCTGCTATTTGTTCTCTTCTTTTCTCATGATCGATTATTTTTGGCATAGTAGTATTTTAGCAAGATTGGCAAGGGACAAGCAACTTTAATAATACAGTTGTATTATTTTAAATTCGATGATAAGATTCTTTTGTTAGTACAACTGTATTATAAAAACCTCTCATACAGGAGAATACACTTCACAAAAGGAGACATGTACGGTGAATTTTATTGCATGGATGATTGTCGCCTGTGAAATCGCTTTTTGGGTTGTCATTGTACTTGGCCTTTTCACAAGGTATGTGCTCAAACAAAAAAAGGCCGGGCTCTTTCTTCTCGCCCTGACGCCTGTTGTTGATGTCATTTTGCTCGTCGTTACGAGCGTGGATTTGTACCGCGGAGCTACCGCTACGATTCCTCATGCGCTGGCTGCCGTCTATATCGGGGTGTCGCTTGCGTTTGGGAAAAGCATGATTCAATGGGCGGATGAAAAATTTCAGCAATACGTCACCAAGCAAGGGACGACGAAGCCCAAGTTATACGGCATGGAGTACGCCAAGCATTACGCCAAAAGCTGGTTTAGACATCTCTTCTCCTATGTCATTGGGGCGGCTCTCTTAGCCGGGACTATCTACTTTATCGATGATGCGGAACGAACAGCTTCGCTATGGCATGTTCTGCGACTATGGACCGTTGTTTTGGGAATTGATCTGTTGATTACTGCCAGCTATTTTCTCTTTCCAAAGAAAGATAAGCGAGACACCCTTTCCAAAAATGATTGGTGAGAGGCTTGCCTGCTAGCTTTCGTCTTCACTGTCATCCTCACCAAATGCAAGTTTGATATAAATAAATTGAATCACCAGCTGGCATATTTGATCGTTTTCATCCAACCCAAAATAAACAGGATAGGCTCCTTCCCCAAATCCCGTCTGAAACATCGGAATCGATAAATCGGTGCCTGGTATTGTCCAGCTTAGCATCTCTCGTTTTTACCTTCCCCCAGATTTTCGAGATCTTCGTCGCCAATTAGGGCTTTTGTAAATCATATAAACGATAGAACAGCTTCGATGTTTGCATAACGGGCAAGCCGTTGCATAGGCATGGTTAGTGGATGAAGTACCACAAAACATATGCCTGTCTACAGATAAAGGAGGTTGCCCGAATGAATCCGCAAGACAAAGGGAATCAAGTTCCCCAGCCGATGCGAAGTGACGGGACCGGGTGGGTCGATCTCGGTCCACGGAATGTCATGCGTGATCGGCAAAATCCGAATATGCTGGTTCCTCCCGTCACAGATGCGGGCTTGCTGCCCAATTTGAAATTTTCCTTCTCAGATGCCTCGATGACGTTAAATCATGGCGGTTGGTCTCGTGAAGTCACCATACGCGAGCTGCCGATCGCTACTACACTTGCGGGTGTAAACATGAGTCTGACGCCAGGCGGCGTTCGTGAGCTACACTGGCATCAGCAGGCAGAATGGGCATACATGCTGCTTGGCCGTGCACGAATTACTTCAGTTGATCAACGCGGCCGCAATTTTATCGCCGATATCGGCAAAGGCGATCTGTGGTATTTCCCCCCTGGCATCCCCCACTCCATTCAGGGACTTGAAGATGGCTGCGAGTTTTTGCTCGTTTTTGACGATGGGCATTTTTCCGATCTGAATACGCTATCGATCTCCGATTGGTTTGCTCATACCCCAAAAGATGTGCTATCCGCGAATTTCGGTGTACCGGAATCAGCCTTCACCGACATTCCCGACAAGCAAGTGTACATTTATCAGAGCGAGGTTCCAGGCTCCATCGAAGCAGATGAAGTGGAATCTCCGTACGGTACCGTCCCTCTCCCTTTTTCCCATCGATTACTCGCACAACGACCACTCATCACACCTGGTGGCAGCGTGCGCATCGTCGATTCCCGCAACTTTCCGATCGCAAAAACAATTGCGGCAGCACTCGTAGAGCTACATCCGGGTGCGATGAGAGAGCTGCATTGGCATCCCAATAACGACGAGTGGCAATATTACATTTCAGGGAAAGCGCGGATGACCGTTTTCATCGGAAACGGTAACGCTCGTACATTTGACTACCAAGCAGGGGATGTTGGCTACGTTCCTTTTGCGACCGGACATTATATCCAAAATACCGGGACCGAAACGGTGTGGTTTTTGGAAATGTTCAAGAGCAACCGCTTTGTCGACGTCTCACTCAACCAATGGATGGCGCTAACCCCGCATGAGCTCGTCGCTTCCAATCTATGTGTCGGTCCTGAATTGCTAGACGCTTTGCGCAAGGATAAATGGCCGGTTGTCAAATATCCTGGCTATGGCTATATCCCGTGAATGCATGAAAAAGACCAGCCCGAATGGACTGGTCTTCGTTCCTTCATCATCCAGGAATGGATGGTTGTTTGGAAGCCGCATGGGCCTCCTTCAGATTGCGTTTTTTAACTCCTAGCGATAAAACGAAACAGATAAGCAAAACCATACATGCTAGCGCATACGGATAGTTGATATCCACATCGAATAAAAATCCAGCTACGATAGGACCTGCGATATTACCAAGACTGGTAAAGGCTGAGTTCAGGCCAGCAACATAACCCTGTTGATCCTTTGCAAGCATCGACATTTGGGTACTGATGGCCGGTCGCAAAATATCGATCGCCAGAAATACGATAAAGGTAACGGCAAAAATCATCCAAAAGCCGTGAACAAAAAGCGTCAGAACAATAAATAAACCAGCAAAGAGCAAACAGACCGAAATGACCCTTTTCTCACCAAAAGTGTTCATTATCCAGCTAAAGGCAGTAAGCTGGACCACTGCGCCTGCGATTGACCCGAAGGTAATGATAAAGGCGATATCTTTCGGCTCAAATCCAAATTTATGGTCGACAAACAATGAAAAGACCGTTTCAAAATTAGCCAGTCCGAAAGACATGACAAACACAATGATCAAACTGAAAAAATAAGGCTCTCGATAGGAGTACATTAACTGCGAAAGAAGACTGCTTCGTTGTTTTTCACTAGAAGGAGAATCAGATAATGATTCTTCCCTAGGTTTCGATTCCTTGAGAATTAACAATGTGATGAATGCAGCAATCATTCCAGCAATTCCTGCGCTATAAAAGGGTACGCGAAGACCAAATTCAGCAATGTATCCCCCAATGCCTGGACCGATAATAAAACCAGTAGTAATGGCTGCCGTAATATACCCCATCCCGGCCGCTCGTTCTTCTTTCGTTGTAATATCTGCTGAGTAAGCCATGACAGCCGGCATAATTAATGCGGCACTGATACCGCCGAGCAGCCTGGAAGCAAACAGCAGGACTGGAGAATTCGCTATACCGAACATCCCTTCTGAGATAGCAAACACGACCAAGCCGATCACAATGATTTTTTTTCTTCCAAATGAATCCGCCCATCGGCCAGCTATTGGAGAAAAAAGAAGCTGCGTTAGCGAAAAGGCCGCAACTAACAAGCCGATAGTCCCCCCGGTAATGCCCAAGCTCTCCATGTACTTTGGCATAATCGGTATAACAAGCCCGATCCCCGTAAAGACAAGGAAAATGTTGAACATCAGGATCAGAAGGGCTCCCTGATTTTTTAATAATAAGGCCATTTACTATTCCTCCAATCCATTACCAAAACACTGAATATCTATTCTAGATTATCGCGTAAAAAAAGCTAGCGGGACGGTTTGACAATGCCAAATAAAAACACATCCATCGCTAACCGAAAAGCTGCCAGCACTTCCTCTCGTTCCATTCGTCGCGTGTGTTGATTTAAACCAAACATCAGGCTGTCCAAGATCATGGCGACTCCGGTTACATTCGTCATTTCAAATTCGCCGTTATCGATCCCCTTCTGGAGCAGCTGTTGATTAAAGTCAATATAGCCTTGGATCATTTCGTTGATGCGCTCCTCCACATCCGAAGGCTTCTCCGACATGTCAAAAAATTCATCAGCTGCCTTGGTCAGCGGATGGTTCATAAAATCGGTCGCAAAATGTTCAGCCATTCCATACAATTTATCGATCGAGGTCGTGTAGAGCTGTTCCTTGGCCAGCCATTTCTCTTCCCATTCGCAGTTCCAAACTTCAAACAGATGTAAAAACAGCCCTTCCTTGCTCTTGAAATGATAATAAATGTTACCTCCGCTGTATCCAGTAGCTTTCACGATATCTTCTATTGATGTGGCCTTGTAGCCTTTTTGCATAAATAAAATTCTGGCTGCATCAGCTATCTTCTTCTTTGTCTGCTCGGTTTGTTGCTTTTTTTTATTCAATGATCCTTCACCAACTTCCCACCCCAAAATACTGAACAATTATTCAGTATTATAAGTGTTACAAACATACTTGGCAAACCTTCTTATGCGATAAGAAAGACACGCCAGCAGGGGGATTCACTGGCCTTCTCCACTTCAAAAAGGGAACCGTCGAGCCAAAGCCACCCTACAGGCGGAAGTTTCTCAAGGAAGCAGTGTTCGACAAGCTGGTCCCCTTTTGGAAGTTCCGACTGGGTAGACGTTGTCAAGGTCTACGAGCTCTGTGCTTTTTCTTCTCACCAGCTTTATTGGTTCGTTTGAGACCTTTTAAAACTTAGGAAGATAATGGCTGCCTAAAAGCTGACCTCAGTCTAAGACAGCAACAGACCGCACAAAGCCCCTGTAAGCACAACCAGCCATGGCGGCAGCTTCCAGTGCTCCAGCATGATAAACAAAATAGTCGCTACCGCAAAATCCAGCGGAGCAAGAATCCTACTCGTCCAAATTGGATCGTACAGGGCTGCCAATAAAATACCGACGACAGCTGCGTTCACTCCGACCAGCATTCCTTGGATTTTTGCGTTTCTCCTCAAGGAATCCCAGAACGGCAATGCGCCGATGACGAGTAAAAAGGCCGGCAAAAATATCGCAATCGTAGCGACAATCGCCCCGCTCCCTCCGGCAATCATTGCTCCCAAATAAGCGGCAAACGTAAACAATGGTCCCGGAACCGCTTGTGTAGCCCCGTAGCCTGTAAGAAAAGCTTCTTGCGTCACCGAGCCAGTCGGAATTACCTCCCTCTCCAGCAAGGGCAGTACGACATGTCCACCGCCAAAAACGAGGGAGCCCGCACGGTAAAAGCTATCATACAAAGCTAGCAAGGAGAAGCCTGTGCTCTCTCTAAGGAAAGGCAGCATAAGCAAAAGTCCGAAAAACACAATCCAGCAGGCAATGGCAAGAGCACGACTGATCGGAACACGAAGCTCCGGCAAATCCGGAACTTTATGATGTCGGAACAAAAGTAGGCCTGCTATTCCTGCGAGGAGCATGACCGTGACCTGGCTCCATGCTGATTGCCATAGCAGTGTGATCGTAGCAGCCATGATCGCGATCGTCACCCGACTCCGATCTGGCGCTAGCTTTTGTCCCATCCCCCATACAGCATGAGCAACAACAGCAACGGCTACTAATTTTAGCCCGTGAATCCACGAGGTACTGCCACTGTCTACTCCTTGCAAGGTAAAAGCAAATAGCAAAAGCGCCAGCACCGAGGGCAGAGTGAAGCCGATCCACGCAGCAATCCCGCCCCACAATCCGGCCCTCATGATTCCGATTCCGATCCCTACCTGGCTGCTTGCAGGACCAGGGAGGAACTGACAGAGAGCAACCAAGTCCGCGTAGCTATTTTCATCCATCCATTTTCTTCGTCGAATGTATTCATTGTGAAAATAACCGAGATGCGCGATGGGACCGCCGAATGAAGTCAAACCCAGTTTTGTTGAAACGAGCAAAACTTCAAGCACAGATTCCCATCTACTTTTTGGGTGCCCGGTTTCTTCCAGGAGATCATTCTTCACTAGCTTTACACCTCTCCAGCCTTCGCTTCATCATACAAGTCATTTTATCGTTTTTCCTAGCCTTTCATTGTAAAAAGTTCATGAAAAAAAGGCTCCGCATCGATACGGAGCCTCCCCCAGCTATTCCATCCGAAATACTGGTCCCCTCGCCACGAACGGCAAATTCTGCCCCTTCGGCAGCATGATTGCGTGACTGCGGGTTACCTTGAACCGATCACATTCCCCATCGGTAATGATCAAAATCGGTCCATCCTTAGGAAAATCGTTTGCTTTCTCCAGCATGTCTATACCCGGCTGCAGGATCGTTCCCCCGCGACCTTTTACTTTGACGCGATCCGCGATGTCTTCGGGAGAGAGAAAGCCAGCATCATACGCCTTCGCATCACAGAAGACTACACGCGCATACGGAACATCTCGCGCCTCACTGTAGCTGGCGATCGCCCCTAATGCTTTACCGAGTAGCTTGTTATCCATCGAGCCTGACGTATCGATCACCACGCCAAACGTGCGCGCCAGCTGATCCGATTCCCGAAAGCTCCAAGCAGGACGGGCAATGTCGGGTGTAGAAGACTGTCTGCGGCTTGCCCTTGCATACGTGCGACTCTTCTCCAACGGGGGAAAATGCTCGTCGAACCAACGGGCAAGCTGAACATCCCACGGGATAGGCGGTTGCCCCAAGGCGCGAATCTCTTCGACCAAACCGGCAGGCAAAAGCCCTCGTCCACGCTCCTGGTGGTAGATCAAGCCTTGCGACATCGCATTGCGATAAAAGTCATCCAGCGTCGTTCCTGGACCCTTTTCCCAAAAACGCGGATCGTCTCCATCCAGAATATCGCCCATGCCGATTCCTCGTAAGGTGTAAAGCTTGCGGTACGTGCGCATGTCCGTTACGATCCGATCGTAAATCGCCTCAGCAGACAGTCCCTTCAAATCTGGATCATACAGCCCGCCGATTTGCGGAAAACGTCCGACACCGAGCTCCATCAGCCATTGATTGATCACGTAATCGCAGCTGACATTCCAGTAATACGGGTCGCGGCCTTGGCAGCGCTCATGGTGCCGCAGCCCTGCGTGCAACAGCTCGTGTGCCATCACGAATTTGCACTCCTCTTCATCCAAGCCCGCCGCAGGATTGATGAAAATTTCGTTGGATGTTACATCGATGGCTGCCACCGAGATTTGCAGACGCTGACAAATCTGCGAATCTTCGATAATCGTGAAGTGACTCGCCAAAGAAGCCAACAAGGGATAGTGGTTAATGAACCAGCGCTTGGCCTTTTGTGCCTCTGACAACTGATTCTCTTCATTCCCGAGAGCATCCGAATAACCGCCTGCTACGCTGACAGCACTCTGCACCGCTTGCGCCAGGCCAATCCCCAAGAGCCTCTCCCACTTCACATCTCGATTGTAGTTGTATCGAACGTATTTATCCGAGAATAGCATATCTGCCTGCTTTTCTCCGCCCGTTCCATACAGCTTCAGATGCTCTGGCACGCCATGCTCTACAAACCAGTCATAGAGCTCCTCTTCGCTCTTACCCGATTTATCCAGCTCAAATACCATTTCAGCAGGCGGCTTCCCCAGCTTCATATCTCTCAAAAAACGCGTAATATAACAATCGCATGCGATATTCCACAAAATCGGCTGCTCTTTTTCCACAAAATGTCCAAAGCCCAAATGCAGCAGGGCGTGTGCGAGGACATAAATCCATTCCCCTACTTCTCCTCTGCGCTTTGGATGTGCGTACAAGCTTCCTTCGATGGTCACGACTACCCAACCGTTATCCGGACAAATACTCCGCTCGGAACGAATAAAGCTCGCGCGCGAAGTCAGCGGACCAAACATCGGATGATGACTCAAAAAATGTACGGCTTGCTCGTAGTTTTCCGTCGACGGGTCGTTTTTGACTCCTCTGGTCATCGGCTATTTGCCCTTCCTGTCCATCGCCAACCGCGGCAAATCGCGAATAACCTCTACGACGAACCAGTCTGGCAAACCATCTCCATCCTCGTGCCGCGCCACTACCATCTGCGCCATTTCCAGTGAGATGGAAGCGAGCTCCTTTAAGAGAGCTTTGGCTCGGTGCGCAAAGCGTTTATGCTGCTCCGCCACAGATGCTTTATCCGCTGGCAGCTCTTTTTTGATCTGAGAACGGAAGGAATCCGCCAGAAAATAGAGGACGTCCCGATCTTCTGGAGCAGTGGGGAAAGAAGCTTCCCCCTCCAAAATACGGTTGAGCTGATATTTGCCCTGGATGTTCTTGTGAAAAGCCCGAAATTGAGCTGCGTGCTGCGGGGTCAGGCACCCGTAGGCCAGCACTCCAACCATTTCCGTCGTCAGGTTCTCCCCGAATTCGTTCAGCGCATCGGAGAGCATGTGCCAGGAACGTGGAGTAGAAAACGGTTCCTCTGTCTTTGGTGGCTGTGACCACAAATAGTCCGGGCGCACCTCCAAAAATTGCAGCACGTATGAATGGATGCCGTTGCTGTACGCCCAATTCATCCATTGTTCATAAGATACTAACAGCTGTACATGGAACATCCGGTTGATGAGAGCAGACGACATCGGCTTAACAATCGCGCTATCCTGTGCGCGGTTCCCTGCTCCAATGACAATAGATCCTTCTGGCAGATGGTAATCCCCGATTCTTCTCTCATGAATCAGACTGTAAAACGCCTTTTGCACTTCTTGCGAGCATGCATTCAATTCATCGAGAAACAAGCAATACGGTTCATCTCGCGCGATTTGGGCGGGTGGGCAAAATCTGCTTTTTCCGTCCACGATCTGCGGGACACCGATAATATCCTCTGGCGCCAGCTGACTGCCTAGTAAGGAGACGCAAGGCAGGCCCACCTGCGAGGCAAACGCCTCGACGAGAGACGACTTACCAATTCCCGGTGCGCCCCAAATAAATACCGGACGAGCTACCGCAACATTTAGCAGCACATCCATCAATTGATTTTGCGTTACGTTGATTCCTAGATTCATTTCATACCCTCTCTTGTTTGTATGATTTTTGCAGCCATCTACCTCTTTCTGTGATTGATTTCCATTGACTAGAGCGACCGTCACACCACAAATATTTCCTAATATTACAAGAAGATTGAATAACGAGCAAGAAAGAAAAGGCACCACATGTTAACCGAACCTGAATAATAACAATGAAACATTCCTTTTTTTTCCACGTCACATAGACAAAAGGGGGAATGATAGAGATGAAAAAAATCGTGCAAGCAGGTGGCATCACCATTCTGGTCGCATCCTTGATCGGGTGCAGTTCGAATGAACAGTTGGCGGCAAGCGGTGCGAATGAGACTCAACAAGCGGCATCGAGCCCAAGCCCTCGCAGCAGCTCCAACGTCAAGGCTGATTACGCCCTGAAAAAAACGTCCGCTCCATTATCAAACGACATGTACTTCAAAGACTACGGCACCAACAAGTTTATCTCCACGGCAGAGGATCGCTTGTCTACCTTTGCCGCTGACGTGGATACTGGCTCCTACAGCATGATGCGCAGCTTTATACAAGACGGTACTCTCCCGCCAGCAGAAGCTGTTCGGGTGGAGGAATTCATCAACTATTTTCCCGCTGCCTATCCCGCACCTACCAATCAAACATTCACGATTCAAGCAGATGGCGGTCCCTCTCCCTTTCAGAAGGGTCACCAATTAGTTCGGATTGGCATCAAAGGGAAGGAAATAACAGCCGAAGACAGAAAGCCCGCTAACCTCGTCTTTGTCATTGACGTATCCGGGTCGATGAATCGGGAAAACCGACTAGAGCTCGTAAAAAGAAGTCTGAAGGTCCTCGTCGATCAGCTTCACCCCACAGATTCAGTAGGGATCGTCGTCTATGGATCAGAAGGTCGGGTTCTGCTGTCCCCTACCTCTGCCGAAGACAAAAAAGCGATTCTATCTGCCATCGATGAGCTGCAACCCGAGGGCTCCACCAATGCAGAAGAAGGTCTGGTGCTCGGCTATGAGATGGCAGCCAATTCCTTCAAGCCCGGTGCCATCAACAGAGTGATCCTCTGCTCCGACGGGGTGGCCAATGTCGGAGAAACAGGCGCAGAGGGCATTTTGCGTTCGATTGAGGACTATGCACGCAAGGACATTTATTTGAGCACCTTTGGCTTTGGCATGGGAAATTACAATGACGTCCTGATGGAGCAATTAGCAAATAAAGGCGAAGGAAGCTACTCCTACATCGATACATTTTCAGAGGCGCGCCGCATTTTTACCGAAGCGTTGACAGGCACCCTCCAAACAATCGCGCGTGATGTAAAAATTCAGGTGGAATTCGACCCCAAGAAGGTAGATTCGTATCGCTTGATCGGCTATGAGAACCGCGATGTCCGCGACAAAGATTTTCGCAACGACAAGACTGATGCGGGTGAGATCGGTGCTGGACATAGTGTGACGGCTCTTTATGAAGTGAAGCTGGCTTCCCCGGCCAAAACAGATCTCGGGACCGTACGCGTTCGCTACCATAATGCCTCTTCCCAAAAAGTAGAGGAAATCGCCGAACCCATACAGGTACAAAACGCATTGTCACAAGAGCTGTCGTTCCTCGCTTCCGTTGCAGAGTATGCAGAAATATTGCGGGAGAGCCCCTATTCCGAAAGAAGCTCGCTTCCCGATGTACTCAAGCTGGCAGAATCGACAGCCACCGGGGATGAACAGCTGGAATTTGTCAGCCTGGTTCGAGATAGTGCGGCGATTATCGGGAACTAATGCTTGCTCCTTATGTCCTGGTGTGATGCCTGTACTTCATCCAGATATACACGACAATCCCAATCGCCGTACCGATAAGCAAAAAGGTGATGCCGTAATGACGTATATAAACAACGACCTTGAGCCACTCTTTTTCAAGCGCCTGTCCCAACAATAAAAAAGTGATACTCCAAAGAAATGCACCTGTATAAGCATAAAAAGCAAATCGCCGAAACTCCATGGCAGAGACTCCTGCCAAATAGGCGGTAATATGACGTACGCCAGGCAAAAAATAGCCGATGAGCAAAAGATATGGACCATATCTGGCAAACAGCTTTTGAGTAGACTCTATTTTTTTCGGCGTAATATGCAAGTAAGGTCCGACCTTCAGGAGCAATGGCAGCCCCCACTTCCAAGCGATCGCATAGCTGATCGAGATCCCTACCGCTGCTCCCAAAAAGGCACTCAGCACCGTAAGCGGCATGTGCAAAACACCGCGGGAAACCGCATAGCCTGCGTACGTCATCAATACCTCATCAGGTATCGGAAGCCCTACAACGCCAAGTGTTAGCGAAAAAAAGATCCCGACATATCCGTATTTCATCAAAAAAAGATCCAGATGCTGCTCCACGGCTACCTCCAAAAACGTTGTCCTACTTCATTGTATTCTCTCCCTGTTCTTTGGCATTCTGGCTTTTTTACAAAAATTGTTGCAGGGGCATATGGTATCTTTGAAAAATAAAAACTATTTTCTTTTCAGGTGAAGCTATGAACTATATGGAGCAAATAACCTATGCCCTCTCTTTTATCGAAAAGCAGTTAACGGAAAAAGTGACACTCGATCAGGTCGCGTCGGCAGCCGGATACTCCAAGTATCATTTTCAACGGTTGTTTTTTCACGTAACAGGTGAAACGGTAGGTCAATACATATCGAAAAGGCGACTGACGGAGGCTGCCAAATCGCTAGCCTTTGAACAAAAAAGTGTGACGGAAGTGGCATTTACATACGGCTTTGATTCGCACGAAGCCTTTACTCGCGCTTTTACCAAACGCTATGGCCTGCCTCCCTCTGCCCTGCGCCGATCAGGAAAAATGCCGCGATACGCGATGACAGAACGCATCGAGGTTCCTTATCTGGAAAATATCCAGCTGCAGTCCATTGAGCCAGTATACGTCCCTGCTTACCAAGAGCTGAAGCTGGTCGGCTACTCCTCCGCAACCCATTCCATAAAGGACATCGTCCATTGCTGGAACCGTTTGGGGCGGGGCGTCGCCTTGAAGACCAACCAGACTCGTTTTGGTGTCCTACGCTATCCAGATGCTTTTGGGCTTTCGCTGTCCTTTGGCTATTTTGCTGGCATACACGCTTCGGATCATGGCACGGAAGGATGGGAGTCAATTATCCTGCCTGCATCTGGTTATCTTGTGTTCCCGCACAAAGGACCCACGCAAAATCTGAGGCTGACATATCAATATATTTACGGGAGCTGGATGACACACGCAACCGACCAGCTTTATGCCCGCTATGATTTTGAATACTACGACCACCGCTTTCTCGGCAATAACCATCCGGATTCGCTTTGCTTCATTTATATACCCGTCGTAGCCAGAGAATAGTGAGTGAGTAGTTGGCGGTTCGCATTTTCGATCAAGTTTTCCTCGTTCTCCTGTCGTACGCTGAACGTGTGAAAAGGAGTGAAGCAAATGAATGAACTGACCTATTTGACAGCTACTGAGATGGGCACATGGATTCGCGAACGAAAAATAAGCGCTGAGGAAGCTACCCGTCAAGCCTTCCAGCGTATCACCTCGCTCAACCCCGAACTAAACGCCATCGTCGCCCATGACGAAAAGGCAGCTATGGAAGCCGCCAAACTAGCGGACAAAGAAATTCAGGAAGGGACTTATCGTGGACCACTACATGGGGTACCGATCACGATCAAGGATTCATTTTCCACGACAGGACTAGCGACTACTTCGGGATTCACGCGACTCAAAGGATATATTCCTCCAAGAGACGCAGCCGTAGTCAACAGGCTAAAACAGGCAGGGGCCGTTCTATTGGGAAAAACGAATGTCCCGCCACTGCTTATGGACATGCAAACAGATAACGATATATATGGTCGGACGAATAATCCTTGGGATTTGGCGAGGACACCAGGAGGGAGCAGCGGCGGATCGGCAGCAGCGGTCGCCGCAGGACTTTCCTACCTGGACATCGGCAGCGACATTGGGGGATCATTGCGGGTTCCTGCCCACTACTGTGGTGTGTTCAGCTTAAAACCAACGGAAGGAGCCGTGCCCGCCACTGGACACATGCCCGGTTTTGAAGGAACGGCCGATTATGCTTCGTCCCGCCATCTGGCTTGCTATGGACCAGTCGCCCGCTCCATCGAAGACTTGGCAGCAGCATTTTCTATCATTAGCGGTAGCAATAGTAACAGTGGGTTACCTCATGGGCCCCAGCCTTTGCCGCCCTCGTCCATGGAACAGCCTCTGCACATTCGCTGGATGGAAGAGCTACCGGGTTACCCGACAAGCCGAGCCATTCGGGAACAGCTCCGCCAATTTGTGAAAAAGTTAGAGCAACGAGGTATGCGCGTAGAACAAGTGACAGCACCACCCTTGGACGTTCGCAAAGCGTGGGAAACGTGGGGAAAAATAATCGATGCGGAGCTAAACTCAACTACACCCGCTCTGATCAGGGGCTTGACCCATCTCATGACCTTGCGTCTTAGTCGTGAGATCCCCTCCGCCAGCATGCTCGTCCCCCTTACGTTTAAAAACTACATGCGCGTCTTAACCATTCGGGAACAACTCATTCGCAGCTTCGAGCAGTTTATGACAGACTGTGATCTATTCTTGTGTCCAGTCAGCTGCACGACATCCTTTCCCCACATGGCGAAAACGAAAATGGTCGGGTACCAGCCAATTTACAAGCAACCACTATTCGTAGACGAAACCCCACAGAACTACTGGATCGCTACGACGTTTTATACGAGTCTGTTCAATGTGACGGGAAGCCCTGTGGTGACCATGCCAATCGGTTTCGATGAACAAGGTCTTCCCATTGGCATACAGTGTGTGGGCAAGCGCTGGCGTGATCGGGATTTGCTCAAGGGTGCGTCCACCTTGTATTCGATTTGTCCTGAATGGCTGGCACCTGCATTTTCTTGATCCATGGATGAATTAGCGACACCACGTCTTTAGCAGGACGTGGTCAGCCTGTTGATGGGTTTTTTCTTTCAAACCGGATATTAAAGATTTTGTAAAGTACCAAGACGTTATTTATGTCGGTGGTGGAAATACGCAATATATGCTTGAAAAATGGCGTGCAATGAACTTTGATGCTGTCTTGAAAGAAGCCTACGAAAAAGGAACATTATTAGCTGGCATAAGTGCTGGTGCCATGTGCTGGTTCGAAACTTGCTTCAGCGAAAAAACTGACGGAACATTCGAGGAATTCAAGGGACTAGGTTTATTACCCGGCTCATTTTGTCCTCATTATAATGATGATGTGCGTATGAAAGCCTATGATAATTGGCAATCTGCAAAATCAATTCAACCCAATTACACATTAAACGATAATGAGAACTTGCATTTTCGAAATGAAAAACTAATAGCTCGAATTATTACATCATAACCAAAAGCTTGCATAAAGCTCCCCTCCTATGAAGAAAACTACCAGTGCAAACCCCATATCTGGTAATTAGGAGGGGCTTTTATGCTTCCATTATTGAAAAAGCGCCTGACATTCATTGTTTCTATACTATGCATGATCCTTAACCTGTCCGGCCTATCGTATGCAAAAGAGACAACAAACGATTCGTCTGCCCAGCAGCCACTTCTATCACAGTCTAAGTCGTTTCTTCAATCACAGGAGAGGCTTGCCTACTCACTCGGCATTCAAGCATACATTTACGGCTATCCGTTAGTGATGTCCGCGAAAACCATGGAAGACATGGTCAAAAATCGAGCGCCGATCAACCAGTTTTATTATTCGGACACACTCGCCTCTCCCGATTATCGCGATATCGTCACGCCGAACTCCGATACGCTGTATATGAGCGCATGGCTGGATGTATCAGAGACGCCAGTCCGATTGACTGTCCCCGCCAATCCGCAAAACCGCTACTATACCGTGCCAATGCTGGATGCCTATACGAATACGTTTCGCAATGTCTCCAATCGTTCCACCAAGCAGCAGGCCCGTCAGTATATCATTGCAG
Organism: Brevibacillus jepli; assembly: GCF_047229145.1. NCBI lineage: Bacteria > Bacillati > Bacillota > Bacilli > Caryophanales > Paenibacillaceae > Brevibacillus > Brevibacillus jepli. The sequence goes on from NZ_JBFEFW010000008.1 coordinate 74,830, forward strand.
GCCCGAATTGGAAGGGACCTACTCCCGCCCATATTCCGGTGATTTACTCCCCTACGCCCACCGTCTGGCTCATTGGCCGTGTCGAGGTAAAAGGCGAGGCTGACTTACCGCAAGCCGTCTCGTTTGAAAAGCAAATCACAATAACCCCTGTACATCCAAAGCTAGAAAAGCCAGATGTTTCAGATACGATTCCTCCTGATGTGTTGACGTCTCTTTCCTTTTTTCAAGTGATGACGAAAATGATCCAGAGTAATCCACCGCCGGAATGTGATCGGGTGTTGCTCGACCAGTTCGCCCAAGCCGGGATCGATATCCAAAAGGGCTTTGATCCGTCTTCGCTCGGGCCAGCCAAACTCGCGGGGCTACAGCGTGCCTTGCAGGATGCTCCGGCTATTGTTCAAAATGGCTTTCCCGACTACACTACTTTTCGTAATGGCTGGGGCTCCTTTTCACCCATTGGCTCGTATGGAAACCAGTTTCTCGCCCGCTCCTTCATCGCCTATTCCGGAATAGGGGCTAACGTTCCGAGTGAGCAAGCCTATTATCGTGCGTTGACAGATGGATCAGGAAAACCACTTACGGGAGCCAAAAGCTATACGGTCCACTTTACAAAAGAACAGCTTCCCAAGACGTCTGCTTTCTGGTCGATCAACGTCTATGACAACCAGCTGTTTTTAGCCAAAACAGCAGCCGATCGTGCATCGGTTCGCAGCAATACAGGAACGCTTGCGTACAATCCGGATGGCTCCCTCGATCTGTATTTGCAACAGCAACCGCCAAAAGGCAAGGAAGGCAACTGGCTCTCGCTTCCTGCTGGCGAGTTCAATCTCGTGCTTCGGGTATTTGCACCTGATACCGCCATGGCGGACAAACTGCATAATTGGCCCCCAGTCACTGAAAGCAAGTCAATGCCATAGAAAGCATAAAAAGGCACCGCCCTATATCGTGAGCGGTGCCTTGGCATTTGGTTTAACTGATCTACCAGTATTTTTTAAAGAGCTCAATTATCGCCTGCCCCTTTGGTGTCAGCCCATCATAATCTGGATGGAAAACGGCTGCTCCCACCTGCTTGTAATCGGTATATAACACTTGATTCAATAGCAGATCACCTTTTTGAAGTTGATTGAAAATACGAGTGGTTAGCTGCTTCTCCTGTTCGATGAATTGTTGCAAAGACAATTTGCCGCGCTTATCCACGACTCCGTATTCCGTAATAGCGATGTGCATAGGTCGGTTGACCAGATTTTTTATGTCACCAATCTGCTTTTCATTCAGACTGCCGGCTCCATCACGCTCGTACAAGTGGATGGTTCCATTTATTTTTGGTGAAAGAAATCCATTTTCATTGATTGCTTGCGCTATTGCCTTATTCCAGACATCCGTTATCGTTTTCTCTTCTTTTTCTGGTGCAAACTGCACGTAAAATGGCAAGTCAGCGGGTGTAAATGCTTCGATATATTCATTACTCAATGCAATATATTTTTGTGGAGTCATTTCAGAAGTTCTTCTCGTGACCTCTTCAAATTCCTCTACTTTGGATTCAGCAAACTTGGGTAAATACTGTTCGTTGCCAAGCTCGATAAAAGCAAATTTCAAACCATGATCCGTTAGCCTTTTATAAAACCCCCATTGACTTTGTGGCGTATCATTGAAATTGACGACGAATATATAGGGGACGTCAAATTCCTTCTGTATGGCAGCCCATTGGCGAATATCGTTGTCAGTCCAATCTTTTGGGTACGTTTTTTGCGAAATACTGCCTCCTTGAAGGCGCAACCATACTTTGTCAGTCTTTATCTGTTGCTGTTTCAATTTCGTCAGTCCATCTCGCAATAAACGATATTGTTCTTCTACCGCCAGGCTCCCCTTTGCGTTAAATCCTACATTTACTTGCTGCGTATAGGAGCTGTTGTTGTGATCCGCCGGATTGTCCTTATCATCGGCAGGGGACTTTGATTGGAAAATCGTGTGGAATACAGGCTGCATCTGAGGAATCCAGCTATTGTTTTTCCGATCATAAAACTTGGTGTCCGAATTGACAGCAAAAGGAATTCCTGCCTGCATCAGCTGAGAAGTCATGTAGTTTGCAAATACGACCTGTTCCTGGGTCGAGTAATCATTACCGTCATTGTAATTTCCGGGCATCCAAGCACCTACCCATGTAGGGATACCTTTGGTTTTTTGCCATTCTAAGGCAGCCTGTATTTTATCGGTGATCCGTTTTTTCTCAGCATCTGTTCCGGTTGTCCACAGCTTTCTGTCATTTGTCTTGCTGGGTCCCGATGCATAGAAATGCCATTCTGCCATTAGATAGCCGTTGTGTTGCGTTGGAATCATCAGTTCTTTTAAATAATCCGCATCGGAACGAAGACGTGGAGAAATCATGATGATGCGTGTAGGATTTGTTTTTCTGATTTCGGTAACCAGTTTCTCATAAAGCTGATTGAGTGTATCCGGTTGCTTATTCAATGCATCAGTCGCCTCTATCAGAAGATCAAACGCCAACAGATGAGAATGGTTTTTATAGCGTTCAGCTACCCTCGTCCACCAAGTTACGACCTGTTGAATATTTTGATCAGTTGGCTCATTTTTAAATTCATCTGCTTGATAGGCGATGACCGGTATCATTCCGGCATTTAGGCAATCCTCTATTTGCTTGTCAAGGGTTTGCCAGAGCTTATCGTCCGCTTTTTCCGTGATGCGAATACGGACGTGGGAAACTCCTGCTGCTTTAAAATCACGGACTGCTTGTGAAGAATAGTATGTCTTACCTTGATTGGTTTTTGACCAGTCCACATCCAACCCCCTCCCTAACCGCTTTTGATAATCCCATGGATTTATGGGATCATCGACAGCAACAGAAGCTGAGGCAATCATCAGACTCCCTTGGGCAGCAGCAGCTTGCATACCTGCTGTGGAGCCTATCACCAGACTGCTCATTACAATAGAAAGCATCGCTAGTAATTTTCTTTTCATTTCATGGCAACCTCCATTTACACATGGATGAATTATGTAGATTTAATCATAATCATACTTCGGATTTGTGTGAAAAAGATGGGAAGAATGGCGGTGTTCGAAAAACACAAAAAAGGCACCGCCCATCGTGAGCAGTGCCATTTTTTTCGAATCTGTTACTTCTTCAAATCTTCAATGGAGTTGATCTCCATGTAAGCTGGAACAGCCAATCCGAGCTTGGTTCCTTGCAGGTTCGGACCGAGGTCTTCTACATCTTTCCCCAGTTTCTCCATGTAGTCTGCGTGCGTGGTTGGCAGCCATGCCGCTACCATACCATCTACATCGCCGTTCGATACCCCTACCCACATCGGGCCAGCTTCTACTTGGCTCAACTCCACCTGGTATTTCAGCTTTTGCTCCAGAACCGTCTTCACAACGTTTGTGCTGGCGATCTCAGAATCCCACGCGACGTAGGCGAGCGTCAATTTTTTGCCTTCAGCAGGCTGGATACCTTCTACCCACTTGTTGACAGTAGCTTCATTGTTCTTCACCCATTCCGCTGCTGCTTCTTCCGGCTTTTTGCCGCCCTCAATATCGAGCATGACTTTTTCCATGTCAGCAGGAGTCCACGAGAACTTGTCGAGGAACGCATACGCGCTTGGGTGCTCCTCCTTCAGTCCTTTGCGAACGATGGTGTGAATCTGCTCATCCTTCCCGAAGACGCCTTTCGGGTCTTCGAGGTATTTCATCTCGAACTTGGAGAACATCCAGTGCGGTGTCCAGCCTGTCACGATAATTGGCTTCTTGTCTTTGTAGGCTTGTGTCAATGCTGCCGTCATCGCTGCACTGGAGCCCTCTACCAGCTCCCAGTCTTTCAGGTCGTAGTCCTTCATGGCTTTTTCGGTTGCTTTCATCAGACCAGCGCCAGGATCGATTCCAATAATTTTATGGTCAACTTGTGCCCCAACGCTATTTGGTGCAGGCGTACCCGTATTGCCCTCAGCAGGTTGATTTCCTTGCGGCGGTGCAGCAGTTGAACAACCTGCCATCACCATACTGAGTCCGAGAGCGACTGCCAAACCTTTCAAGGTTCCTTTTTTCATTTTCATGAAAACCCCTCCTACGCGTTTTTTCTCTTTCCAACACTTTGCGTGAGACGATCCAGCAGAATCGCCAAAATAACGATGGCAAGACCCGCTTCAAATCCTTCACCGATTTTGATCTGCGTAACGGCCCGATACACGTCAGCCCCCAAGCCTTTTGCTCCAATCATGGAAGCAATGACGACCATGGACAGCGCGAGCATGATGCTCTGGTTAATCCCGGCCATCATCGTCGTCTTGGCGATCGGCAGCTGTACCTTCGTCAGCTTTTGCCAGTAGGTAGAACCGAACGCCTCAGAAGCCTCGATCAGATCAGCAGGAACCTGACGAATTCCCAGGTTGGTCAGACGAATCGTCGGTGGCATCGCAAAAATGACAGAAGCGATAACCCCCGGTACTTTACCGAGTCCGAAGAAAAAGATGGCAGGAATCAAGTACACAAACGCCGGCATCGTCTGCATGAAATCAAGCAGCGGTGTGACGACCTTTTGTACGGACTCGTTCTTCGCGCACCATATACCGACGGGAATCCCGATAATGACGGAGATCAAGCCTGCAGTCAGTACCAGCGCAAGTGTTTCCATTGAGTGCTCCCAATAACCCAGATTCTGAATCAGAAGAAGTCCAATGAAGGTAAAAAGAGCAATTGCCACTTTGCCAGCGCGATAAGCCAGCAGCGTAAACAAAATGATCATGACCCAAAACGGCAGTCCTGTTAGAATCCACGAAAACAAGTCCACGGTCCCGCCGATGCCCGCCGATATGAAGTCGAACACGAAGCCCAAATTCTCTTCCAATCCAGCTACTATCGTTTCTACCCAACTGTCGAGTGGCAGCTTCGGCAAAAGTTGGTTTTGACTCATGATGGATTCACCTGCCCTTCTTCATTCGTTGGCTCTGGAGCATGCTGATTCACTTTACCTGCCAAACCGCCCAAGACGGCTCCTTTTACAATCACACCCAGAAGACGATTTTGTTCCCCTGTAACCGCTACAGGAATATCGGAAAACGCAACGAGGTCGAACATCTCATTCAGAAGCGTCTGTGGTCCGACTGTCGGAACCTCAGTCCTCAGCGCTGATTCCAGCGTCTGACCTGCTTCCTTGGCCCCGTTTACCGCGTCTGCCGTCAGCACACCCAGCAATGTTTTTCGCTTATCGACCACGTACAGACTGGATACACCACGGTCTCGCATCAGTTGCAGGGCGACACGAGGTCCTTTGTCCAGTGTGATCGTCTCCGCCCGCTTCATGACATTTTCAGCGGACAACACCTTGGAACGGTCCACATCCTCTACGAAGCGTTCTACGTATTCGTTGGCCGGATTCGTCATGATCTCTTCCGGGGTACCAATCTGCACGACCGCCCCGTCCTTCATCAAGGCGATCCGATCCCCGATTTTCAATGCTTCGTCCAGATCATGCGTAATGAAGATAATCGTCTTCTGCATCGTGCTCTGCAGCTCCAACAGCTCATCCTGCATGTCCTTTCTAATCAACGGGTCCAAGGCACTGAAGGCCTCATCCATCAACAACACATCGGGTTCATTGGCAAGCGCACGAGCCAGACCGACACGCTGCTGCATCCCGCCACTCAGTTGATCAGGGTAGCTTGCTTCCCATCCCTCGAGTCCTACCAGTGCGAGTGACTTCTTCGCTTTTGCTTCTCTCTCGGACTTTGGCATCCCTTGAATCTCCAAACCGTACTCCGCGTTCTCTAGTACCGTTCTGTGAGGGAACAAGGCAAACTTCTGAAACACCATGCCGAGCTTCTTTCTTCTTACTTCCTGTAACTGCTCCGTGTTCATACTGACGATATCCGTACCGTCAATCAGGATTCTGCCTTCTGTAGGCTCAATCAACCGGTTCAACAATCGAACCAAGGTCGACTTCCCGCTTCCCGAAAGCCCCATGATGACGAAAATCTCGCCTGCATGCACCTCAAAACTCGCTTGGTTCACCCCAAGGGTAAGACCCGTTTCCTTCAATATTTCTTGCTTGGTCTTCCCCTGCTTCACCTGGGACAATGCGCGTTGGGGCTGGCGTCCAAAGATTTTGGTCAGATTCTCTACTTTGATCTTGGGCATATGGTCACCTCCAACTTTTACGCCCGATATCCGGACTGTTCTTTACCCTTACAATTGTAACCAGCCATTTTTTTTACCTCAAACTGGATGAGGCAGGATAATCCGCCATTTTCAGCGTTCAGAAAAAACTTTACGTACTTTACTTCCTGTATTCTCAGTTTATCACGTATATACTGTACAATATCTCCATTTACTTTTTGCTGTAAGGGACGTACAATTCTAGTCAGGTTACTATGACTAGAGGAGCTGCTTTTTTCAAAATGGATACGAATCAGGAAAAAATCCTCGAAAAAGCTCAGGAACGCGTGATTGAAACTCTGGCTCGCAACATGGATTTGTATGGCATTACCATGTCAACGGGACTGCTGTATGGCACGTTGCTCTTTCAGGACAAGTCAATGACACTCGATGAAATGGGCGAAGCGCTCGGTATGAGCAAAACCAGCATGAGCACCGGCGTCCGCACATTGATGGATTTAAATATGGTAGAAAAAATATGGAAAAAAGGGACACGGAAGGATCATTACGAGGTCAATCTGGATTGGTACCAGAACTTCATCGACCTCTTTTCCGTGAAGTGGCGACATGCCTGTGAGCATAATGTGCATGCCTTGAAAAAGTCGCTCCTTGAGCTTCGCGCTCTCCAGCAATCAGAAGAGCTTACGGAAGAAGTCAGAGAACGTGTGGACCTTAGTATCAAGCGCATTGAAAATGGGTTGGAGTATTATCTGTGGCTGTCCCGTTTGATCGACTCCTTCGAATCACATGATATCTTTCAGTTTGTACCGAAAAAGGAAAATGAATCATAAGAAGTGCGTTATTGAAAAAGACTCGTTCCTTACCTGCTTCCATGTAAGGGATGAGTCTTTTTCGCATCATTCGAAGCAAGATTCGAAATCTTCCTAATTGATTTGTGATACAATCAACAAGAGCCCGTTTTTCGGCTCCTACATAATGAAAGGAGTGGTCTATTATGAACAAACAAATGAATCGAAATTCCTATAAATCTGCTGGTGTACCAAACAACAAACAAGGGGGAAATCAACGCTAACCCCCTTACCCGAGGAGGAAACGGATTGATTCGCAAAACAGCTCTGCTCATTATTGATGCACAGGTAGGTATTATCGAAGGGCCATTTGGTCCTGTTTACGAACCAACTACGCTTGTCCAAACCATCAAAAAGGTACGCGAAGAAGCATATAGCAAAGATATACCCGTCCTGTATGTGCAGGATGCGGATGTTGGAGAAGTCGGTTCGACTGATTATGCCATCCATCCTGAGATCGCACCGCTGCCGACAGAAACAGTGATTCAAAAATTAGCGACTGATTCTTTTCACGGAACAGAGCTGCACGAAAAGCTACAAGCACTCGGGATTAACCATCTTGTCATCATGGGGTGCAAAACCGAGTTTTGTATCGACAGTGCCTGCCGCAAAGCAACGACACTCGGCTATGATGTGACTCTCGTCAAAGACGGACACTCTACGTCGGACAATGAAGTACTGTCTGCGGAACAGATCATCGCTCATCACAATACGTGCTTGCATGGACTGGGAAATATTGAACCATTTATTTTGGTGCGGGAATCGGCAGAGGATGTCTTTGCCCCTACCCATGATTCTTACCGTTAAAAAGTTTTGCTGAGCAGCTCGAAACCGTCTCTTTAGGCGGTTTCTTGTTTTGTCCTTGTCTTACCCACGATTCGTCCATGCTATTATGGAAGAAACGAATTTGCCGATCGTAAAGGAGAAAACCATGTCGACTACTATAGCCGTACCTAGATTGGGAGTAGGAGCTGTCATCCTAAACGACAAGAATGAGATTTTGCTGGTTCTGCGAAACAGAGATCCAGAGAAGGACACGTGGAGCATTCCCGGGGGAAAAGTTGATCCTTATGAACAGCTGGAGACGAGCGTCATCCGTGAAATCAAAGAAGAAGTCAATCTCGATGTCGAGGTAAAGGCCCTGCTGTGCACCGCAGAAACCATTCGCCGGGAAAATGCCGAGCATTGGGTTTCGGTCATTTACGAAGTCGCTATTCTGAGTGGAGAAGCACGTAATTTAGAGGAAGACGGGGCTATTGGTGACATGCGCTGGTTTTCGCTCGATGCACTTCCGTCGAATCTGGCCTGCTTCGCCGTACCAGCCATTGAGCATTTGCAGAACCGGAACCGATCATGAAAAAAACGGACAGTAGCCCCTGCGGCCTGTCCGTTTTTTCTGAAGTGAAAAGTAGAGTATATCATCTTCCTAAGTTGTTCTTTGATATCAGGTTAATGACATTGCTGCGATGACGGATTTAATTTGAATAGAACTAAGTATAAGCCATCAGAAATCAGTTTTTCCTCTGTTTTTAAGGAGTAGCCAAATTAGAATTGGAAATCACCATCCTTCATTAGTAGGACTTCAGTTCCACCTTCTTTAATACCCACTACTTTCATATCTTCGGTACCAAAGGTCACATTGACTAACAGGAGTGAAGTATTAAGGCCTGCTTCCTTCAACTCTTCCTCCGATAGGTTGCTGCCATTTTGAAGGTTGGAAGGGGAGGCGTTTCCGATTCCAATATGGCAGGCCGTATTTTCATCAAACAAGGTGTTGTAAAAGAGAGTATCTGTCTGAGAAAGAGGAGAATTGTTAGAGACCAAGGCAATTTCCCCTAGATAATGTGAACCTTCGTCTGTTTCGATGAGACTTTGTAACGCTTCTTGCCCAGTGGCGGCATAATAGGCAGTAATCCGTCCATCTTTAAAGATTAGGTAAAAATCATCGATGACACTTCCCCCATAGATAAGCGGTTTAGTGGCTACTAGTTTGCCATTTACCTTATTTTTATGGGGAGCGGAAAATATTTCTTCCGTGGGAATGTTCGGAAAGAACGGTATTCCCTTTTTATCTATAACACCCCCGCCGATATAGAAGTGATTTTTAGGCATGCCGACTAATAAATCAGTTCCTCGGCTATTCGTAAAATGCAGGGCTTCAAACTGGCTGTCGTTTAGGATTTTTTTCCGGGACTCGAAGGCTCTGCCATGATTTTCCCAGTCTTTTATAGGATTTTTTCCATCTGCCCGAGCTCCACGTAAGATTAATTGCCATAAAGATTGCAGGGCTTCTTCTTTACTTAAGTGGGGAAATACTTTAGTTGCCCATGCGAAGTACGGGACAGCTAGAAGACACCAGCGTACCTCGTGGGATCTAATCTTCGCGTAATAAGCCTTCAACTTGGTGCGAGAGACCTTTTGGAAGCGGCTCATCCGTTCTGTGGAAACCTCCTTAAAGACATCTAAGTTTTCAGAAATAATATGGATATAAGCAGCACCCGCATCGTCCCACTCCTTAAAGCGGGCAGCCTGCCAGTCGGGAAAGTGATCGATAGCATCATCTGCTGCATTTAAATAAAATTCTTTGGTAGACTGTGCATCTGTCCAATCCATAACCACATTTGAAGCTCCCGCCTCATAGGCTGCCGTTTGGATTAGACGTGCAAACGTAGCATTTTCTATGTCACTATGAATAACCACTAATTGATTCTTTTGCACATTTACACCAGCTCGTACAGCAAGCTCTGCATACTTTTTCAACTGTTCTTCACTAACAAGCTCATATATCCCTTTAATCCTCACACACTTAGCTCCTAACTTTTTATTCCATTATAAACAGACTAATAAATTTGATCAATATCTAATTAGTTATTTATCTAATCATAGTCCCCTGAAGAGGATTACTCCCCTTTTTTGATAATCTCTTGCACTCTCCCCACCTGTCCGTTAGTCAAACGAACCTTGATGCCATGCGGATGTGTGCTGGAATTCGTCAAAATATCCTTGACGATCCCACGGGTACGCTTGCCAGTTCGTTGGTCTTCTTTTAATACAATATCGACTTCGAGACCCGCTGCGATGTCTTTTCGGTTTTTTCCGTTCATTTTTCCGTTCTCCTTTTTTCGTTCTAAGTCCCACCTATGATATAATCGACAAACAAATCCATCTCACCGGAGGAATCCATGCTTACTTTTGAAGAAAAACTAGCGATTATTGAATCTTTTCCACAGCTGACTCGGAATGACGTCTCCCTCAAACGGGTTAATTTTCATTATGAAGAAAGTCTTCATGAAAAGAAAACCGTTGTCTATCATCTTCATCCGAACGGCAACGGCTTTGTGTTCGCCGCGTTTTTGAAGGGCTATCAAAAAGACGACAAGGGCTACGTCAACATCCGCGATTTCTCGGCGGACGAGCTGCGTAAGGTAGTCGAGGCTTCGATCCAATCCCTCTCTGTCAAACGTGAAGCACCGCCAAAGGCTACGAATGAAGCCGAACAATTGGAGCAAACGTGGATCGACAAGCAAAACCGCACGCTCTTGCTGCAACAGGAAGACGCCTTGTGGAACGTATACCACGGGATGAACCTGGAAGCTTCCTTTGAATCGTACGTGGAAGCCGAGCAGTACCTGATCGAAGAAGGATTCTCCTTGCAAAACTAAGCTTTTCCTCCTCCTCGCTACATGTACCATACCAAATCGTAGACGTTTTGATCAAACTGGCGCAAGCGATCCTACTGCTTGCGCCATCCCAACACAGGGGGACGGTACGACATGATTAAGTACAGAGATACACTTCTTATGAATATACACAAACAGGTTGAGACGTGGTACGACCAAGAGATTCCTGTCTCTCATGATGATCTATATCGCTTTCTCCATTCGCTGAAGGGGACATCGGGGACGATTGGATTGACGGACTTGTCTGATCTGTCTCAGCTTCTTCTGGAACAAATGGACGACATGCCTGCCAAGAACTGGACGACGAGTGAATGGCGCGCGTTTTTGCAAGAGTTGATCAGCTTATGCTGCGAGAAGCGACCAGAACGGGAAGTTTTTATCGAGAACCCCACTCTTCAACGGGAATCCCCTTGTGAGCAACAGCCTTTGGTCCTCATCCTGGATGATGACGTCACCCTGCTTATGTATCTAAAGGAATATTTAGAAAGACGCAATTGGTCTGTCATCGCAACGGTCTATCCTCATAAGGCTATCGACTATTTTCACGACATGAACCCTGACTGCTTTATTCTGGATTTGAACATTCCGGAAACGGGTGGCTTCCAAGTGATGCAGACGATCAGTGAAAAAATAAAGAAGCAATACGTGCCTACGACCATTATCAGCATCGATTGCGAACGGGAGACGCGTCTGAATGCCTATCGTCTGGGTGCAGATGACGTCATGTGCAAACCGCTTGATATGGAAGAGCTGGCAGTCCGGCTCGAACGTCAGCTACGTCGGAAGCGCTGGATGAATAGCATCTTGTTTTTGGACGAGCTCACAGGTGCCAACAATCGCAATTCTTTTGCCGATACATTCCAACGGCTTCTTTCTGATGCCCAGCGAACGAACACCCCTTTCTCGCTGGCTTTTTTGGACATCGATTTTTTCAAAGGGGTCAATGATACATACGGCCATCTGATCGGCGACGAGGTGCTGACTCGTTTTGCTGCTTTCATCGGGCAAAGTGCCGAAAAACAAGATGTATTATTCCGGTACGGCGGAGAGGAATTTATCCTGCTCATGCCGCGTACGACTGTACAGACAGGAAAAGCGCGTCTGGAAGAAATGCTCTCTGCTTTTTGTTCGCTGACGTTCGAAGCTCCTGAAGGAACGTTTTCTTTGAGCTTTTCCGGTGGAGTCGTACAGGTAGACGATCAGCAAAAGGCACATACGTATTGGATAGAGGCAGCAGACACCGCTTTGTATGCTGCCAAAAATGCGGGGCGATGCAGGATTGAAGCTGCTCTTCTCACAGAGACGCACGATTCTCCAAAAGTGAAGCTGAAGGTCGCGATTATCGATGATGATCCGATGATTCGCGTCATGCTAGCTGATTCCATAAAAGCCAGCTTTGACGGTTGGATGCACGTAGACATCCAGACTTACGAGGAAGGTGCAGCGTTCTTCGGCTCCACCTGGCATCAGGGACAAGAGCCGTATCTCGTCATTTTAGACGGGATGATGCCACAGATGGACGGCCTTGACGTTCTCCAGAAAATCCGGAATTTGCCGAATGCCAAGAAATATACAGTGATTATGCTAACAGGCCGTGCGGAAGAACAGGACATTGTCCGTGCTCTCCAGCTCGGTGCGGATGACTACATGACCAAGCCCTTTAGCACGCGCGAACTAGAGGCTCGCATTAAGCGACTGGTCAAACGAATGTTGTAAGGAGGTATCAGGATGGCAGCGATTATGTTGGCCGAGGACGAAGCCGTGTTGCGCATGCTGATCGGCGACACGCTTGAGGATGAAGGGCATGAACTCGATATCGCCTGCGATGGAGAGGAAGCCCTGCAAAAAATCGGGCAAAATGCGTACGATTTGATTATTTTAGACTACATGATGCCGAAGCTGACGGGCTTCGAGGTTTTGCAGAAGATCAAACAAATGAACGACAAAAAGGCAGTGAAGGTCCTCATTCTCTCTGCAAAAAGTCAACATGCCGAACAGGAAAAGATGCTTGCAGCAGGTGCCGATGACTTCATGCCGAAGCCTTTCAGCCCGATGGATCTTGTCCGGAAAGTAGAGGAAATGCTCGAATGACCGGGTTCTGGCCGTTTATCAGAAAAAGCATCACTCGTCGCTTTATGGCGATGATGCTCCTCTTTCTGTCATTGATGATTGCGGGCGCTGGCATCGTTCAATATTTAAATTACAGCGCCTTCAACGAATATCAGACAGCGATACACACTGCCAAGCAAAAACAAGATTTGGTCGCAGAGATCGCTGAGCACACGAACCAGATCTTTTTTCGTGCAAGGGGTTATTATGCTTTTTTGAACCCGTATGAGTACAATGAGCTATTTCTGGAGAAAAAGAAGCTGGAACAAGCGCTGGAAGCATTCAAAAAGCTGCCGCTCAATCAAGAGGAACAAACGCTGGTCGATTCGGTCGAGTCATTCTTCACGAACTTTTTCACCAATGTGTTTCCTACCTTTTCGAGTTATGCAAAGACAGGAGACTATGAATCCCTGCGAAAAGCTTCGTCCAGTGGCGTGAATCAGGAAGTGAACAACCTGCTTCAATACGCTGTACGGTATCAGGAAGAGCATGACGAGCTTTTGTATATGGGGTCCCGTCAGGAAAATGCGGATTTACAACGCTAAGCACATTTTCGAGACGATTCCCCCATTTTTAACAACGTTAAGAAAATTTCAATGGTCTTAAAGAATCTAACGAGACTATTTTCTCGGAATTAAAATGGTATTCTCCTAGTAAATTAATATGTTCCCAACCTAGAGGCGATATATGGTGCAATAATTCTTCATTAAAACTACCAGACTGTTTTTGATATTCAACTGCTTTTGTTAGATGTAAGGTATTCCAGATACTGATGGCATTAATGATTATGTTTAAGGCACTGGCCCTTTGCAATTGATGCTGTATGGTTCGTTCTCTAAGCTCACCTTGTTTTCCAAAGAAAATAGCCCTTGCTAATCCATTCATGGCTTCTCCTTTATTCAATCCTCTTTGTATTTTTCTTCTTAATGATTCATCTGAAATGTAATTCAAAATAAAGATCGTTTTTTCTATTCGGCCCATCTCACGTAAGGCGGTAGCTAAGCTGTTTTGTCTTGAATAGGAACCTAGTTTCCCCATTATAAGGGAGGCTGAAACTGTTCCCTCCCTTATAGAATGAGCTAATCGCAAAACATCCTCATAATTTTCTTTAATGACCTTTTTATTTATTTGTCCACGTAAAATGGCTTCTAATTTTGGATACTCACTTGCTTTATCTATTGTAAATAATTTCGAGTCTGATAAATCTCTTATTCTAGGAGCAAATTTAAATCCTAATAAATGAGTCAGTCCGAATATTTGGTCTGTGTAACCAGCTGTGTCTGTATAATGCTCTTCTATATTTAGATCCGTCTCGTGGTGCAACAATCCATCCAAAACATGAATAGCATCCCTTGAATTTGTATGTATAATCTTTGTGTAATAAGAAGAGAATTGATCACTAGTAAAACGGTAGATAGTTGCTCCTTTTCCAGTCCCGTAATGTGGGTTTGCATCTGCATGCAGTGATGAAACACCTAGCTGCATTCTCATACCATCTGACGAGGATGTTGTACCGTCGCCCCAATAGGAGGACAACTGTAATTTATGATGAAAATTTACTAAAATGGCTTGGGCTTTATTCATTGCATCTTCATACATGCGCCATTGAGATACATTAGCTAGTTGCTTATATGTAAGTCCGGGTGTGGCTTCGGCCATCTTGCTCAAGCCAATATTCATTCCCATCCCTAAAAGGGCAGCCATGATAATGATTGTTTCTTCTTTATCTGGTTTTCGATTATTGGAAGCATGGGTGAATTGCTCATGAAATCCTGTTATATGAGCAACATCCATGAGTAAATCGGTTAATTTTATTCTTGGTAGCATCTGATAAAGGCTTGCACTAAACTTTTTTGCTTCTTCTGGAACATCTTTTTCTAAGCGTGCAAGTGACAGTTTTCCTTTTTCAAGAGAAACTCCATCCAACTTGTTGGAATTGGCAGCTAACCATTTTAACCTTTCATTAAGGCTGCTGGTTCTCTCCGTTATATAATCTTCGAATGATAAATTAACTGATAATCTCGTATTCCCCTTCGATTGATTCCATGTATCTTCCGAAAACAAATATTCCTCAAAATCCCTATATTGTCTACTGCCAACAATGGAAACATCTCCTGCACGAACATGCTCCCGAAGTTCTGTTAAAACAGCCATTTCATAGTAATGACGATTAATTGTTGTACCATCATCCTCATATAAATGCTTTTTCCATCGTTTTGAAATAAAATCCACGGGTGAGTCATCAGGCACTTTTCGCTTTCCGGATTCGTTCATTCCTCGAATAATCTCTACGGCTTGTAAAAGTGGTTCATTTGCCTTTGTAGAATGAAATTCCAGTACCCTTAATAGCGTTGGCGTATATTTTCTAAGTGAATAAAATCGTTTTTGCAGTAAGTCCAAATAATCATAGTCGGCAGGACGTGCAAGCTCCTGAGCCTCTTCTACTGAACAGACAAAGGTATTCCATTCAATAACTGATTCTAAAACCTTAAAAACGTCTAGTTTTTCCTCTCTTGCTTTAATTAATGCTTGTCCGATGTTCGTAAAGTGTATAACTTTCTCATTTAGCTTTTTACCGTTTTGTTTCTGGATTTCCTCTTGAGCCTTACGGCCTTTTGATAACAAACTAAGTATTTGCCTATCATGAATTTCAAACGCTTTATCTGTTAGCTCCTGAGTAAGTTGTAATAAATAGACGGCTAATATCGAATAACGTTTATTTTCTTGAAAGTCACGGAACGCATACGGTTCGTATCTTGAACCTAAGCGAGAAAGCTGTAATAGACGATTACGATGCAAATGGCTAATTTGCACTGTTTCTAATTCCATTTCTCGTAGGTATTCAAGTCGTTCTATTACTTTTAGAAAAGTTTCGGGTGAAGGATGACCCGGTGGTTCCTTTAACCAACCCAATATCGTTTTATTGGATTCGGATGGATGCTGCGAAGTAATAATCTCTTCAAGTTTTTCTTTTTGCTCATTTGTAAGAGATCTACTAACTGTATTAAATAGCTTCTTTTCAGCCATCGCCCTTGCTTCCCACACCATTCTTTCAAGTGTAGTGATAGCAGGCAGTATAATTTTGTTTTTTCTTAGAAAATCTATGCATTCATGCAGTAGATGAATAGTATCACCATTTTCCAAAGCTAATTGATGAAGGTACTTAAACGTCATTCGATATTCACTCAGGGTAAAAGTTACAAAGTCATATTCACTTCGAATTTCTTTCAAATGATCCCAAAGTGTATTTTCCCTTTGAGGATAATGATCAAGCGAGGATGGACTAGCACCAATCTGTTTCGATATATATTGTATGACCAAATCTGGGATGCTTTTGATATGAGTGTATGGCCAACCGGGATACCGAAGAACAGCTAATTGAACGGCAAACCCTAAACGGTTTTCTTCCCTCCTTCGCTTATTAACTATTTCTAAATCACGATTGGAAAAAGTGAAGTAGGTCCCCAATATCCATTCATCTTCAGGGATTTGCATAAAAGACTGTCTCTGTTCCGGTGTAAGCAATTCTCTACCTCTCGCAATTTTCATTCAATATCATCCCATTTCTGTATTTTTCAATTTATTAGTTCAATTATATATCAATAGAGTGTACTCTATTGATACAAGTGTAATAGACTGATAAAATCATAGTTAAGAGAGTCTCATAAGACTTGTCTCAAAAACGAGGTGACATTTTGCGAAAAATCGGTTATATACGTGTTAGTTCGACTAGCCAAAATCCTTCAAGGCAATTTCAGCAATTGAACGAAATTGGAATGGATATTATTTTTGAAGAAAAAATTTCTGGAGCAACAAAGGATCGTGAGCAACTTCAAAAAATGTTAGAGGACTTACGGGAAGGTGACATTATTTATGTTACAGACTTGACTCGAATCACTCGAAGTACGCAGGATTTATTTGAATTGATCGATTTAATACGAAGTAAAAAAGCAAGCTTAAAATCACTCAAGGATTCATGGTTAGATTTATCAGAAGATAATCCATACAGCCAATTCTTAATTACGGTAATGGCTGGTGTTAACCAATTAGAGCGAGATCTAATCCGTATGCGTCAACGTGAAGGGATTGAGCTGGCTAAGAAAGAAGGAAAGTTTAAAGGTCGGTTAAAGAAATATCATAAAAATCACGCAGGAATGAATTATGCAGTAAAGCTATATAAAGAAGGAGGTATAACTGTAAATTCAAATTTGTGAAATTACAAATGTGTCTAGGGCTTCATTATATAGAAAGCTGTCGGAAGGGAAAAAATAGTCGTTCCCTATTCCATTAAAGGGCCATTATATTGAATACTTGAATTCGAGATAATTGAATAAAATTAAGTACTTCATTTAATAGCCCTTTTATTGAATAAGATTTCTGAACGGAACTGGATATTTATGTTAATCATGAATTCGGAATGTAGCCTAGCCAAAATCTGAGAGATTCACGTTGTGACAAGGCATTTTCGTCATAAAAAGTTGCCAATTTTTTTGCAAAATAAACAGGACACTGCAAGCCTCTTGTCAAAGGTTAAACCACCACGAATAACCAACGAGAGGAAGTGTCCCTAGCAACATGGTACCACAAGCAACGAACCATGCGCCAGAACGAAAATCACGCCGCGAACGCCGAATTGAAATTCTTGCGGAGCGTCGCCGAATCAAGCAGATCATGAAGAAGTTGAGACCGGTCACATTCGACAACAACACCGTCACGGAAGCCGGGAACTTCCAGTTCCTTGCCAGGTTCAAGGAACTCATCGGTCTGGACACCCTTATCGAGAGTCACGTTCATCTGGAACAAACAGCCAACTGTGTCTACACGGCCGAAAAGCTCGTCGATCACCTGCTGGACTGCGCGCTACTCGGCCACACACGTTTTTCACATATGAATGCCCTGCAGTCGGACCCTGGTTACCAGATCGTTACCGGCATCGAGCGTTTTCCTGACGAAAGCACCTTTCGCAATTTCCTGGGCAAACTCACCTGGAGCCATCTGATTCAGCTTGTCGCGTTAAACCGGGATTTGCTGGCACATAAGGCGCGGACGGGCGAAAAGCGCCTGGTCTGGATCGACATCGACGACACGGTCATCACGCTGTTCGGGGAGCAGGAAGGCGCGACAAACGGCTACAATCCGCGTTACCACGGACGTCCCTCGTACAAGATCCGGGTTGCTTTCATCGCCGGAAGCGGCGAGCTGATCCACTTGCAACTGAATCCCGGCAACATGAACGGCATGAAGGATTTGCTCTCGTTCGTTAAAGAAGTCGAAGCGATGCTGCCGCCGGAATGGATCGTCGAAGGCATCCGGGCCGACTGCGGTTTTGCCGACGAAGCTGTCATGGCGTACGCCGAAGAACGCGGCTGGCAGTACATCTTCAAGCTCCCGAAGAAAGCGACCGTCAAGAAGGCCATCGCTTATCTGCAGCAGCATCCCGCCTTTTGGGAGACGCTGAACGAAAAGGAAGAGCGCATTACGTTCGCAGACGAGGATGATCGTTGGGCTGCTGCCGACATCCCGATTCTCCTTACCAACTGGGAGAAAGCCAGGCGCTGTGTCATCTACCGGGAAGCCCACGAAACCGAGCGTACAACCGATGGCCAATTGACGATGGCTCTCACGACCTATTCCTTCCAAGCCATTGTCACCAATACCGATCTCAAGCCGCTCATGCTGCTTCGCTCGTACAACAAGCGCGCCAACATCGAGAATCGCATCGATGAATTGAAAGAAGGTTATGCGGTGGAACAAAACAGCCAACATTCCATGCTCCGCAACCTGCTGTTCAGCTGGATCAAGGCCATTGCCTACAACGTGATGGTCTGGTTCAAACAGACGCTGATGCCGGAAACCTTGCAGCGGTGCGAAGTCCAAACGATTCGCCGAGCGGTGATCCGGGTACCCGGCAATGTGGTCGGCTCCGGTCGCTACCAGCATATCCGGCTTGCGCCGAATCCGACGCTCGCTGGAATCGTCGATGCGATGCAGCAAAAGCTCAGAGCATTGGCCATAAGCTTCATTCCGACTCTACATGCGGCCTAACGGTTCGATTCATCCCTGGCCATAACGGCATTTCGACCTGTAAAAATCAGGTCTTCTTTGGGTTGTGCAAAAAAACGCAGGATCACATCAGAACGTAAGAAGACTTAAAAGCCCGGCTCCAAAAACGCATTGAAACAGGCATTCCGTAGTGCGATGGCGGGTTATCCACAGGCCTGAGTTATCCACATTCCGATTTCATGTTAATACTTGTTTGGTATTGTTAAGAAATGTACTTAAACTAAAGAAGCAGGAGTAGAATAACAAAAAAAGAGTTTGGGACATAACAAAATGATTGCTTCTAAAAGACGAACACTAGCTGTTCCCATCTCTTTGATTTGTCTGAACACGTTCGTTCCATTGCGCTACGGCCACTCGCTTTCCGCGGGGAGGAACCTGAGCTTCCTTGCTGGAGTCGAGTGTCCTACGCTCCATTCCACCCTGTTTCCAACATTGTTTTCACAATCAAAAAACCTGAACGATTAAAAGTTATAAACTCTCAATCGTTCAGGTATAGTAAGGACTGAACTACTTATGTCTCAGTCTCTTTTTTGTTATTCCATCTTTTCATTGATTGTAATAGTTTCGCTTGCTTCATGACCAGATTCTCCATGTCCTGGTCCGAATAAATTCAATATTACAACTCCAACAAGAATCAGTATTATTCCTGTAATGCTAGCCATGTTAATTTTCTCTTTCCAAATTAAAACTGAAATAATTGTAGTAAAAACAATACCTAATCCTGACCATATTGCATACGCAGTATTTAAAGGGATTGTTTTCAGTGAAAGTGACAAAAAGAAAAAACTACCAACGAAAGCTATTATTACCCCTATTGTAGGAAAAAGTTTTGAAAACCCTTCAGAAGCTTTTAATAAAGAAGAACCAATAAGTTCCCCAACTATTGCAAGTACTAAATATAGATAAGACATTGTTATTCATCCTCCTGAGTCATTTTGATTAGTTCATCAAAAACTTTAACTTTTAAATCTTCGCTTAATGGTGCCATTCCAAATATTTCTGATAACCATAAACCATCTATGGATAATCTTGCTATTGTAATTTTGACAGGGTCGATCCCATCATTCATTAATTTTGTTTGCATACTATTGTATTTCTGGCGGAAGTCGTCTAATAAATCTGGATTAATAAACATCGCAGCCATTAATGCTGAATTTAGATTGTTGTTATCTAAATCGGAAAATGTAGTATTAACATAAGCCCTTATCCATTTTCCTATCTCTTTATTATCGTTATTAACTAACGTTAGAATGCTCTCGAAAAAATTATTTGTCCAATCTTCCACCATTCCTTTAATTAATGCTTCTTTGCTAGGGAAATGGTATAATAATCCACCTTTACTCACCCCAGCTTTTTGGGCGACCGCCTCTAAAGTGAGTTTGACAACCCCTTCTTCTTTTACAATTTCAGATGCAGCAGTCAATATATTTTTTTTCTTATTTGCATGCTTTGAAATAGACATAATAACCTCCATATTTTCGATATTTATACTATACCGTCTGGACGATTTTTTGTCAACCGGATTAGAGTTTTTATGTAGTATCACTGTTTCACAATCAATTTATTCTAAAAAATAAATCTCAAGTTTAAGGTGAAATCCACTTAAAGTAACGGGTGCAGGTTAGTTTAAGAAGCATAGGCGTTTTTTTTGAATAAGACCCTATTTGGGGTAGTACCAGCGAAGCTGACACCACCCGCAAAGTATATGGGCAAATATGTAAATCAGTAATTCTAGGATCTTATTTCCCTCGATCCTTTACCTTTTCGCCGCGCTAGACATTCTATGACAGGTATTTGTATCAATGAAGAAATCAAAAATTAGGGGACAGCAAGAATCTCTTTTTTAAATTTATATCTTCCAGGATATACGATATCCATATTAACGCTTATAGCTTGCAAGGAATCCTCGTTTAAGACAAAATGCTGTTTCCCTGATGCAATGCGTTTCCATTCATGCGGATTCTTGCGAAAAAGAGATTCCCCTAGATTATAAATATCTATATTCTTCTCAAGCGCAGTTTGAAAGGTTTTCCTAATTTGCCGCTCAATTTCTTTTTGAGCCATTTGCGTGAGTTCTTGTTCAGTAACGTCTGCATGCAACTCATTTACCCCAGCCTTCACTGAAACGGATATATCGAAATACGCTTTATCATATTTAACACTTGGAGTAATGTCATATTTAGGTTTCTCTGCGACGAGAACCGCTATAAGTTTTTTATCGGAAAACAAGTCAAGAGGCAGTCGGATTGTGTGTTTATTTAGCCACGGCAACCCGGACAGATCTTGGATGTCCATGCGTGCATAATAGTGCTCTTGATCATATACTTGTATGCCAGAAAATCTAAGCAACTCACGTGGCTTTTGATTTTCCTTCCATTGGTCTTTTCGAATTGATAATTCTGGTATATAGCTTGACTTAGCCTTTTCATTTGAATCCAGAACAAACTGTTGCAGGCGGATCGGAGCGAGAATAGAATGCTGTCGATAATTCTGTTCAGGATTATGTAGAATCGATGCCTTTGGTGACAATCTGAAAAACGATGTTGCCATTAAGATCTCGTCAAGGGGATCTCGCGTGCTGAATAGCCAGGCTAAGTACCTTATTTCACGATAACGGTTGATCAGTTCTAACACTTCACCGACTTTCCTTTCCTTCATCAACCGTTCGCTGAACAGAATCGCAGAGACTTGTCCCCAGTTTAACCTCTGTTGCGAAGTGCTGTATAAATCATTCGCTGCTTCTGTAAACGAGGAGCCTTGTCCCTTACCGACCCAGACCGGGGGCTGCTCCGCTTTTTGTTGGCCCTCCAGCTTTGCCACTGTCGAGAAGTCAAGCAATTGCGCATAGATGGTGTATTGACCTTCCGCATAGTCAATTCCGACTGCTGTCGTATAATTCATGTTTTGCACTTCGTATTTGCTCCAGCAGCCGGTGAGTATGATGAGGGGCAGAAGAACAACGATATATTTATACGTCTTCATTTCTGCCCATCCCCTTGGCTTGTAGGATCGTGAGTATTCAGATTGTCCGGTCGAGTTTTTCGCCATCTCCAAGGTAATCGGAACAATGCATTGGCGAAATCTTTATATGGGGGCGAAAGCGGAGCCAGGTAAGGCAAACCGCATGAACGCAATGAGGCTAAATGGGTTGTCACGATAAATAAAGCAAGAAAAAAGCCATAGATGCCAAGCGCGGCAGACAAAATAAACACGATAAAGCGTAAGATGCTAATTGTCCCAGATAACGACTGGCTGGATAAAGTCGAACCGAACACCTGAGTAATCGCTCCTATGACAACGATGCTCGGGGATAAAAATCCTGCCCGAATGGCTGCATCCCCCAGGATAAGACCTCCCACAACGGTAACAGTAGAGCCAATGGCAGAAGGCAAGCGAACACCGGCTTCCCGCAATATTTCTAAAAAGATGAGCGACAGAAACATTTCCCCTGCCACACCTAATGGGATTCCTAATCGGTTAATGCCAATAGTTGCAAGTAAATAGTAAGGCAGTTGATCTTGATGATACGCAAGAATGGCAACCCAAAATCCGGGCAGCATGAGTGAAACGGACAACCCGAGCAAACGAAGAGTTTGCCCGAACGTGGCCGATAAAGCAGTAAAGTGGATATCTTCCGGTGTTTTCAGGAGCAAGAACAAATTGGCTGGAGCGATCAAAGCAGCCGGAGTACCATCCACAATTAATGCTACGCGGCCATTCATCATGCAGTTCACGGTGAAGTCCGGTCTTCCTGTGTACCCCATCAAAGGAAACAAAGCTCTTGTCGGTTCCATTAATTCTTCCAGTTGAGTGGCGCTGATTGCTCCGTCAATTTGAATACCATCCAATTTTTTCTTTATATCTTGAACAATATTCGGATTAACAATGTCTCGCATATAAAGAATCGCAACTGTTGTTTTAGTTCTCACGCCAACTGTTTTGGTTTCGTATACCATGCTGGTTGACTTGATACGTTTCCGAATCAGCGCAACATTGACGCCGACTTCTTCAACAAAACCGTCTTTTGGACCGCGTATCGAGACTTCAATGTTAGACTCTTCCGGCTTACGTGCCGGTTTTTTGGAAATATCGAGGGAGAACAACGAAGTTAGTGCCGGAATGAACAAAAGCAGCTTGCCCTCGAAAATATCCGTTTCGACTTGTTGCTCCCACTCCTCGAAAGAAATGCTCTCTAACTGTAATTGACACGACTCAACAATCTCCTCATTCTTATGAAATCCGTAAGTTTCATAAAAACGAGTCAAGTGGGGCAGCACCATATCCTGAATGAGCTGTTGGTTGTCACATAAACCATCGCAGTACAGCAAAACGATCCTCGACTGATCATCACCAGCTTTTATTTTGTAAACATGACGCTTAACATCTTGACACATCTGGAAGCGTTGGATAAGCGACGGTTCACTAAGCGGTTGTGAAACAGTTGCCACTTTGTTTGATGGCGATGGTAAGACCTCCGCCTTCTTATTTCTGAATCGTTTTATCATTCGTAGATACTCCTTTTATTTCGTGTTGAGGTTCGTACGACATATACGATCATGACCCCAATTGTAAAGACACAAAACGATGGAAAGTAATATAGGCTCAATAGGTCTTGAAAGACCATATCGCTAATAGGCAGCAATGTAACAACCAACATGAATAAAGCGCCTAGGAACATAGGTATCCACTTATACTTTTGTAATTTCCATAATTCCCCCAAGAGATACATGGAAAGGGACACTCGAATGAACATACCGGATAGCCATTGGTAAATCGAGAAAAAATCGACATGCTCCACATACTCGCCCAGTCGAACCATTCTCCATTGTTCATAAACAGGATATCGTTGGTTTGCCGCTTCATCAGGGCCATACATTGTAATCGAACCCATCAAAGGGCCGATCGTAAGCCCGGATAAAATGAGACAAACAAGCATCAAACTTATGAAGCCCGGTTTCTTCGTTAACTTATGCTGGATCAGCATCAGCAACGACAACTCCAGCAACCCGCTGGCAGCGTAGGGAACACCTTTCCATAGTGGAGGTGTTCCTTTTTCGAGCAAAGGAAAAAGCAAGGTATAATCTTTAAACTGAAAGTTTGCAATCATTACAAGGTCGCCAAGAATGACAACGAAAGGTAACAATATCCCGCTCACAATCGCAATGGTGCGAAGCCCCTGATATGCCGCAAAGAAACATCCGACAATTGTTGCTACCACAAGGACGAGCATTGGAGTTTGAGGCATATAAGTTGCAATTGTCCAAGTTAGAGTATCCTTCAAGGAAATGAGTCCCATGAGCCATACAAGCACACTATATATGAAAACCAGGGTTATGGAGAGAAACATTCCGAAATGCTGCTGCAACCAATCCTTTAAATGTATGCCGTTCATGTTTTTGATGATGTAGTTCAAAGAGCCAATCCAAAGAGGCGAAGCGATTAATACAAGAAGTACTACCAGCCAGGCATCTCGCCCTGAAGCACCGAGCAGTAACGGTATAATAATGACGTGGTTCAGCAAACCGACTGAAAGCATAATTATCATGTATGACTGTATAAGCGGAATTTTTGGCATAAAGATCACCTCTTTCAACTTTTGAAGAAGAATATGGAAACACCATTATATACTTTTCCCTCATCGTCTTCATTCCAATCACTTCGGCTATTCCATCTTGCAAAAGTTCCGTTTTTGATTAGGTAATTGGAATATGATAGCTTTTTGCTCCACATTGCCTCATTAAGTATGCTTCGGTATACTAAATTTAATGATTAAAATTCCGATTCTAACCATTTTAGGAACTTTACTCGGAGGGGATCAAGTGAAGCGAAATTGGGAGCTGGAGGAGTTAATTGAGCATTTTACGTTTCTTCCCAACGAAATGCAGCAAGTCGGCAATAAGTCGGGGGAGACTCGGTTGGGGTTTGCTGTTCTGTTTAAGTTTTTCCAATACGAAGCGCGATTCCCCTTCCAAAAATTCGAAGTGCCCAAAGCAGTAATTCAATACATAGCAAAGCAGATCGAGGCACCGGCAGAGCTGTACGCACAATACGATTGGACTGGTCGCTCCATTACCTACCATCGAACACAAATCAGGGAGTTTTTTGGCTTTCGTGAGGATACCATCAATGATGCCGAAGAGGTAATCGATTGGCTATGCAAAAGCGTATTATTCCAAGATCACGATTTCGAACATTTGGTCGAGACCGTATACGGGCGATTTCGGGAGATGAAAGTTGTACCGCCTACGCCTGATCGCATTGAGCGACTTATCAGAGCCGCAATCCGTACATATGAGGAACAATTTTTCCAAGTCACATTGGAAAAGTTGCCTGCGGCATCTTTGTCCAAACTGGATTCACTCGTAGATAGTATCGCATTTCTAGATGAAGACCAAGGCGGCAGCGACGAGGGACTTCTTTCTTTTCAAGAGTTAAAAGCTGATCCGGGCAAACCAGGTGTCGAAAGTGTGTTAAGAGAAGTAAGCAAGCTGCGAACGATTCGAAATCTGGAGCTTCCGGATAATCTGTTTCGTGATATCCCTCTTAAAGTATTGACCAAGTACCGGCAGCGGACCGCAACAGAGGATCTCCGGGAACTTCGTCGCCACCCTGATCCGATCCGTTACACATTGTTGGCCGCATTCTTCTGGCTAAGGAGTATGGAGATAACGGACAATTTGATTGAGCTACTTATTCAAATCGTCCATCGAATAGGAGTACGGGCAGAACGCAAGGTCGAGAAGGAAATTCTGAATGACCTACGGAAAGTAAGCAATAAGTATGGCATTTTATTCAACATGGCCCAGTCTGCCGTCAACAATCCAGACGGAGTAATTCGTGATGTCATTTTCCCGGTCGTAAATGAGCAAACGTTACGGGATTTGATAAAAGAATTCAAGCATACCGGACCGGCTTACCGTGAGAAAATCCATACCATTATTCGGGCTTCCTATGGGAGTCACTACCGCCGTATGGTTCCCGAAATACTAGGCATTCTGGAATTCCGATCAAACAATGAAGTGCATCGGCCAGTGATTCGTGCGCTGGAACTGGTAAAGAAATATTCTGACACCGGCCATCATTATTTGCCAATGTCCGAAGAAATCCCGGTAGATGGTGTAATCCGGACGGTTAATAAAGAAATCATTGTTGAGAAGGACGAGAAAGGCCAAGAGCGAATTAATCGGATGAATTATGAGATAAGCGTTCTGCAAGCTTTACGGGAAAAGCTTCGTTGCAAGGAAATATGGGTGGCCGGAGCGAACCGATACCGGAATCCGGACGATGACTTGCCGACAGACTTCGAAGAACGGCGGGAAGAAAATTATAAGGCTTTAAAGCAGCCGCTGGATGCAGAAGCATTCATTGCAACGTTGAAGCAGGCCATGAAAGATGGATTAGAAAAGCTTGATACCGGTCTCCAGAAAAACCCCAAGGTCCGGATCACGGAGAAGGGTAATGGTTGGATTAGCTTATCTCCGTTAGAACCACAAGCAGAGCCAGTCAACCTATCACGGATAAAATCAGAGATGCTTCGGCGCTGGCCAATGACGAGCCTGTTGGACATTTTAAAAGAGGCCGATCTTCGTGTCGGATTTACTGAAAAATTCAAGACTGTTGCTGTACGCGAAGCGTTAAGCAGGGATACGCTGCAAAAGAGACTCATCCTATCCCTTTATGGCCTCGGGACGAATACCGGCTTGAAACGTGTGAGTGCCGGTGAGCATGGAGAAAGCTACAAAGACTTGCTGTACGTCCGCAGGAAATTCATTCATAAGGACAATCTCCGAAATGCGATATCCGAAGTGGTTAATGCGATTTTTCGCGTTCGGATGCAGGAGATTTGGGGCGATGCCACGACATCCTGTGCATCGGATTCAAAAAAATTTGGTGCATGGGATCAAAATCTGATGACCGAATGGCATATCCGGTACCGCGGCCGCGGCGTTATGATATATTGGCACGTTGAGAAGAATTCGACATGCATTTACTCGCAGCTCAAATCGTGCTCCTCCTCTGAAGTCGCTGCCATGATGGAAGGATTGCTTCGTCATTGTACCGAAATGGAGGTCGAGAAGAATTACGTGGATTCACACGGCCAGAGCGAGGTTGCGTTCGCATTTTGTTACCTTTTGGGCTATCAGCTCATGCCACGGCTCAAAGCGATTCATTCGCAAAAACTTTACCGGCCCGAACCAGGCATGACCGATGCCTATCCGAATTTGCAGCCGGTGCTGACCCGCCCAATCAACTGGGAGCTAATTCGGCAGCAATACGATCAAATGATGAAGTACGCTACGGCTCTCCGACTCGGAACCGCCGAAACAGAAGCAATCTTGAAACGATTTACCCGTAATAATTTAAAGCATCCGACCTATCAAGCTTTGGGGGAACTCGGCAAAGCAGTCAAAACGATATTCCTCTGCGATTACCTGCACTCGGAGGAGCTGCGCCGCGAGATCAATGAAGGCTTGAATGTCGTGGAAAATTGGAACTCGGCCAACAGCTTTATCTTTTACGGCAAAGGTGGAGAAATCGCTACCAACCGGTTAGAAGATCAAGAGCTAGCCGTATTGTCTCTTCACCTTCTGCAAAACTGCCTGGTTTACATCAATACCATTATGCTTCAAAGCATCCTATCCGACCGCAAATGGTTCGATATGATGACTTCGGAAGACTTGCGGGCGCTTACCCCGCTGATCTACACGCACGTAAACCCTTACGGCACATTTAGGCTGAACATGAGTGAACGCCTTCCGTTGGAAGAAGGTGTTATTGCGTGAGTGAAAGACGCATATCCCCGAAACGCAAAGCGAAGGAGCTGGCGAAGTATCTCCGAGGGGAACGGCCAGATTATGACTATCTCAAAAGCCTGTTTCAGCATCTTCGAGCAGAGCTGGAGGTAGAGGTTCCAAAAACAGCGAAGAAGCTCCCCTATGTACCTACAGAAGAGGAGCTTAAGCGCTACTACGATGTGGTTTGGCAAGCGAAGAACTTTCAAGACATGATGATCGTCAAGACGCTGCTATATACCGGCGTTCGGGTAAGCGAGCTGATCAATATCAAATTGTCCGATGTTGATTTCCACTACTGCCAAATCCGGATTAATAAGGGCAAGGGGAATAAGGATCGCATTGTCCCTTTCCCTCAATCGTTCAAGGAAATGCTGGCCATGCACGCCGATTCAATGAAAAAGAAGCAGGCGGTTTACTTGTTCGAATCATCGTGGAAGAAAAAATATACGGATCGGGGAATACGAAAGATTTTGGCTAAATATTCGGAGGAAGCCGGTCTTGTACAAAATCTGTCGCCGCATAAGCTACGACATTTCCTGTTGACTTGGCTTAAAAAGCAGGGCATCGATGACGCACTCATACAACCGTATTCCGGCCACGAAAGCCGGAAGTCGTTGGAAGTCTATTCAAAACTGGCAATCACTGATGCACAGCAGGAGTACAACGAGGTCATCAACAAATTTCCCATTTAATAACATCTACTTTGCGGGTGGTGTCAGCTTCGCTGGTACTACCCCTATTTAAGATATTCAATTAAAGGGCGCGTTTCTGGAGTAACTAAAAAAGTCCAATTTCTCAATTTTAATACTGAGAAATTGGGCTTTTTAATATTGTAATTTCCTTAACGTTGTAAATCTGCATTTTCCTGACGCTACCCCTATATGAAAAACCAATTCCTGTTCCAAGAGCTGTCACAGCAAAGCACCTGGTTTATCGTGTACGTGCTGATGGTGCTCGTGATCATGGTAGTCGTCACCATTCAAACCACGCGGGATATCGGCAGGCCGTTGGTTCGTCTATCCGAAGATGCCGAGCGGTTTGCCAATGGAGGTACACCTCTTTTGCAGGATCTGAACAGGGTTGACGAAATCGGTAAGCTCTCCCGCTCCCTCGACTATTTGATCAGGCAAATTCAAGCCAAGGAAGAAGTTCTCATGGCTCAAAACGAAGAGCTACAAGCCCAGCAGGATGAACTGATGATGCAGCAAGAAGAGCTGCAAGAAGCGCTGGGCAAGACGGAGGAAAATGAACGATATTTGGAAAAGAAAAACCGCTTCATTCTCTCTCTGGCGAATACGTTGGATAAAACCGAACTACTCTCAAGTATCATTCGCAATACAACGGAGGTCATGGATGCCGATAAAGGTGTCATTGTCATGCTGAATGCCGATCGGGATTCAGCCAGCTTTGGCGTTTCCCAGAGTGGGCTGGACCAGCTGCGCAAAGGCATGGACGATGGTCCGTTGGTGCGAATCAAGGAAACGCGCCTGCCATTTGTCCTGATCCGGGAAAGCACAGACGCTGAGCGCGGCTACACGGAGGAACTGTCTCGCACATACGAGCTCTACCTTCCCGTTTTAGACGCACATCAGACAATCGTCGCATGCATCATCCTCTCTCGGATCGATAGGAAATTCACGGATCAGGAACTTCAGGTCATCATCGGGCTCGCCAAGCAGATTTCCTTGGCGCTCGACAAGCTCGCGATGTTTGAGGAGACAGAAAGACAGCGCAAAATGACTCAGGATATGCTTGATTCTGTGCAAGAAGGCATTCAGCTCATTGATTTGAGTGGAGAAACGCTGCAAGTGAACCTGAATTTCTGTGAGCTGCTCCGCTACGACAACCAGCTCGCTTCGCAAGGCTTTGACTTGGAACAGTTCCTTTCCTATCTGCAAAGTCGAACCGCAGAGCCCGATCGGCTGATCCAGTATGTCAGGGCTGCTGTTTTAGACGAAGGTGCCATCCCTTCAGGCAGTATTGTATTTCAGATGTCTGGACCGCAAGTACGCTATATTCAGCTCTATGCAGAGCCGCTGTACCGGAATCAGGAGAAATGGAGTACCCTGCTCGTGTACCGCGACTTCACCAAGGAATACGAGATCGACCAAATGAAATCGGAATTCGTCAGTACGGTCAGCCATGAGCTGCGTACCCCTCTCGCCAGTGTACTCGGCTTTGCGGAGCTGCTGTTGACGAAAGAGCTCAAGCCTGAGCGTCAACAGCGGTACATAGCGACCATTTATCAGGAAGCGACTCGCCTGACTGCACTGATCAACGATTTCCTCGATCTGCAGCGCATGGAATCCGGCAGACAAACGTATGAGGTAGAGAACGTTGCGATCGATCAAGTGGTTCAGGATGTTTTCGGACTTTATCGGGTCCAGTCCCCCCTCCATAGATTCGAACTCGATTTGCAAACCGAGCAAACCGTTGTTTATGGAGACCGAGCCAAGCTGCGTCAAGTGTTTGTAAATCTCATCAGCAATGCCGTCAAATACTCACCGCAGGGCGGCCCAATCCGGGTGATTTGTCGACAGGAAGAGAACCGCCTGCTCGTGGCAGTCCAGGATGAAGGGCTAGGAATTCCTTCAGAGGCCCTCCCTTACCTGTTTACTAAATTTTATCGCGTAGATAACTCGGATCGACGTGAGATCGGCGGAACAGGTCTCGGTCTCGCCATCGTGCGCGAAATCGTCCATATGCATCATGGAGAAATTGCCGTCACGTCGGAATCGGGTAAGGGCAGTACTTTTACAGTGGCTCTTCCGTTGGCTGAGCATTCCTTGTCCCATCCTTATCAGGGAAGTACGGAAGAGGCAATCGCTCCCGCTGGTCTATCCAAAGGAAACGTTGTGATCATCGAGGACGATCTGAATTTAACCGAGCTATTGCGAGAGGAACTGACGAGCTCTGGATTCCGTGTTTACTCTTTTTCTACGGCGTCTGAAGCAGTGGCAGCCATTGAGGAGCTGCGACCCGATGCCGTGGTGCTTGACCTTATCTTGAAGGACGGCGAGAGTGGATGGAAGGTCATTGAGGAAATACGTAAAAACCCGGAACTGCGGACCATTCCGATCGTGATCTCCAGCGCTTTTGAGGAAAAGAAAAAGGCATTTGATTTGGGGGCAACCGGTTATCTGATTAAGCCTTATCATCCAGACACCTTGTCCAAAACCATTTTACTGGCCATCACCAATCATGAAGCAACGGGTCAAATCCTGATTCCCGATGAACTGTAGGAATGCGGCCTCTTTTTTCCATCTAGCAAAGAAAATCTTGGTATATTCATGAGCTTTCCATCACACATTAATAGAGGTTACTGTGTGCCCGATGCCCTGCAAAGGAGGAGTTCATGTGTATTTCTCAAAAAAAGCAGCCGTTCCAATCGAAGAAGAGGAAACAGATGTATGGACGTGCAGCAACGATGGCTGTACGTGCTGGATGAGAGATAACTTTTCCTTTGATAAGAGCCCGAGCTGCCCCTTTTGCCATTCCAATATGGTAAAAGACACGCGAATGCTGCCGGTCCTGACCAACCACAACAAGCGAAACTCTTGAGCACTCTTTTTTCCTTGCGGGTATTCGTCCTCTTCTCTACAATAAGCTCATGACGTACGAATGTTAGAGGAGTATGCCCATGAACCGAAAAGAGATGGAAGATCAGGTGATTCAAGCCTATCAGCGCGACGAGGGCATGATGATTCTTGTTTTTGCGCAATGGTGTGTGAATCACGGTCTGGATGCACGCGAGTTATACCGCCTTGCCTACCCCGCCCAAGGGGAGAATGCGTTGCTGACTCAAATGCTGGACAATACCGTTCCCAAAGAAGAAGCAGAAGAAATTCCCGATGCGACCCTTCTTGGTGTATTGTCGCTGTTTGGCAATGACGATTTGGCGTTTGTGGTCAGCGAGACCATCGATGAAATGAAAAAGAACCCGAAATAATGCATGAAAGCCACACAAGCGCGAAAGCCACACAAGCCAGTGTGGCTTTCTTTCTTTTTCCAGGACTCCCCTCCTCTAATCTCCCCCCGTCCAAATACAAATCAAAGAAAGCTTTATTATCATGGAATTGTTTGAGCGACACTGGCAGCCGACAAACGATGAAATGGAGAATCTCTATATGTATACAGATTCGAAAATATTAAAATCTCTGTTTTACATCCAGCTCTTCTCAAGTTTTCTCGTTGTCGTCGGTCATTTTACGGCTTCTGCGCTTTCTTTTACCGATCCGTTTTGGATTGTGGCCCTCAACCAGATCAGTCGCTACGGCACTGTCCTGTTGACGATCGCCACCGGTTACTTGACTGCCTATTCTTTTGACGCGAAGAGCCCTACTGCTCGCGAGTTTTTTTCAGGGAAGCTCCTGTATATTTTTGTTCCCTACCTCGTATCTGGCGTCCTGTATCATTACTTGTTGAAAAAAGGGATGCCCCAGTCTGCCCAAGACTTTACGAACATTATTTTAGGCAAAACGGGTGACCATCTGTACTTTGTGTTTATGATTTGCCAATATTACGTTTTTGCCTATCTGTTCCGCCGAGTGATCACCAAGCGCAATATTTTGTACGTGATTTGGCTTTTGTTAGGGCTCCAGTACGTGTACATCAATTACATCCATCAGGGCTGGTTCGGGCTCACCACTCGCCATATGCTCCCGAGCTGGATTTTTACCCTGTACATGGGGCACCTGTTGTTTTGGTATCGTGAATCGATTCTATCCTTTTTGCGAAACAACCGTTCCATCGTGATGCTGATGACGGGCGTTTCCACTGCGGCTGCAATGTTTTTTGTTGTCTCAAACAAGCTGTATGTGGCGGTGCATCTGTCTTTTGTTTTCGCCACACTTCTGTCTTTTCTCGTGCTTATGGTCTTCTTTCTGGAACTGGTCGATCATCTGCACATCAAGTTTCGAAAAGGCCTGACGTATTTTGTTTTCTTGTTTCACTCTGCTTTTTTGATCATGTTCAAAGATTTTCTGTTTGCGAAATACGGCGAGGTGGCCTGGTTGTTTGAAAACACCTGGTACTCGCTTCTGTACTTGCTGTTAATTATTGGATGCAGCTGTCTGTTAGCACTCGCGCTGGTCTGGCTGGTGAACAAACTGGAGGGTATCGCCAAAGCCCTTCGTCAACCGCGAAGGCAGCCGCTTCACGCCAGCAAATAAGAAAAACGACCTATTCATGTGCACGTCTGTTACGGACCGTGCCTTCACGAATAGGTCGTTTTTGTGCGCACACTAGACGATGTCCCTCACCGTTATCAAGCCGCTTGCACATGTATCGCAGGGCTTGAATTGCATGGAAAATGTCGTACGCTGATCAGAAGACTCACATGTAATCGTTCCGCCATGCCGCTCAATAATTTCTTTGCAGACGTATAAACCAATTCCCGTACCGAGCTCCTTCGTCGTGAAAAACGGTTCAAAAATTACAGAGCGCAGGTCGGGCGGAATCGGCGATCCATTGTTGGAAACGGTAATCAGGGACTTTTCAGACGTTTGGGACACCTCGATGATAATTTCTTTTTCGCGAGTCCTTTTATGCAACGCATCTAGCGCATTGGAAATGATGTTGATAAACACTTGCTTCATCTCGTCCTTGTAGCCTTTTAGTTGAAAGGTAGGATCGATACTGCATTTGATATCCACATTTACGTCAACGATATTCGGATAGAGGAAGGATAGGATCTCATCGAACAGCTCCCAAACGTTAAAAACCTCCATCTCCTTATAGACCGCCCCCTTTTTCGAGACCAGCAAGAACTGTGAAACTCTGTAATTTAATTGCCGCAGCTCATTTTCGATAATCTCTACGTAAGGGAGATTCGGATAATCCTCCTTCAGCAATCGAGAGAATCCCATAATGGACGTTAGCGGATTGCGGAATTCGTGGACGAAGCTGGATGCCATCTGCCCGAGTATCGTTAGCCTGTCTTTGTGAGAACGCTCGATAAACAGCTTCTTCTCTTCCAAATCGTTGTCTTTGAGATCTGTGTATTTGAAAACAGCGTGAACCAGAAAGACATCAAAGCATTCGTTAATCTTCAGTAGAGCAGGCATTAAAGTGGCAGGCGAAAACGGACCTTTTTGGAGAAGATCGAGAACCAGTTCTCGGCCCATGCAGACATTGGATACAAAATCACCAATGTTCGTCTCTGCACGGTTCCGTTCGTATGCCACTTTGTAGGCCAAATCTTTAATATCCTCTAGAGTAATTTCCGAACGAAAATATTCAATGACCATCCGATACAGTGCTCGCCCATTCAGATGAATCAAGCCTTTGTAATGATCACCATCGGAAACGGCTATTCGTCGCTTGAATTCTTTCACGATCGTTGCCTCGTGCTCGTCCAAATATACTGCCAAGTCATCCATCGGCATCTGTCCCCACTCTGAATAATAGGCATAACCCTTTCCATCACATTATACTATCAATATCTTTAATTAACTAAATATTTTTACTACTTCTTTTGAAAAGAAATTTTGGGAGAAAGCAGAAAGGAGCTACCTTACCGTAGCTCCATAGATTGTTCTACCGCATCGAGTTCCTTCAGACTTGCAAAATATGCTTCGTTGTACAGTACACTCGGATGGGTAGGGTAATACAGCTTTGCCATGTCGTGATGGATCTTTGCCTTTCTTTTCTCCCCGATCCGATCATAGCAATAACACAGCTGCAGATGAGGCAACCACGTCCACGCCGATTCATCTACCTTGGCCATTGAGCTTTGTGGCCGCTCCAATAACGTCGCCTGCCGATACCAATAAATGGCTTTCAGGAAATCCAGCTTCTCTTCAAAAAAAGCCCCCATCCTGCAACAAATCTCTGCACGCGGAAGGTCAATAGCAAGTGCTCTGGTCAAGGATTGAATCTGTTTTTCAGGTTGCTTCAAATACGCGTAACACTCCGCCTGCTTCGAGCACGCCAAAATTTGGTCCTCGATCCAGCCCAGCCCTTCGTCCAAAAACAGTTCATATTGCAGAGCCGCCTCTTCATACCTCGCATGGTCGAACAATTCATTCGCAAAATAAAATTGGTCACGCGGATCAAAAACATCGCCTTTTTCCTTACGCTTTAAATAAATTTGCAAATTCTGATCGGTATACGGCTTCAGTTTCTGGTGAGTAATGGCGATCTCGCTGTGAAGGATTTTCCCTGTGACAGCCAAAAACTCATGGACGGCCCCATGCCAGATAAAGTTACTCGTCCGCCTGACGAGTCGATTCCTTCGCAAACTGTGAACAGGCTCACCTCGCTCATCTACCTTCAATTGATACGGCATTGAGACACTGTCGTAATCGAAAGGGTCCATCGCCTTCAGTGCTGCTAATCCCTGTCGATCCGCTTCCAAAAGCACATCGTCCGCATCGAGCCAAAAAATGTACGTCATCTTGGCCTGGGCAAATGCATAGTTACGAGCAGCAGAAAAATCATCTTCCCATGTAAAATCGAACAGTTTGGCCCCGTAGGTCAATGCAATTTCTTTCGTTCGATCGGTCGACCCCGTATCGACAATAATGATTTCATCCACCAAATCGCAGACCGTCGACAAGCATCGGCCGATGGACTCTTCCTCATCCCGAACGATCATGCACAGGCTAATCGTAAACATGCAGATCGCCCCCTCCCCAGAAAATGATTTTCTCAACATCCTATTTCCTTTCCTCTTCCTTTATGTATCCATACTTACATAACCATCAGCTCGCAAGAATATGGTGTAACGATATGTTCTGACAACGACGAAAAGAAGGTGATCAACCGAATGACCCCTCCTCTCCTCTCACTATGCATGATCGTCAAGGACGAAGCAGACCAAATCGAGGCATGTCTGTCCAGCGTACATATGGTGGTAGACGAGATCATTGTTGTCGATACAGGATCAACAGATGGCACACAGGAGATTTGTCGTAAATTTGGAGCGAAAGTTGTAGAAGCTCCTTGGGAAAACAGCTTTGCAAAAGCAAGAAACACCGGATTACAAGCTGCCAAGGGAGAATGGATTCTATGGCTGGATGCAGATGAAGTATTACAGGAAGAGAATCAGGGAGAGCTTCGTCAGGCTGTGGGCGCGAGCAAAGACGACGCCTTTTTCATGAAAATCATTCATTACATCGGTTCGCAAAAAGAGCAAGCTTCGCGCCACACCGCCTATCGCTCCGGGCAAATCCGTTTATTTCGCAACAAAAAAGGGTTCCAATTTGTACGGGACATTCACGAAGTGCTCCAATGGCCTGCGACCGCTTCTCGGGATCTCCCCATCCCTTTGCTGCCTGTGCATATCCACCACTTTGGGTATATGGACGATGCCGTCAAATGTAAGCAAAAAGCTCTGCGCAACTTGAAGCTCCTACGACAAGAAAAGAAACAAGCCAGGCAAGATCCGTGGTGCGATTATCATCTGGCGAACGAATTTTTTCGCGCCAAACAATGGGAGGATGCTTTTACGCTGGTGAATCAAGCAATCAAAGGCTTTTTGTCCACGAAGCAGCCTCCCCCTTCAATCTGCTACAAGCTGAAATTTGATATTCTTTTCCAGCATGGCAGCATGCGCGGAGCATGGCCCGGTATTGCGCGAGCCATCCAGATCTATCCCAATTATGTAGATCTTCATTTTTACAAAGGAGTTTTCCTGATGGAGCACGGCCTGTATCCCGAGGCAATTAAAGCTTTTGAGCGTTGCTTGGAGATCGGCGACGAACAGTGGGAGCATTATAGTGAGCAAGGCTTGGGGAGCTTTCATGCTTTTCACTATTTGGGACGCTGCATGGAGCGCATGGGCAAGGCACAAGAATCCCATGTTTACGATCATTATTCAGCGAGCTCCATGCGTTCCTCGTCCTCCTCACAGAAGCGAGAGGTGGTCCTATGAGCGAGAAAACGCCTACTGTCACCAACACGCTCCCCCTTGGAAATTAACCCACAATATGGTATGTTGATTTTACGACTATTTGGATGGAAAGGGTACGGTAACTACGTATGCCAACAACTACTTTGTAATGGCCTAAAAAACTGGATAGCTTGCCCTTCGGAAAACAAATCCGTTTTTCGCACAGGTGCAGTCTGCCCTTTTTTCCCATTACAAAGGAACGTAACGAAATCTGTAGGTGTAGATCCTAACGGAGGTTCGCTATGGGGAATCTCCGTTTTTTTGTGTCCACAAACAGGTCTGCCCTACAGGACATCCAAATAGCAGGTGCGTTCCTTTCACTTTCTACACGAGGTGAAGGACTATGCATACCATTGAGCATACGTGGGTATTACGCGACAATCAGGAAAATCAGCCTGTGCGGCGATACTGCAGCAATTGCGGACGAACGGTCCTCTTTTTCGATACCAACATCCGCCGCCACAACGCAAACGGCAAAAACATCTATCGCTTCGCTATCTATAAATGCGAGAAAAATCATACGTGGAACGAAAAGCTGGCCATCTACAAAGCCTTCACAGATCATCGGGAGGTGCCAGATACGGAGTTTGGTGAAGAGATCGCCCCACTACCTACCCTCCCCTTGCTTGAATACCAGGAAAAAGGCGTTCAGGAAGTGACGATACGAATTGAATGCACAGAGGCCCGCTTCCGCCTCGACAAGCTACTGTCAGAGCAGATAGAAGGCTGGAGCCGCAGTCAGATTGTCCGCAAGATCAAGGACGGACAGATTCGTTTGAATGAGCAAGAGACGAAGCCTAGTGCTGTTTTGAGTGCAGCGGATATGATTCAGATTCGGATTGGGTAAAAGTATGTATGGGAAAAGTCGCAGACAAGATCTGCGGCTTTTTCCGTTATTTCTTCAATACCACTGCTTTTCTTGGCTCGTCCCACTCCACTTGCAATCCGAGTAAGGCAGCCAGTTCTCTTGCTTTCGCGTAGGTAGTTCCCTGGTCTTTTACAAAAGTTAATTCTTTTCCGTTCACGGTTACTTTTTGCGTGGCAGGCTCCCATTCCACGACTCCACCCACTGCCTCCACGATCATCCGGATGGGCACATAGGAAACATCATCAATTAGCTTACCTGTTGAAGTAAGTGTCAGTTCAACCATGCACTTATCCACATCAGGCTGTGGTTTTTGTGGATAAGCTGTGAGAAACCTGTGGACATCCTGTTGAAACTTTGCCCATGCGTCCTTCGCCAGCATTCCTGTATATTTTTGAGCCGTATCATTAACGACAAAAAAGGCCGGGCAGTTTTTCCCCGTAATGTCGTAATGACGCCACAGGTGCTCGACTCCCCAGCCATGTCTTTTCAAGATATCTGCGGTCAATTCCACGGTTTGCTCGTACATTTTCTCAAAGCTTCCATCTGCATTGACGCACATTTCAATTCCAATCGTGCAGTTGTTCGGGTAGGTGCTCAGTCTGGTCAAGGCTGCCTGTGAATAAGTTTTCGCCCCGACATGGTAGCCCATCTCGTTCTCGGGCAGGCAGCGGATGATTTGTTTGTCATCCACGATGTAGTGGGCGCTTGCGACTGTCGTTGGTTTGTTGAAATAGTTGCGGTTGGCGACGGCGTTTGCCCCGCTGCGTTCGTTGGCTGTCCAGTGGATGACGACTCCTTTGGGGGTAATCTTCTTTTTGGGGCGGGCGTTTACGTTCGTTAGTAGCATCTCGGTGATTTTCATTGATTACTAGGGCTCCTTTCGTTTGGCGCGCTCGGCCTTTGCCTTGATTTCGGCGCTGACTAATTTCTCAACGGATTTGGGCATCGGCCAGCCTGCGCGGTGGGCATTGGCGGTCAGGCTGTTCCAGGTGTGGTAGATGAGGCCGAAGGTGACGCCGTAGAATAAGAAGCCTGGGGTGCCCATGACGCGGTCCAGGAGGTTGGCTACGGCTGGGAGGGACATGAGGAATAGGGTGCGGGGGATTCGGGACAGGCCGTAGTCGGAGGAGTAGGATTGGTCTTTTTTGGCGGCGGAGATGCCTGTGATCCAGTCGAGGGTGATCATGAAGAAGAGGACGATTAGGATGTCTTGGCGGTTGGTGCCGTATAGATAGTGAAAGGCAGGCGACACGATGGCACCTGCTGTTGTCGCCCAAGCGTTTGCTGGGGTTGCGATGCTTTCTAGGCTGTGTAGGGGTTTCACGTGTGTCTCCTCCTTGTTTTAGGTTTTTGGGAAAAAGGAATAGCCCCGCTGAGGACGGGGCCAGTTGATTTTAAAGAACGCCTAGGCTGTATACTTTTTACCAGTGATTGTCTCGAACTCTTCCGCACTGATCTTACCAAAGGATACAACCTGTTGGAGCTGAGAATCATTTGCCCAGCCGCGATCGTAGTAATACTTCCATTTTTGAAAGTCTGTCATGCTACAATCCCCCTTGAGATAGTCTTTGTTCAAGGTTCTCGATGGATTTACCGAGCTGAGAGTTGACGGACTGCAATCCCATGATTTGGAGTTCTTTTTCTACCATCTGTTGACCGATGATTTCAAGCTCTGTTGGAGGCGTTGGCTTGCTTTTGATTGCGTCGATCTCTTGTTGTGTTAGGCCTTCTTCCCACTGTAGGCCATTCCATTTTGGTTTGTACATGCCCTCTGGAATTAGCTCACTGACGATGTCAATACCGAGTGAAATTGCCCCAGCATCGTGCATTTTTACTTGCTCTGCATCAAAAAGGACAGGCTCTAAAAAGAACCCCTCCTGGTCGATTTTATTTACTTGTATTAGCATACTTTCCCTCCTTACTGTTCGGCATGGAACATGATGCCATCCAAAATATACAAATAATTAGAACCAGCTACGAATTGCACTTCTCCGTTGGAATGGATTAGAACTTTACCTATCACTTCGTTCGTTCCGTTGTGAGAAGAGAGAATGTTGGCTACATTTTTAGTGGTTTTGTACCCAATTGGCAATTTGAAGATTGGTGAAAACGGCGTTTGGCTCCCGTTCTTTATATGTCCTTTCAAATGGACAAAGCCGAATTCATCTTTTAGATAGCCTATGTCTGTGTTATATTGATTGTCGTTTACCCATCCATTCAACATCACTGGTGCAATCCATTGCCCTTGCTGCTTCCGAGCATATGTCGTCTCAACGACCGACAGGCGCATCTCGTTGTCTGAAACCTGCTGCACGACTTCGTTTAGTACAGATTTGTCGCTGGTTGCGTATTGTATCGATGCTTCGATAGCCGGGCCGGTAAGTCTGTATTTGTCCAGTATGACGTAGGTTACAGTATAATCTGCTGTTTTATCGTAATTCGCTTCTGGCACAAAAGCACGTTCTCTTCCGTTTGTAAAGGAACCACTGCGGTCAATAATCCATTTTGGATCGAGGACACCATTTTTGAAAATACCCAATATCTTTCCTACTCTATTCTCCAATGCACTATTAGTAGGCGGTGGAAAATTAATATAGTATGAAATGGTATTATCTAAGTTAACGTGAATATCAGGTTTAGTGTTCTCTCTAGCAATCACCCCTTCACTCAATTCAATAGCATTTGGGCCTTCATGGAAAGAAAGGCTGCCTTCCACTTGAATCGGTTCTTCGACAGCTTCTTTGAGTTGATAGCTGAGTTTGTAAGGGGTGAAGCCTGGTACAATGGTTGTAGGAGTAGTTGCTACATTGTAATCAACCCCTACCTGCCCATCTCCAGGTGGGAATATCAGTTTTCTCCAACGTCTATTTCCCGACGTATATGGGAGATTAACATTTCTTTCATCATGCATGACCCAGCCATTAAAGAATGCTTTAATTTCTGCAACTGATGGATTGTAACCTTCCCCCCAGCCTGAGTCGGTATCTTTGACTGTAAGGTATAATCCCCCACCAGTCATGTACGCATTATCAGCGATATCGAATCCTCCAATAGTTATGTTATCAAGTATACTACCATCGAACTTCGTACCATGAACTGCCCCCCATTCTACTGTACCATTTGACAAAACAGTAATATTTTTATGACCAATTTTGTCTGCTTGTAGGTTAAAATTTATGGACCCGTCCAGTATGATCTCTTTGAATCGTGCTAACTTGAATATCTTCCCTTCACGTTCGAAAATCGTGTCGTGAACCGTGCCATCCAGGTTTGAAGCAAGAGCCGTTCTCAAGTAAAGATACTCGTCATTTTTTGGTACGAATGATGTGGCAACGTTGCCTAGTTCTAACTGTGGGTGGGTGAAGGTATATGTTCCTGCACCAGTAGAATGGACATATACCTTAATTTGCTTTGTCTCTGGGTGAGACATGAAGGTAATTGGCTGACCCTGCGATCCTGCTGTCCCTGTTAGCCAATTGCCAGTCTCGTTTAAGCATTCAGCAAAGAAAACCCTACTTGAAGATCCAGGAACATTAAGTGTATACGGTTGGTTAGGCAAGCCAGGTAATATAACAACACTGTATTGATTAACACTTGTTGCATCCAATTGCAATTTGTACGGTTCGACCACTTTTGCATTCGCATGAAGTGTCCACTCAGTAAACGGTGGCAGCAGATTTTTGCCGTACTTGACGAATGTGGGATTTTGCAGATGCTGGACGGCATCGACGTATGGGAATTTCTCGGCTAGTTTTTCACCTGTGTATTCAGGATCGTTGTCAATCCGGTCATACGTAGTTTTATCGATTTCATAGATTCTTACATTTTTAATATCGAATTCTGCTTCTGCAAAAACGCCACCTGCATAACATATACCCGCAATAACACCTGAATGTATGTCAGTGTCCCTGATATGAACTTTATGTTTTACCGTTTGCCAGCCACCATAATTAGACATATCAATAGGAGTTGCACCTATGCCATTTTCTCCACCCAATTTGACAATACCAAGTCCTGATTTTCTGTAATTAAGTTTAATATCAGCCATAAACATATAGTATTTGCTCGACCTGAATATAAATCTATTAGCTACATCCGTAACTATGATATATCCTTCAGATGTGTTTGGTGTTTTTACATTTTGTTCAACTGCGTTATCCATCAACGTATTTGCAGGAGGGGTTAAAACTGTACTGACATCTCCGGTTGTTCTATGTGTTTTTGTACCTGCCAAATTAACAAGCGTCCGCCCTTTAACACTCACAATATCGACCGGCGTAGCCCGATCTGTCGTCACCATCCGTAAACCGTGCTTCAACGTTGCCAGCTGTTTCGGACTATTCAACGTTTGCGCTTCCAACGAATCAATCCGCTTTTCATGATCCGTGACAATCGCACTCGTGGCGTCTAGTTCCGACTTTTTCGCAAAGGTCGAGCGATTAATCATCTTCCTGTGATCCGTTGAAATAGTAACTTTGCTTGCATCTGTAGCAAAATACCACAACCAACATTTTGCCTCTGCAACAGCTTGAGAACTCGTCTGCTTCACCCCCCCATCTGCATCTACATAAATGTATTGACCTTGAGTGGGATTCAGCGTAATCGAACCTGCTGAGATATTGAACTGTACACCATTCACATAAGCAATCCCTGCTGTATAATTTGCTGTCAGTCCGGTTGAAGAAAACACGAGCCCAGGGACTTGGCCGTTCATAGCAGTGACGTAACTACCGCCGAACGTATTGGCGATCGTCTCGGCAAGAGTGTGTGCATCGGCAATTCCCTGCTCGAAATTATTTGCACGCGTTGCCGTAAACTTCGTCCCCTGCTGAACAACCTCTCCCGTGACCGGATCAACAACATGATCCACCCACACATTTTTCTGATAACTCATGAAGCACTCACCTCCAACTTCACTTCAAATTCAAAAGCGATCAGCAAACCGCTGTCACCTTTTGTAATGTTCAATGGTTTATTGGCCAAAGTGTTGCCAGTGCTGTCAACGAGAGACGCGCTGTGTATCTGTCCCTGCGCTTGCACATCGTTTAAAAAAATATACTTGGTTACCTTTAGCCCATTTATCGTTGTTTTGTGAATAGGATATGCCTTAATCGCACCGTTCACGTTGACAAGGGCACTCGCTACATGGTTGCTAAGGCTATCACGGAGTAACTCCACAAGCTTTTGTTGAACAATTGCCAATGGTTACACCTCCTGACTGGCGTAAAACATATTTGTTAAACAATAATCGATTGTGTGGTGTCGAACTGCCTCTGAGATCGCTATGGACTCACGATAAATGCGTCCGTCCAAATCATCCTCTGGATAAAACGTTCCACACACTAAAAAATCAATGTTATGAGCTCTAGCTTTTCCCATGACACTGATATTCTCAGCTACAGATTTGACGAGGGATTTCATTTGTTTGACATGAACCGGCCGCATTCGCGAAAAGTCTTTTGACAACTGAACTAACGATACGACATCCT
Source organism: Brevibacillus jepli (assembly GCF_047229145.1). NCBI lineage: Bacteria > Bacillati > Bacillota > Bacilli > Caryophanales > Paenibacillaceae > Brevibacillus > Brevibacillus jepli. The sequence goes on from NZ_JBFEFW010000008.1 coordinate 117,698, forward strand.
GATCTGAGAATTCAAAGGTCATCATTTTGTTGATAAAATCTTCATGAATCTGGACTATATCTCCTGCCAGCTTCCCCATTAGCATGAGATTCGGGATTGTGAATTTGGATTTTGCCAGATTTTTTCTACGTATAGCCAGTCGGCGTCCTTCATCTGTTCCTTGCTGCTTGTATCCGAAAAACATCCAGTCCCATATATCCAGCCCCCAGGTAGCATAGGGGAGCAAAAATTGATTCTGTACGTCCTTGCTCTTCTCTTTTTGGTAATCAATCTCACCACCGGTAGCTTGAAAATGCGTATCTGCTACGTGATTTTCGTACCAATAGGGAGGGAGCATTTCGCAATATCTTTGTGGAATCATGGCAGCACCACTAAATTTAGTGAAGAGACGGCCTTGTTTGGTTTATTGATGTTTGCTGTGGCACCGTTAAGAGTAAAGTCCGTGTAATCCGCAACGCCATCCACCCAAAAGAGTGCACCTAGCTGTTGATACACGATGGTAGTTCGCCCTTTCAAATACGCTTTGATTTGACTAGTAATCTGTGTGATCGCGTCCGCTCTCTTTGATTCGTCATTCATGATCAGCTTGAATTGAATGTTTACTGCGAATGTCTCGGCGGGATAACAGTGAAGATCGTGACCGCCGACTCGTTTTGCTTCTAATTTATAGCGAGCCTCTACTGCAAATTCTGGCGTAACAGGCTGACCATTTTGATTCGTGAGATACAAATCAATAGATACATCGTTTCGATCGTGTTCTATTCCTATTACCCCACCGACGCCTTCAATCTCCATAGCCCACCGCTCGTAATCCTCTACGCGACCAGTACCTTCCTCGGTACGCTTCTTCTCCAGAATTCGGTCTCGATAAGCTTCTGTGTCTTCGCCATCCTTTTTATCGACACCGTCGGCGTAACCATGTGCTTCCAAAAACTCTCCATCTGCCCACACCGGGAAGGCTTGCAAAAACTCGTACTCTTGTATTTGCTGCTGCTCTGCCCATTCGCTTGCCAGCGGGTACCACATGTCATAAAACATCTCTCCTTCTTCTGTTGGCGGCGGCATCTCCCCTTTTGCCCGCGCATATGCAGTCGCCCGATTGACAATCCGTTGATAAATATGGTCCGGCGATTCACGCAGTAATGGCATTTGCGGTTTGGGCGGTCTTATCTTTGCCATGCGGCCACCTCCGTTCTTGTTGTGCCTCTTACTCCTTCTATCTCCAGTGAAAAAATGACTCTATTCCCCTCGTAATTGATGTCTACTACTTCGGCGCGCTCAATCTCACTGTGAGCCTCCAACGCTTCTTGTGCTTGTATCTTGACCGTGGCTAGCGAAATCCCTGAACGCATCCTCCCCGTTTCGTAGGAAAAGTCAACACCATATCGTTCAGAGTAAATCTCATAACGGAAGCGACGAGTATATAAAATTTTCCTTACCGCCTCCTCCAAATACTCTGCGTAGGAGGCAGTGCGCAAATATCGACCATCTGGCCCTATCAAAAACTGCCTGGTGACCCAATCGAATTTGTACGTCCATGGGATCGGATTATCAGAGGATTGCATCAACATCGATTCGTCACCGCTCAGCTCAGGAAACATCATTCCACCACCCCAAGCAGGAGGTATTGCTCATTGTTGCAACGCAACAGGGCTACTTTTTTGCCCACATCTTCGGGCTTCAATTGGGCAGAACGCAGTGCCGACAGCTCATAAGGCTCCAAGGGTGTCGGGTCCTCGTCCAGCTTTACAGACAGGGGAGATAGAGACAAAAGTTTGCCGAATTCCCCTTGCGTATTCTCGATCCCATCCTGAGCATGCCCTCTCAGTTTTGCGATAACTGAATGCATCCCTTACGTCCTCCTTTCCAATTGGAGATCCATCGTGTATTGTCCGCCCTGCCAGCGTGCTTGGCAGTTGGTGACGATCCAATCCGTGATGGTTTTGTTGTCTTTTTCCATGATCTTGATGAGCCAGCCCGCGCGTAGCCTAGCAGCATTTTCATCCTCGTGCCTGACCGAAATGGAGCGTGTCTTGGGGATTTTGGACAACTCTGCAAGCTGCTTGGCTGCTAATCCAGCTACGTTTTTATCCTCACCTGCGTCGATGACTTTTTGCATGCGCCCGATTTGTTTGACCAGGCTATCGTTTGATTTCGTTGCACTGCTCACGACCCGATCATCCCGGTAACGCTCGACTGTCACGACGGTGTATACATCCTCGATGCTCTCACCCGTTGAACTGCTCGTGAGCAAGCTCGCCTTGAACATCGGGATAATGCTGTTCTTCCCCTCGGGGAGTACCGTCAGCTTGTCGCGCTGGTATTGCACGAAATAGCGGATGCCTGTCTTTTCGTAGGCCTGCTCAGTCAGCGAAGTAAAGAGGGACGTATAGGATTGGGATGAGATTCTCTCCTTGATTGTAAAACCGAACGCCGGGCAGCTAAAACTGATTCCGGCACCCTTAATGATTCGCGCAAGCTCTGTCCCTGCGTCCCCGTCCAGCTTGAGTCTGGAGACTTCGTTCTTTTGCAAATACCAGCCCAGCTCGTACGCTGATGCGGATAAGTCTCCTGTGCGATCATCTCTGTCGAAGCGAACCAACGGGCCATGGAAAAGCTGCTGGGACTCTTTGAGCTCTGCACCCGCAAAGAGCATTAAAAAACCCGCCGATTGCAGCGGCGGGCCTTCCTTGATTCTCACATCACAATTTTGGGCGATTTGTCCCCTCGATGATGACCAGGACAGCTCGGTAACGGCCGGGGTCAGGTCATAGCGGGTCTGTTCTTTTCCGTAAATGACTTTCATTTCATCTGCCCTCCGTTACATTCTGTTTTCTCTCTCAATCTTTTCCTTAATCTCTCTTCGCTTGTCCTCGGATTTTTTGCTGTCTATGCGAGGAGCTGCTTGCTGTTTCTGCGTCTTCTTGGCTATCTTCCCGCTCGTATTCGGACGAGCTGGCTGCTGTTTCGTGATGACGGCACCTGGGGATAGAAGCTGTGTCTGATTGCTCCACGTAATGAATTCATCTTTGACAAACAACAGGAGCTCAATCGAACCGTGAAAATCGACGTTTTTCCCAAGAAACTTGCCGTCACATGGCCCTATAAGTACATTCCAAGCCAAATCGAGCTCGTCAATGGTCAAAAGTACCTCAGTACCCGTTAAGCGATCCAATCCGGCTAGCCACTGTCTCGGGCCTTGATAGCCCTGCACCTCGACATAGGGGGCCGTACTGTCTCCGGGTAAAAAGAAGTCAAAGGAGATGGACTTCGGACGTCTGGAAGAGATGCGATTGCCCGCTAATAACGTAATGGATGTCGTGCTTTCGATGTCATTGCCGTAGCCGCGAAACTGGATTTCCGCAGGTGTGACCGGAAACGTCAGCCTATATTTGCCTTGCAGCCGGATCATGTCGTTACCCCTCCCCTCGTCTCTAGTGCATCGAGCAGTGAGCGTTCGATGATGTCTTTAATCCTTTGGGCGACAGACGGGTCGTTAAGCATTTTCAACATGGTCGGGATATCCTGCAGGACGCCTTGTACGTGAAGTGGGATTGTGATTTGTGGAATGTTAATGATGACAGATTGCGGCTTTTCTGGAGTGTTGCTGACGGGTGAGTGATTTGGAACCGAAGGACCCGTCGGTGTTGAGCTTTGCCTTTTCTTTGATTTTCTAGAAGGTTTATTCCACCACGACTTAACTCCGTCGTATAGAGCGCCACCAGCATATGAACCTCCCATACCACCAATAAGGCCGCCGACTACACCACCAATTGCTGTACCTATGCCAGGTAAAATTGAACCGATCGCTGCTCCAGTAGCCGCTCCCGCTGCGGCTCCTCCCCAACCACCAAGGGTTTCTGCCCCTACTTTTGCTGCAGTATCCAACTTGTTTTCTGAGTTTATTATATCCTTGATGCCTAATACCGTTCCTAGTAGAGGTACTCGTCTGAGTCCTCCTTTAAGCATTCTTTTCCAGCCACCTTTGTTGGTAGCTTTCCCATCTACTTCTTGTTCTTGTTGGCCGCCACTATCCGGACCTGGTTGGTTTCCTGCCGGTGAAGCAGTTGGGGCACTGTTTTTGCTTTTGTTGTCCGTTTTGCCCGCTTCTCCTTGGGCACCGCCAGTATGTGTAGCAGGTTTATTTCCTGCTTGCGAGGTAGTCGGGGAGCCATTTTTACCCTTGCCGTCAGCTTTGTTCGCTTCTCCTTTGGTACCGCCAGCGTCCGGATCGGGTTTATTTCCTGCTTTCGAGCCCGTTGGAGCACCTTTTTTCTTTGGGTTATATTTAAAGGAAGGCTTCGGTTTCTTGTTCCTATTTAACTCTTCCTTATCATCACAACAACAGCAGCAACAGTTTTTACCTCCTGCGTCAAAATCACCTTTTTGAGGAGTGAGGGAAGAGTTCTCCGGTGCTTTATTGTCAGAATCTGAATGGGAACCTCCCGCGTCAGCATCAGTGCCCTTTTTGCGTCCACCTAACCAATTTTTAAATCTGCTAAAAACGCCTCCAGTTGTCGTCCATAAACCTTTCATGGCTACAGCTGTACTGGTAAGCATTACCCCCAACGTAGAAGCTGCTGCAACGGCACCTACAAAATAAACAGCTCCGACCCTTATCTCTTGCGGCCAAGTATTAAACCAGTTAAAAAATCCCTCAGTTGCATTCGAAATGGCTACAGCTACCCCAGACAAATCGCTAGCAATCTGTGTGACCGCGGCCATCGCTGCATTTTTCGCTGTGGCTTGCGCCTGCATCGTCTTCATGAACTCATTCTCTTTGAAAGCCGCATCGTAAGCGATTTGCGCCTCGGATTCATTTACTTTCGAACCACTCGCACCTGTAGCGGTTTTCTTTATTTCCTCCAAGCTAGACGATAGTTCCTTCCCACCACTCCCTGCCAAAGTCGTCATTATTTCTTGTTGTTTAACTTGATCGCCCTTCATTAAGGATGTGGATAGCAGTACCTTTGCCAAAGCAATGTTCTGAGCGTCTTTATCTCCAGTATGAAGAGCCGTTGTTAACCTTTTCGCCTCTTCTACAGCCCTGGTCTTTGCTTCTTCTTCGCTCATACCTTGGTTCTTAAATTCGGCCTGGAACTGACTAGTCAATGCGCCATTAGCGGTTAACTGTTTCAATGCACCTTCGCGCAGAATACTAAATGACTTTGTATCGTTCAAAACCTTACCCATGGCCTCAAAACTCGTCGCCATTTGTTCAGGTGTTTGAAGAAAATTGCCTTTTTGAGCATTCAGTTCCGCCATTGCTTCTACGAACTTGAGGTTGACATTGCCCCCACCATAAATGCTCATATGCTGGATCGCATTTGCCAGGTTCTTTGGATCTTGTATTTGAGTAGACGACCCAATTGCCGCCATCATCTTCACAGTATCTTCTGGAGCAAATTTGGTCGTAACGTTGAGCAGTGCTGCTTGCTTTGCGTATTGAGCACCATTTGCAGCGTTAGCTAGCTCCCCTTTGGAAATGAGAGCCATCGCCTGAGAAAGAGTCATATAAGGATTGAGCATCGTCATTTCTTTTGCAGTAGTTTCAAATTTCCTGATTTCATCTTCTGATTTCTTATTCGCCGCGTAATATCCGCGTTCTCTTGCGACTAACTTCGCTTCGTCTGTGACAGAAGCCATACTCGCTCCCAAAGCTACTCCAGTAACCAAGCCTCCGAGCCCGAGAAGCTCCTTCTTTACTTCGCCCAGCTTGCCCATCATGTCCTTGAACTCAATCTTCGGCTTCACAGTCACTTTGTCCAGCTTGTTGGTTTCCTCACGCAGCTTTCGCATGTCCTGCAGCATCTGCGACATACCCTCGGAGAACTCTCTAGCCATCTTTTGCATCTCTTTACTGGTTTCGCCCATGGCCTTCGTGAGCTTTTCTGTCTCCTTGACCATATTGCTCATTTCCTTGCGAGCTTCTTTTAATCTCGCTTTTTCAGTTGCCATTCTTTCACCCCCTGTCTCCCCTGATGTCTCCTTCTCTCCACTCCCAGCAGGAACCCGAAAAAAGCCGGAAGAACCTACCCCCCAGCCCTTTCCTCATCCTCCGCCTCAATTATCTGACAAGCAAAAATAAACAGCTTCTGCTTGTACAAATCAACCTCATACTCTAGTAGATCCGACGGTCGGCCCCTGCCTTTCAAAAAAGCACGGCAAATATGCCAGGCCTCGCCGTCAGATCGGATTAGTTTTTTGCTTCTTCAATGGCTTCTTCTTCCGTCTGGCTGGCATTGACCTCGCGCACAGCATTGAGCAGCTTGGTGTAGCCTTCTGGATTGTCGCGGAATATTTTCTCGACGAGCTCGTACTTGGTGCCGACTTTGTACGCTTTCTTCAGCTCTTCCTGGTTCCAAGGGAAATCGTGCTCGGTGGCCTTCACCAAGCGAGCATCGTTGTACAGGAACCAATCGGTCTTCTCGCCTTTGTCAGCCATACGCTCGCAATCACGCAGCTCGGACAAATTCAGCTGGCGAACCTTCCATTCGTCACCGTCGATGTTTACCGTGATTTCTTTTCGCTGGGCTTGTTCGTTGGCTTTAGCCAAATATTTTTGCAGTTTGTTGTTGTTCATGTCCATTCACTCTCCTATTCAGTGTAGGTTGGCAATTCATCCAGGTAGTCCGGCTTGTCGATGGACATTCCTTTCAGGTCGTATGTCGCGTGATCGTTGCCGTCCGCTTTGGCTTCCCACAACGTGATTTCGTCTGGGTTGAGCACGATGTTGGAGATGCGGACGCGTTCGGAGTTGCCTGCTTCCTTGTCCAGCGTCTCGCCGATCAGGAATGGGAGGACTGGTGTCTTGCCTTGGGTCAACTGCTCGACGCAGTAGTATTTCAGCGCAGCGTTGGTTGCGGTAATTTTCAATGTCACTTCAACATGCCAGTCGTTGACGGTCTGGATTTTTCCTTTTTGCAGCCGATTCGTGTCGCCGTACTCTACCTTGAGGACCATTTTGCCTTCCAAGGTACCGAAGATCGGGTCTCCGTTTTCATCGTAAATTTGGCAGTTCTTCAGTTTAATATCGCGTGCAATTGCCATTTACAGCACCTCCCAGTCAATGTCAAAGTATTCGATGGCATCAAGCGGCTTCGCAGACAAGAGGAAGCCACGGCGATCCCCCATGCCGTTCTTTTGATCGGTAAACGTCCAGCCCGTATCAATCGCGCCCTGCTGCTCGCGGACGGTCAGGTACGCGTTGACGGCAGAGACAAACACTGCGCCGCCCAAATCGTTGTTGCCGAGCTTGCCTTTGTATTTCTTGCCGACTTGGCTGATGTCGTTGACGATCTGATCCAGCGTCATGCTGACACGAATCTTTCCGTAATCCTCGCGCTCATGCGTACCCAATACAGCCAGCGTATTAACGGCGCTCTCGATGATGTACACATCTCCGTCGCGAGTCGCGATTAGCGTACCAGAGCCGAGCGCACTCAAAATATCGGTGTGTCCCCAATCCTTGAGCGCTTTTTTCAACGGAACGACGACGGCTGTCAGCGATTCATGAGCAGGTGTTGCTGCGATCATGCCTGCTACCCATGCGGCCCACTCCAGGCTTCCGTATACTTTCCCGTTGTTGTGCTGACCGGCAATGGCATTATTGACGACAAAACGGGCATTTTGCGCCACAGAGCGCTCGATGTGCTTCGTCATGTTTTCGTCATCCACCGACTTGCCACCGATGACCAGCGTGCTCAGCTTCTTATTTTGCTTGCGGCGATCGCTCATGAATTGCTTCGCTGCCGCTTGTACCGCCGCATCGTCAAAAGGTAAATACATCGCGTCAAAATCAGCCCCGGAAACCGCCATGAACAGCTTGGTCGAATCAGCAGAAGTAAGCGCTGCGGTACCGCTTGTCGCTCCTGTCAGTGCTGTTTCTGGAACGATGGTAACGGCAGTCTCACCCAGTTTTTTCACGCGCACATAATTGGATTGGTTCGTTTTTGCTGCCAGCTCATTCGCATCGGCAAACGAAAACTTCTCTGTTTGCAGTGGGCCTGCTACCTGAAGTTCTTTTTTGCCTGGCTCGGACGTAGACGCAGTGATGGTAACCTTCAATTGATTACCGACCAGACCCGGATACAGGGCCTCGACTCTGATCGCATCGACCTGCTCATACGCTGCTTTTGTGGCTGTGCCATTCGTCATGCGGTAGGCGAGAATCGTCGCTCCGCCCTCTGCTGCCAGCTCCACGGTATCGACCTTGCCAAAAGTGTTCGCCAGTCGCTCCTCAAAGCTACCCAGCTTCACGAGCTCATCTGGCGCACCCCATTCTGCTTGGTACGGCACCAATACGACACCGCTCTTCGGTACTACACGTTCTTTTGCTTTTGCGATCAGTTCGACCGTTACACCCGGACGTTCACGTTGAATAGTCATGCTTACACCCCGCCTTTGTATTTGGTCAGTCGGTTTTTCACTTGTCCTTCTGCCAGTAGTTGATCATCTGCTTCAGAAAAAAGAGCACCTGCTACCTCGAACCGTTCGGCGCAAAGATAGGCGGCGCTCTTGATCCACTCTTGTTTGGTTTGCACAAGCTCTGTTGCCTGTGCCTGTTGTTCTTTTCGTGCCACTATGATCGGACCCCCTCAATATCAAATTCGTTGATTTTGTCTGTGACCGCTCTCTGCACCGCTACGTTGTACGTGAACTGGAACGCAATTTCTGTCCGGTCCTTTTTGTCCCGCCAAATACGCATGGTGGAGCTGTCAATCTCGATGGACATTCCAGACGTCTTGCCTTGATAGCTGAAATGTCTCTGGCGAAGGAGCTCGCGCAACGGCTCAGCTGAAAGCGGCTGATACACACCCGCTACCTTTGCATAATGGAGGACGATGGCTGCTTCTGAGACCACTTGATAAGAAGTGAGGCTTCTTCCTTCTTCGCGGACCCCCTGCGTCAAAAGAAACGCGATAGGCGGCGAAAACCGCTGCGCCATCCAATCGTCCACATTCACAACAGTCCCCAGCTCTGGATACGCTTCCTTCACCAGTTCGATCAGAACAGCCAGCTCACGATCGGTCACGCTCCCACCACCCGTACTTGCGGTATTTCTCTCTGTCATCGTCACATGTTTCTTCCCCCCACTATTTCACTTGGCAAGGCATCCACGGCAAAATGCCCGCCGAGCAGGGAGCGAGTAGCCTATGGCTTTGAACTCGCAAAATCGTGTGGCGCTAATCGCCTTGTTCCCCGCTCGCCGGACATTTGAGTCGTCGGTGTACATAAAAAGCCACCCGACAGCTTCATCGGATGGCTCATATCTCTCTTACTTGTTTCGCTTGACTCAAGTATAACCGATTCGGAGGAAAAACCGGGAAAATGACCCTATGTGTCAGGTAGTGTCAACCTTTGTCAGCGGATACCACACTTGTAAAAATAAAAAGAAGCTGTCCTCCTCAGACAGCTTCTCGCCATACGTTTTTACCCAGTCGGTTGAGCTTGGCTCCCATACATCGCCCGTGCCATTTTCATCACAGCGCTGCGCTTGATCTCATAATACCGCTGCCGCGACACGCCGATTTCTTTGGCAATCAGATTGTTCTTATCCCCGTCCAACAAGGCTTCTACCACCAATCGTTCCTGCTCACCCGGAATCATCTCTACCGCTTGGTTGATCCGTTCGATTTTATCCTGCAGATTTTGCAGCCTCTTCCATTTCCGTTCCCGGCGTGCGACCTCCGCATGCGTTTTATCTCCGTTTATGCCTTTTCCTTTTGGCATGCCTGCATCCAGTCCGTACTGTGCGACCATTCCTTCCCCCGCCTCGCGCAAAAAACGCTGGATACGGACGATCTCGATCTGCATGTAATTGTAGTCGCGGATTTCTTCCTCGGTTTTCTGGAGAAAATCCAACTCGGGTGCCTGCTCACTCAGCCGGTGAAAGCCGTTTGGTCTAGCTGCTGCTGGTTTCTGGGGCGCTTTTGTCTCTTGATCCCGCAAGTACTTGTCCCACTCCGGGCAAGATTCGATTTTTCCCACATGCTGATCATGAACCTGGCAATGTGCTTTCTTACCCCAGCACGTCGCCGGACACACCTCGCATACTGCTTCCATGAAAACATCTTTGCTGATCAAGGCTCTATTCCCCCTCGGTCATGTATATATGAAGTCTGTTGCGCTGCTTAACGGTTTTCGTTGACTCTTGCGCATTTTCTTAATCTTTGAGACATCATGATCTGTCCGATAATAACTCCGATCAATAAGACAGCTGCTCCGATTAATGCCGCTTCTATCATTTCGTACGTATCTCCTTTGCATCAGCATTTTCTTGTATAATAAAAGGGGGCAAAGAGGATACTCACCAGTTGTATTCTTTGCCCATAGCCATCAATGGGGATTCCGATCGTCAGTCGGGGTCTCCTTTTTTTGTTCGAGCTGCTCTTTCTTTTTCTCTTTGTTTGCCTTTAATTGCAGGTTGAACAGGTTGTTAATGCGAATCTGCAAATCCACCTGCTTAAACGTGACGATTAAAGCTAGAAAGCACACGACAACAGCAAGCACCTGCACGTAATCGATTGTCATCATAGCATCACTTCTCCACTGCGGATTGCTTCGAGCATCGCGGTTTTCATTTCTTGCATACTCTCTTCACGAGGCTGTCTAATAAAAGCTGCAAGATACTCCATGTCCGGGAGCAAAAAGTCGAGGACCGTCAGTACGGCCCGATTATCACCTGACTTTGCTCTTTGGAGGGTTACGCTGAATGAGTCAGCTTCTCGGCCAATTGGCGCAAATATTTGTTTTTGCATTTACTCACTCCTTGTCTCGTCATATTTAGTTGTTTCGCTACCTGTTCTTCTGTCATTCCTTGCAGGACGACATGCTTGATAATGATCCGGGCTTTTTCAGGGAGCTGCATCAACACCTCCTGAACATACAGGTCCGACAGGTTGTCCTCGATCGCTTCCGTTCCCCTCATCCCCTCACGGATGAACGTCTCCCTGTACAACCGCTTCTTGGCCGCGTACTGCAATCGCCAAGCAATCCTCTTGAGTACTTTTCTGCAATGCTCTTGCAACTGCTCATCTGTCACATGCTTCACCTTCTGTCTTTTTCGAACATCCATCCGCAAAACAGGAACATTCGTTCTCTTTATAGTACAAGTATCTCATACTAATGCTGTAAGTTCAAGTTCTTTCTACCAGATTTTTGGAGATTTTTTTCCTGTCCATCTTCTGCACAAGCTCAAAAAAAAGACATAAAAAACACGATCTCAAGTGGAGATCGTGCCTGTGTTGAAGTATTCGATTATCCTTACACAACTATTGCTCCCTACACTTTAAAAGTACATAATTCTCATACTTTTCGAGTTTTATCAGCAACTCATTATGCAAGGTATAAAGAAGGAGCTCGGAGAAATAGTAGAAACAAAAATAAAACCGTAGGCGTTCCCGCACCTACGGTTGCTCCAATAGACGTTCCCAAAAGGGATCGGCTCATAGGTTACAGCGTATAGACCGCCTGGCTCCTCAAGCTCAAGGGCTGTCTACTCTTGTTAATCCCAAATATTCGGACGATCGACGCCCATCGTTCTCATATAATCTAGCAGCTGACCGGTATGTACCGACTCATGATAGGCGATTCGCAGCAGCATGTCTCCAAGCGTGCGGACATAGCCTACATCGGAACGATCGATGCGGACACTTTCCAAGTCGGTCTTGGAGAGACCTCTGACGAAGCTGAGAAATTGTTCCCGATACGGCTTCGCAAATGCCAAATCTTCCTCTACCGTCGAAAACTCTTTTGTTTCATATGGATTGGGAATGGCAGACAAAGCGGCACTGCCCCGTTGGATCAAAATCTGGTGATACAAAAACTCACCTTCCATGACATGACGGATCATTTCGCCACACGTGAACGCTTTATCGTCAGGCTTCCAGTGCAGCATATCTTGCGGAATTGCCTTCCATACTTTGATGCTTCTACGTCTTACTTCCTCAAAGTTTAAGATTAAGAGATCATTTTCGTTCATGCCAACATCCCCCTCTCCGTAAGCTCGTCCTAGTTTCTTCTATAGAGATCACACGTAGCTACGTGATCATTCACCATGCCGACTGCTTGCATATAAGCGTAGCAAATCGTTGAACCGACAAATGTAAAACCGCGCTTTTTCAGATCCTTGCTCATCTTGTCGCTAATCTCGGTAGAAGCAGGCACGTCCTTCATTTCCTGAAAATGATTGTGAATCGGCTTCCCGCCTACAAACGCCCAAATGTAGCTGCTAAACGACCCAAACTCCTCCACAACTCGCAAATACGCGTGGGCATTCTTCACGACACCGCGAACCTTTAGCTTATTTCGAACAATACCTTCATCTGCCAGTAATTGCTCGATCTTGGCTTCATCGTATTGAACGATCTTCTCTGCTTCAAAGTTATCAAACGCCCGCCGATAATTTTCCCGCTTCTTCAAGATCGTGTACCAGCTAAGCCCGGCTTGAGCGCCTTCCAAATTCAAATATTCAAAGAGCAAACGATCCTCATAGACAGGAACTCCCCACTCGTGATCGTGATAATCCATATAGATCGGATCCTGATTCACCCAACCGCATCGATTCACGGAAAGAAGCCTCCTTCACAACACGCGAACATATATTCTTACATAAAGAATATACAATCATTGGGTATTCTGCAAGTTTTTCTTTCACAAAAAAGAGACCTCATCCATCTGAGGTCTCCCTGTAATCAAGCTGTTAAAATAATGGGTTTCCCCTTCGTGACGACGATGGTGTGCTCGTATTGAGCTACGTAACTCTTATCTGGTGTAATAATCGCCCAACCGTCTCTGCCATCCTCCACATATTCCGTCCCCGTTGAAATGAATGTTTCAACCGCCAACACGAGACCTTCTGCGAGCAAGCGTCTATCGTTTTTGTCGTAGTAGTTCAAAATGTACGCCGGCTCTTCATGCAGGCTTTTGCCGATGCCATGTCCTGTAAGGTTTTTCACTACAGTGAAGCCTTTTTTCCTGGCCTCCTGATGAACGATGCGCCCAATCTGGCTTAGCTTCGATCCGGCTTTGGCCGCATCCAACGCCTTGTACAGCGACTCCTCGGCGCATTCGCACAAAGATTGTTTCTCCGCTTCTCCTGCCCCTACCACGATGGAAGCACCTGTATCCGCAAAATATCCATCCAGCTCTGCCGATACATCAATATTGATGATATCGCCATTTTGCAGGACGGTATCATCTGGGATGCCGTGCGCAACAATGTGATTGACACTGATGCATGTATGCCCTGGAAAATCATAGGTGATACTCGGTGCAGATCGCGCGCCGTACTTCGCCAAGATCTCTTCGCCTATCTGGTCGAGTTCTTTTGTTGTTACGCCTGCCCGCACTGCTTTTATCATCGTCTCTCTTGCTTCTGCCACAATGCTACCGATCCGCCTCAAGCAGATCAGATCATGTTCATTTTGAATCGACATGTGTTTCCCTCCTGTTCGTGAATGTAAATTACCCTGATCCATTTCCTACATTGGAACATTATTCTTCACCAATCGCAACCTGTAGAAAAAACAAAGAACCCCAGAAGCATTTTCTGCGGCTCTACTCTTGCGGAGCTAGGCTGGATTCAGTGCATACAATCCTTGCGATGAGGTCGACTGCTTTTGAATGAATCCAATGGAGATACGATTAAATTCTTCCGGCTGGTCGACATTGACGACATGGCCACAGTCAGCGACCAGACTCAACTGTGCATATTGCCTTTTTTTCACCCGCATCTGGACGAAGGGCAAAAACATATGGTCTTCGTCTCCCATGATGAACAAGGTAGGGATGGGAGGCTCTTTATCAAAAAGGGTACCCAGGAATCGATTGATGCCTTTTGTCAGCTTGAACCATCTTTTGAATTCTTTTTGACAAAGCTTTTTGGCTTCTCGGATGAACAAGGAACGCGATTCTTTATGACGCTTGCTCGGCATGATCACCCATGCAAACAGTCGATACAGCCACATGTACGGGATGAAATGCTTGACCATATTCCCCAGCGTAATCAGCACCTGTGATCGGACGTTCAGATGTGTCACAGCTCCTGCCAACACCATAGAGCGCATTCTCTCTGGTGCCTGCTCCGAAATAATTTGCACGATGATCGTCCCCAAGGAAATGCCTACAAAATGGGTGGAAGCGATTTTTAAATGATCTAAAACCTCTATGATATCTCTGCTGACATCATCAAAGCTGTATGTTTTAAAAAGCTTGCCTGGGATGCTTTTAGATTTTCCGTGACCACGCATATCTACGAGAAGAACATTGAAATTCTCTTTGTATGCCTTCAGTTGTTTATACCAAATCGATGAGCTGCCCCCTGCCCCATGGACAAAAGTCACCCATTCGTAATCTTCACCACGTATGTAAGTCTTATAATGGATCACTAATATCCCCCCATCAGTATTATATAGGAGGGATGTCCCAGGTGAAAGGATTACCATAAAATTGAAATTCGTCACACAAAGAAACATTCCGCATTTTATTCACCTGAGTCTCTCAACCAAAAACCAAACGAGATTGGAAATGAGTAACGACTGTCCGACACCAAAGCTAAACCCTGTTAAAAATCGGAGCTTGTTATTGCTCGTCCGCCACTTCCATTGTTGAGTAAAGCCATCAATGAGCATTGGCAGTAAAAGCAATCCAATCAAATAGTAAGAGGTCACGAGATGCATCCCTACAAAAACTGGCGCGATCAAGTATCCAGCCAATATCGAAACACATCTGGCACATAGCGGCATTTTTTTACCCGCTATATATAAGGAACGATCTGCGCGCCGATGACATGGAATCCACTGCATATTGATCTTCATCAGCCACCTCAATGTGAGCAATCTGGCTTGCAATCGCAATCGGGTATACCGCATTCTGGAACCGGACAATCAACTGGAATATAGTTGCAATCTAACGAACAATTGTTACGCTTCTTACGATAGAAGATGATCATACAAATAAATAGAAGAAGGCCTATTCCGATCAAGACCCCGCCCATTACATAATCACCTTGATACAGCAATACTCCTCCAGCTATCCATGCGATCAAGCAAGCCGTTAATCCAACAAAAAACAGATACATCCTCTCCCTTCATTATCTTTCTACGTAAATATCGTATCCGCAGTTTCCAGCTATTTTACTATCGAGAGTGAAATCATCGACATGGCTTTTTCGTGATCGCGTCCACATATTTATAACGCTCAGGACTCGCGTGTTTGAGCCAATAAGCTGGAAATGGAACCTGATCCTTTTCCTTTCTACCTGGACGTCTGTATTCAATTTGGATATAATCCAGTTCCACGTCGTATTGATCGAGAAATATCTCTGCTGCTTCCTCAGCGGACATACATGCGTCAAAATCAGGTAGTATTTTGTTTGTGCGGGCATCATGTTTGTAGAAGCCTGTTACCTGTCCTGTCCACGGATTCACTTTCACCCTGTAAATTCGATTGGTCAGAACGACTCCTTGTCTTCTTTCATAAAACTCATACGTAATTCCCGTACCTCGCAGACGACTCACCTCGTTGTAGTGAAGCTCGGTAATTCCCTGATCGATGTACTTCTCCAAAAAGCTCGTCCCAATCTGCAAAGCATCCTGCTCCGTAAGCCGTGGCGCTATATGGTCGATTTTTTGATTAACAGAAAAAGCGAGTACTTCTTTCGTTGTTTGATTGAGTGAGATCCATACCAAATCAGGATCGTAGACGGTTTCTGCCCCTTCTTCTTCTGGTAACGGCCAGGTGTAATAGACAGTTGGAGGCAAGGCAAGATGCTTGGTATCACGAGAGAATTTATAATTTGCACTGATTGGATTGAAAATAATCTGATCCTCATTCGGTGTCACTAGCGTATGCATTTTTATATCAGGATGAGTGATATCAGTTTGAAATTGATCCTTGACCCATGCTTCCATTTCCGGTACGGTTGCCAGAATAATGGATTGTCCCTGTCCAGCGACCCGAATAACCTCTGACTTACCTTGTACGGGTGAACTACTACCTTGGAAAATTTTTGTGGGCTGTCCTGTCTCCGCATGAATAGCCAGATCGCGAAATGCTGCTTCATCCGGGATATACTTCAGCTTCGCTTCATCCTGTTCATCGCATACGAGCACCATGTTTTTTTGAAAAAGAGCAAGATACGCTAGCTTGGCTTCATCCTTTGTCATTACGTTTGGTTTTTTCGGCTTATTTCTTCGATCAAAGTCTTCAAATCCCCGATAGTTTATTTCAGTCAAATTCCCTGACTCATCTAACCATATCTGCAAAAACACTTCTGAAAACGGTATGCCATGAAAGAAATAACGGTAGGAAAGCCTCCACACCTTTTCCTTATACAATCTAGCAAGACGATCTCTCGTCATCTCTTTCAAATGGTCCCCGTAAAGTCTTTCAGCGACCTCTGTTGCTCTAGCAGTTGCTGACTCGGCATTTATTCTCTCGCCATGAAACAACGCTTTCTGGTCTTCTTTTTCCAGACGGAAGGTTGTCACATAACCAGTTGCTTTATGTATTTCCAGTCTTGTACCATAATGACCTACCTCCAGCTCGCAAACTTCCCACTCATCGTAAGTCGTTATTTGCAAACGAGTCTCACGCAGAACAGGAAACAAACCAAACCATCTCTCCATCGTCTCCCGAACCGCTTCTGTCGGATATGTAATCATCGATTTCCCTCCCGAACGAAAAAACCGTCAATGCTGACACTGACGGCTCTCTCTATATGAAATCTACATCCTAATCATCATCACCATCATCCAGATCATCGTCGTCGGTGTCATTGGAGTTCGTGTCATCACCTGTTGATGTATCCGCCGGAGCACTCCCATTTTTATCGGCTGGTGTCTGATCATCATCGTCATCATCATTGGTAGAGCCATTCTCGATTGTGGTCGTCGAAAGCACTTTTCCGGTAATGGCATGGACGCGTACATCTACCGTTTTGGAGTCTTTTTTCGTGATTACGCGATAGACTGCCCCACTCTTTGTCTCGATTAAATCAACATCATCGATCGTGCCGCCACTTGTTCTTTCCGTCGCGATCTGCTTCGCTTGCTGTTCGGTAATTTTGGTCTGTGGCTGTGCTGGTGGATTCGGACTTTGATTTGGTTTCGGCTGCTGTTGTGTCTGGGTTGGGGGTTGGGTAGTAGCTGGCAGTTGTTTACCTGGCGCAACAGTCCCTACCGTCCCCGCTCCTGTTGGCTTGGTCGCGTTGCCTGAAGCATCCTTCCCGCTGCCATTCGGTTGTATTGTGCTGCCTGTCGGTTTTGAACCCGGCTGCGTTGGATTCGTCGCCGTTTCGTTTGCCTTCGGTTGTGCTGTGGCTGCGACTAAGGATAGCTCCTTCAAATCAATAATCTCGCCAGTCTGTGCATTCACCATCACACTGTACGTTCCGCGCTCATTGAGAAGCTGAAGATTGTAAATGCTGTTTTCCCCTACATCCGTCATGGAGATCGATTCAATCTTCCCCGGATAGCGAGCCGTCACGATCTGTTTGACTTCCTCCTCTGATAATGACTGCAAATCCATACTCGCGAAGATCCGTTGCATGCCAAATGCCGTGGTGACCAGCAAAAAGCTCGCCAGCAGCCCTATTTTCCATTTTTTATCCATACGTACCTCCTGCTATTTCTTAACGTGCCCCGGCAAAAAAACGGTCACGAGCGTCCATTTCCCTTCTTCACTATCTAGTGCAATATCACCTTGATGGGCATCGACGATCTGTTTCGCAATAGAAAGACCTAGTCCTACGCCCCCTGTTTCTCGGCTGCGGGCTTTATCTACACGGAAGAAACGATCAAAAACATGCTGCAAATCTTCCTTGGGAATCCCCATTCCGTAATCCTTAACCGAAAAATAAGGGCGGTCCCCTTGAATCCCTACACCCACTTCAATTTCATTTGAGCTGTATTTCATCGCATTGTCGAGTAAAACGACGAGCACTTGTTTTAGTTTTTGTTCATCGGCCATCACAGGAACCGATTCGGTGTTTGCGTCCAGTTGAAAGGACCTGCCATACGCATTGGTTAATTGCGTGATGGTGGTTTGGCACATCGGAATCAAGTCGATTTCATTTACATCTAGATTCCATTCGGCGCTATTGTTGGCGAGAAGGAGCATTTGATTGGTCATATCCTTCATGCGCACGGCCTCCGAATAGATCGCTTCAACCGACTCGGCCAGAACCTCCGGCTTTTTCGTCCCCCAACGCTTCAATAGCTTCGCATAGCTCTCTACTACGGTCAGCGGCGTTTTCAGCTCATGAGAAGCATCTGAAACGAACTGTTGTTGTTTCTCAAAGTTTTGCTGCAATAAATCCATCATCTTGTTGAAGGTACTTCCTAACGCGTGCAATTCATCCTTGGATGTGTTTTCGAGTGGTATTTTCTTAAAAATACTGCGCGCTTGAATGGCTTCCATTGTTTGAATCATCGAATTGACTGGTCGCAAAATCAGATTGCTCAGCATGCGTCCCGCAAAAAATGCAGGAATCAGCACGAACAGCGAAGCAAATAGCAGAACGTTTTGCAGCAGGTTCAAATTCTCTTGCAAACCCGCAATACTTTCAATCACTTCTAGCGTGACAATTTTGCCATTCTTCCAAATGATCGGGACCTTGACGTATGCGTATTTCGCTCCGTTGACATCGAAGACACCTTCACTCGCTTTTCTTTCAAAGAGGGGCTTAGGTGCCGGAATTGGTTGCGTGCTGTCTACTTCCTGCGTGACGAAGGCCCGTGATTGCTGATCGATAACACGGATCATACCGTTCGATGGCAAATACGGCTGCAGCAGCGTAGCAGTGTCGAATTTTTCCACACCAGGCTGATTGAGGCCGCTCTGGATGTGCAGGACCTCTCGTTGTAGACGATCCAGCTCCCCATCTGTTGTCACTTTGTAGAACACGAAGTAAATGAAGCTGTTGACCATGAGCAACAGAAGCAAGAGTGCGACCGTCGAGAACAAATGAATTTTATTTTTGATTTTCATAATCTACCCCTTCAGCATATAACCAACGCCTCGTACTGTATGCAAAAGCGGGGCTTCATACCCTTGGTCCACCTTTTTGCGCAAGTAACGAATGTACACGTCAACGACATTCGTGTCTCCGAAGTAATCAAATCCCCATACGTGTGTGAGAATCTGTTCACGATTCAGAACTTGGTTTTTATTCTGCATCAGATACAGCAACAAATCGAATTCACGCGGCGTCAGCTCGATCTGACTGGTGCCTCTCGTGACTTCCCGCGATTTTTCATCCAGGCTTAAATCCGCTACTTCTACCTTCGAACTGGCTTCCACTTTCTTTGTCATTTGGGACAGGCGGAGGCAGGAACGGATGCGAGCCAGCAGCTCTTCGATTTCAAATGGCTTCGTGATGTAGTCATTCGCACCTTGATCAAGCCCATTCACTTTGTCCACGACCGCATTTCGGGCCGTCAATAAAATGACTGGTGTCGCGGAATCCTTGGACCGAATCCGGCGAAGCACTTCTATGCCTGACAAGCCAGGCAGCAGTACGTCGAGCAAAATCAAGTTCCAACCGCCTTGCGTGTATTGTTCCATCGCTTCGAGCCCTGTTTTGGCGATCTCGCTCTCGTATCCTTCATATTCCAGCTCTAATTGAATCACACGAGCAATTTTCTCTTCATCTTCCACAATTAATATTCGCTCCGACATGTAATCCTCCTAAGCCATTGCATCCATTATCCAGTTGAGTTTAGCAAATATTGACTGTGGATCAAAGAGTAATCCGTACGAAAGATATAATTTTTTACTTATATCGATAATCCCACCCATTGCCAGTACGCGTAATAGAAGACAACCATCAGGATCGCGTGAGCCACACCTGCATACATGCTCAACCGCAGCAAATCCTTGGGCAGAAAGGTCTCTTTGCCGCTCTCCTGGAACATGAGCAATGCTTTGGAGCTGACAGGAAAGGTCAAGCAGTAGTTCATGCCGACGATTCCTAAGAACAACACGGTCACTTCATTCAAATCAAGGCTGCTCGCAAAGTAGAGAAGCGGTGGAACGAGAATGACTGCTCTCGTCGTATGCGATGTAATGTACAGATGCGACGTCAGTGTCAGCAAAGTAATAACGACAATGATCAGAAGCGACGATTCCCCTTCCATCTGCTCGGTAATCGAGAACAGCTTCTTCATGATCCATTCTGCCGCGCCGCTCTCCAGCAACGACTTACCAAGTGCAATGGCTGCCCCTACAAACAGAATCAGGTTCCACGAGACAGACTGCACGCCATCCTTCCATTTCATGACACCCACATTCGGCAGTGTCAAAAGAAAGGCACCGACGACTGTCGTGGTAGCAATCTCGATTCCGTGAAAACGTTCTGTCAGCCAGAAGATGACCATCGCCCCGATCACGGCTACCGTATATTTTTCGTTGCGGGACAAGGTGAGGGAGAGCTTTTTGCTCGTGAGTGGGCGCTGCATCTCTTCTTTGGTAAGAAACAGAGCCAGAACAATCCGGCAAGTAACGATGCTGGCCACTACCCCAAACGGCAGTCCCCACAACAGCCACTCCGCGAAGCTAATCCCTTCCCCATTGAACTCCTTCAGCATATCGAGTGCGATAAAATGGGAGCCCGCTCCGATCATGGTGGAGCTGGTCGATACTAAAATAATCGTCGGAATCAGGATCGCCATGGCTTTCGTAATTTGTTTGTTCCCGATTTCGGAGGTCAGCGAGTGGAAAACAGGCAGTAGCACCGCTGCGCGTCCAGAGGTAGATGGGATAAAGAAAGCGAGAAATTGAACGACGACCGTCAAGAGCCAAAACAAGCTTTTTACATTCTTCGCGCGGCTCACGACCAGATCTGTGAGTTTGCCTGCCAAGCCGGTCACTTGAAGAGCACCGCCGAGAATGAACGACCCAATCATTAACCAAATGACATCGGAGGCGAGCGAGTCGAACAAAATTTCCTGGTCAGCCGTCCCTGTCACGACCAGGAGTAACACAGATCCAATCGCTACATAGGCTGAGTTCAGCGAGGTTGTCGTCCACAGGATCACCGCGACGCAAAAGCCGAACAAGCTCCATTTCGCTTCAAAAGTCAGGGAAGAAGGCAGCATAAGCAGTAATTCAACGAACATAATCAAGGCAATTGGAAGGACCCAGGCAGGTCTTTCCTTTGCTACAGTCTGTGCACTCACGATACTTGCTCCTTCGCCATTAAACGATTTGCGAGCTGCAGGCCAACCATGATGGTTCTCATGGAGCTTTCCGAGCAATCAGTCAGCCATTTCTGGGCATGCAAGAACGCTTCTTCCAACGTAGACGGCATCGGCAAAATACTCGTGTACGCATCAATGCCATGCTCATAATTGAGTCGGGCACCTTTGCCAACAGTCCCAACCAATGCCACTACCGGCAGGGCATGCTTCTTCGCCCGCTTCGCCACTTCCACTGGAATTTTTCCTCGCGGTGTCTGAAAATCAATGCTTCCTTCCGCCGTAAACACAAGGTCCGTCTCCTGAAGCATACGATCCAAATCAATGTACTTCATGATGATGTCGTAGCGTGGATACAGATTCGCACCCGTCAGCGCATGCAGTCCAGCACCCAAGCCTCCCGAAGCGCCACTACCCGGCATTTCTCTAACATCCATTCCGAAGTCCCGCGCAATAACAGCTGCGAACTGTTCGAGTGCTTCTTCCAGCTCAACGACTTGCTCAGGAGTTGCTCCTTTTTGCGGGCCAAACACGCGTGCGACCCCGTTTTCCCCACACAGCTTGTTAAACCAGTTGCAAGCCACATCGATTTGCACCTGCTTCAGTCTTTTGTCCATGCCAGAAACGTCGATTTTCGCTACGTTTGCCAGCGAGATTCCGCCTTCAATGCGGATTTCTTGACCGTTTGCATCCAAAAATTTTGCGCCAAGTGCTTGCGCCATACCTGCCCCGCCATCGGAGGTTCCTGAATCACCGCAGCCTAGCAAAATACGATTTGCCCCCAAGTCCAGCGCAGCCTTGATTAATTCACCCACGCCATGTGTCGTTGTTTTGCGCGGATCACGCAAGCTTCTTGGAACCAATCGGAGTCCGGCCGCTGCCGCCATCTCGATTACAGCGGTTTGACCTGTCGTCTTTGATCCGAACACTCCGAAATGGGAGGAAACCTTTTCTCCTACTGGTCCTGTTACTTCCTTATCAATGATCGAACCATTCGTAATTTTCACAATCGCTTTTGTAAAGCCTTCTCCTCCGTCAACCATCGGCAGCGTTTGTACTTGGGAGAGCGGCAGCACGCGCAGGATTCCTTCTTTCATGCACTCTGCTGCTTGCTCGGCATCTAAACTTTCTTTAAAGCCCGAAGGCACTACGAGTATACGCATAAAAACAACATCCCTTCTCTTTATCTGAATTTGCTTTCGCATTTGTCTCACTTGTGTAAGACCAATACTAAGCTCCAAAAAAGAGAAGGGAATAATAGGAAGATGAGAAATTGATGAGAGAAAAGCAAGAGGAACGTTACGAATCTAAGCGTTTCGTTTTCTGCGCAGCTGATAATACGTCACAGCCAGTGCAAGCGCCAATACCGTTCCTTTAATGATATCGTAAGCGTAATACGGCAGATTGAGCATCGTCATGCCGTTGAGCAATACCCCAATCAGAATCGCTCCGACAAATGTACCGAACACGTTTGGCTTCCCTGCCCCAAAAACGGAGAAGCCCACGAAAGCAGCCGCTACCGCATCCATCAGCATAGAGCCCCCGCTATTCACTTGGCCAGTACCAATCCGCGCCGCCAAAAGCATCCCGCCCAAGCCTGCAAAAAGAGCAGAGAGCACATAAGCCAAGGTACGATAGCGATTCACGGGAATCCCCGACAGACGGGCTGCTTCCAAATTACCGCCTGTCATGTACAGCATCCGCCCCTGTCTCGTATAGGTCAAATAAACATGCGTAATCGCGACGAGCAAAAAGGTCAAAATGACAGGTACCGGAACGGAGAGAATTTCTCCTTGGCCCAGCCAGAGGAACCACTCCTGGAATTTGCCCGGAGCCTGCGTGCCGTCTTGCATCGGCATGTTGGCGTAGATGGAATACCCTTGGGAATACGTCATATGAATGCCGTTTACGATGTAGAGCATTGCCAGTGTCGCGAGCAAATCAGGAATGCGGATTTTTACGACGAGAAAAGCATTG
Organism: Brevibacillus jepli; assembly: GCF_047229145.1. NCBI lineage: Bacteria > Bacillati > Bacillota > Bacilli > Caryophanales > Paenibacillaceae > Brevibacillus > Brevibacillus jepli. The sequence goes on from NZ_JBFEFW010000008.1 coordinate 140,875, forward strand.
ACCAGCCCGACGAGCAAGCTGAGTACAATCGGTACAACCAATGTCGTGAAGATTCCTTGCTCATACCAAACCATCATGGAAGCAGAGACGACCGTGGTCAACGAAACCGTCGAGCCCACAGACAGGTCAAAGCCCCCGACAATTAGCGAGAACGTAACACCAATCGCAACAAACGTCACAATCGAGATGGACCGTAGAATGTCCGTCAAGTTGTCGTACGTGAAGAAATACGGGTTGGTCAGACTGAATAACAACATGACAATGACAATGACTGCAACCGTTCCGTATTTGTATACAAAATCAAAAAGGCTAAACTTTTTATCTGCCACGTTACTCACCTCCGCTTGCGTAGTACATAATCAGTTCTTGCGTTGCTTCCTCGCGACTCAGTTCCTTCACGATCTTACCCTCAAACATGACGAGAATCCGGTCTGCAATCCCGATGACCTCCTGAAACTCGCAGGAGAAATACAGGACGCCCTTCTTCTGCTCCGCCAGCCTTCCGATCAGGCGGTAAATATCGCTTTTTGCGCCAATATCCACACCTTTTGTCGGCTCATCAAACATGAAGATGTCCGAGTTCGTATCTAACCATTTTCCGATCGCGACTTTTTGCTGGTTTCCGCCGCTGAGAAAACCGACCAGCTGCTTGATATCGGCTGTTTTCACACCAAGACGCTGCACGAGCTCTCTTGCGTTCGCCGTTTCCGCCCCTCTTTTGATGAAACCTAGCAAGGATTTCTTTTTCAACGAGGCGACAGACAGGTTGTTCTGCACGGACTCCTCTACAAAAATCCCTTCCTTACGCCTCTCCTCCGGGACGAGCACGATGCCTGAATCAACGGCGTCTTTGGGCGAGCGTAGTTGGATTCGTACGTCATGTAGTCGGATCGCACCAGCCTTTGCCTCATCCGCACCAAAGAGCAATCGGGCGAGCTCAGTCTTCCCTGCTCCGACCAGACCGACGACACCCACGATCTCTCCCGCGCGTACTTTCAAATCGACCCCACGCACTTTGCCACCAGCAACTCCGGACACTTCCAAAATCGTCTCGCCAATCGGCACCGCAAGCTTCGGGAACTCCTCGTCGAAGCTTTTGCCCAGCATGTTCGCGATCACTTCGTCCATATTCGTCGCAGTCGTCTCTGAGGTCACGACATGCTGACCATCGCGCATAATCGTGATCCGATCACAGATTTCAAAAATTTCCGGCAGCCTGTGGGAAATGTAAATGATGCCGACGCCTGCTTTTTTCAGCTGTGCAATGATTTGGAACAGTCGCTCGCTCTCCTTGGTGCTCAACGGCGCAGTCGGTTCATCGAAAATAACGTACTTGGCTTTTTGTACGGTAGCCCGTGCGATCAAAATCAATTGCTTTTCCGAAAGCGTACATTCTTCGACCAGCATCCTCACCGGAATGGAGAAGCCGAAGCTTTGTAAAATCTGCTCCGACTCGTTGTACAAGCTCTGCCAGTTGATCAGTCCTTTGGTTTTCGCCTGGACAATTTGACCCGCCAGTATGTTTTCGGCGACGCTCAAATACGGGATCAAGGCGGTGTCCACTTCCTGATACACACATTGGATGCCCAATGCTTTGGCGTCCTGCGGAGATTGGATCGTCACAGTCTGGCCATCGATGGTGATCGTGCCGCCATCTGCCTGATACGCTCCCGTGAGAATTTTCATCAGGGTGCTTTTTCCTGCGCCATTGGCACCGAGCAGTGCATGAACCTCTCCTGCGCGCACCTCAAAATCGACGGATCGCAGGGCAGGAACCCCGGAAAACTGCTTCGTCATCCCTTTCATTTGCAATGTGGACATTTTTCACACCTCCTGTATAAGGAAAAATCCCGTTGATAGATACGAATCAACGGGAACAGCCAATTTTGACGCGCTTACTTACCCCACTCTTTTACGTATTGGGACAGGTCGCCCATCGTTACTTTTTTATCCTTCGGCAGGTCTTCCTGTTTCACCAGCACTGGATTCAGCTTCACGTTGTCTGGCACTTGCTCGCCTTTGATTTTTTGGAACACGGTTTGGGCATGAATGCGCCCGATATTGGATGGGTCTACCGCTGCTGTCGCAGTCCACGGAGAGTTTTCCGCCTGAATCATTTGCAGATCCTCATCGCTCAAATCGATGGAGTATACTTTGATTTCCGTACGGCCTGCTTGCTGGATGGCACGAGTTGCCCCTTTGGCAAATTCATCCCAAGCTGCCCATACTGCTGTGATGTCGCCTTTGTTCGGGTATTTTTTCAAGATGGCTTCCATCTGTGTTTGCGTATCGAGTGCCGTATTGTTGGTCGCAGAACCGAATGCGGCGATTTCTTTTATATCTGGGTACTTCTTCTGGAAAGCTTCATACGTGACTTGGCGTTTTTCCATTGGCGCAAAGCCCGCTACCCATATTTTTACGATGTTGCCTTTGCCGTTCGTATCTGCAGCCAGCTTCTCCAGGCTCAGCTCAGCCAATTTGTTGTCATCCTGCGCCACAACTGGCACGCCCGGAATGTTGATGTCTGTATCAAACAGGACGACCGGAATTTTTCTATCCACAGCTTTTTGTGTACCCTGCTGCAAGGCTTCTGCCGTACCATGGTCGATCAGAATGCCATCAAATTTTTGATTCACGGCCGCATCGAGGTTGGACGCCATTTTTGCCAGATCGGTATCTGCATTAAAAACGGTCAGCTCGCCGCCGTTTTTCTCGACCTCTGTCTTCACACCATTGATGTATTGGGCAGAGAATGTCCCTACATTTTGACGCATGATGAGTGCGATTCTCTTCGCCTTCTCCCCCGAAGCGCCTTCGGTCGTACTTCCGGTTCCTGTTGCTGCTCCGCCACCGCATGCCGTTACGAGAACTGACGCAGCCAATACAAGTGAAGTAATCAGCCCTAGTTTCTTTTTCATTTTGATGTTCCCCCTTTTTCTTTTCAAAATCCTCGTAGAAGAAGCGCATTTCCAGTCCAAGCGCCTCTGGAGCCCGCCCCAGCGCAGGAAAAAATGGCGGGGAATTTCAGCTTCACTTATGGGCTACTTCCTTGAAACTTCTACGTTTGAAGCGCTCCCGCCATTTTTTCCTGAGCGGACAGTCAATCCCACAGCAGGGCGTAGGCCGAAGCGTAGACTGGAAATGCGCTTCTTCCCCACTTCCCCACGTTAGCTACGCAAAAAATCCTCTTCCACAGAGAAAGAGGACAAAAATCGACAAGATTCTCGCCTCTTATCTGTCAGGTATTTCTACCTGTTGGAGTTAGCACCTTGGCTCGAAAGAATCATCATCTCTCGCGCTAGGTTGCCGGGCTTCATAGGGCCATTCCCTCAGCCTTCTCTTGATAAGAGTAGTGTTTATTTTCAAAACGTTTGTATTAGTATATACAGAATATAATCCGGGCATTACCCATCTGTCAACTAGGTTATACAAAGAATTTCTAGATATTTATTCCAATTCTCACTGTAAATACGAGAGGGATTTTGTTGTGTCTTGTCGAATTATCGTAGATTGATACAAGCCTAGCAAATTTTTGCGATGGGGATGCTACATGAGTCTATTAAAAGAAGTCATTCTGCAATGGTTTTTTGCGATTATTCCTTTTGTGTTTTTCAACATTTATTACCGCGACAAAATGAGGAACTACAGCCGTTCGTTTATCATCATTACCAGTTCTGCCTGCATGATTCTTGCGATGACCTTTGCCCCGAGCGTTACTAACGGCATGATTTTTGATATACGGCATGTCATCATCCTGTTCGGACTGGTTTATGGCGGTATTGAGGTTGCCTTGCTCCTTCTGATCGAAGCCTTGGTTTATCGGTATTATCTAGGCGGCCAAGGAACATGGGTTGCGATGCTGATCCTTGCCGTAAATTTTTTGTTGGCACTCTTAATTTACAAGCACTACAAAGCCAGTTATCGGAAAACACTGTATCTTTTTATGACGAGTGCGATTTTTTCCAGTGTTGCTTTGGGGATTACTTATTACTTTTTCCCGACCTATGTATCACAAAATCTCGTCTACTATACAGTTCTCATTCCCATTCAAAACTTTTTCGGGCTCTGGCTATTAATGTCGCTTTTCAGCAAATGCGTTTCGGATAAGGAGCTGTTCATCCGCCACGCGCAAAATGAAAAAATCCAGACGATGAGCCACGTTGCCGCCTCGCTCGCACACGAGGTACGAAATCCGTTGACAGCAGTCAAAGGCTTCTTGAAATTGATACAGGAATCTCCGGAAAATTTGGTAAAAGTCGATCAATACATTCGCATCAGTCTGGACGAAATCCAACGGACAGAAGCCATCTTGACCGAGTACCTTGCGATTTCCAAGCCGCTCAAGGAACGGCATGAGCTGATTAATGTTTGCGAGCTTTTGCATGCCATTCGTGAAGTGATGCTCCCGTTTGCCAATATGTATAACGTAGAGCTGGAGCTGCAAGCCTTTGAGAAACCCGTGAAGATCAAGGCCAACCCAGACGAGTTCAAGCAGGTGCTCGTGAATTTCATCAAAAATGCAATCGAGGCCTGCTCAGATATTTCGGACGGAAAAGTTACCCTCGGCTTGCTCATTGAGCGAAACAAAGCACTGTTGGTCATCAAGGATAACGGTGTCGGCATGGATGCAGGACAGATCAGCCGTCTCGGTACCATTTACTTTTCTACGAAATCGAGTGGGACCGGTCTTGGACTGACTTATTCCTACCATGTCATCCATGCGATTGGTGGATCCGTTAATGTATCAAGCAAACCACGAGTAGGGACCAAGTTCACCATTATGCTCCCGTATAAGGCACAGTAACTGCATGCAGGTTTTGCAGTGGAACTGTGCCTTTTTCCGTTTATACAAAACAAAACACCAGGAGTCTCCCCCTGGTGTCTCTCTTGATTAGTGTGGCAGCCACTCTCCTGTAATGGCATCGATTTCTCCACGGAAGATCGAGTTTTTGCTTTATGTCGTTTGATGATTAAAAAACAAATCTCCAAATGATATCGACAGCCACACTAATTGTGAGAACCATCATTTTTTGGGAAAAGGTAATCTTGGCTTCTTTTCCATTTATCCATTTATAGGAAGTTTGCAAGCCTAGTAGAATCATATACCCGCCTACATAAGCAAAAAAAATTCTGAATAGCTCTGTTGCAATAATCCAAGCCATTTCTCTAGCCCCTCCAGTTAATTCTTGTTGCACTCACCGTATTTCTTTGGGGAGCAGGATACGATCTATTTGATCGATAATGATGAAATTAAATCTAAAACTTCAACTGCAAATCTCGATGTAAAAACCTCCCAAAATTTGATACAAATACATTTTTACAATATATGTATAAAAGATGTCAATATATTTTTTATTTTTATTAATTTATCACTTATTTTGTTTAGTATTATTAACAAAATCTATAAGGTGAAAAGAGCAAAAAAAAAGGCCAGCCGGCCTATGACAGGCCGCCTAGCCGTTGCGAAGTTTTGTGAGCGACATCCTTCACCCGTTCAATCAAATACTGGAGCCGTTCCTCCTTCAAATCATACGTAACAATTCCAATGCTTAACGCCCCGATTACCTTTTGATTGTAGTCAATCACCGGCGCTGCGACGGACGCCGTATTTTCCGTCCGCTCCGCAAAGCTGACTGCATGACCAGCTGCTCTGATCTCCATGAGTTTCTCCATAAAAACAGGCACCTGCTCTTCATCCACCAACTGCACTACGGTTTGTCGTGCTTCCTCCACAGGCATATGGGCCAGCACGACTTTATTGGCCGCACCGATATGCATCGGAATCCGCAAGCCCAACTGGTCGTAGATGCGAATATTGTGCTGACTGTCTACACGATCAACGACAATCGATTCGAGTCCGCTAGGCTGACTGAAGTATACGCTCTCGTTCACTTCTCTGGCCAGCTCCTCGATCATCGGCTTGATTACTTTGCGATAATCGATCCGATCGAGCACGCGCAAGCCGAATTCCATCCATTTAATCCCCAACGTATATTGCTTGGTCGCAGCATCCTGCTCTACCAATCCATGACCCATCAACGTGTACAACAGTCGATAAATGGTGCTGACCGGGAGCTGGCATTCCTTCGCTAAATCATTGATCGTCCACCATTTTCTATGCTCGTCCGACGAAAGTGCCGTTGCAATCGCCATCGCTCGATCAAACGATTGAATCACGGTCATCCCCCCTTTTCTATCTATCTTCTCCTATGAAACTATGTTAAACCATTTGCTCTAATTTTGTGAATCGCAAAAAAACTCCAGGTAGGAATCACAGATTGACAGTCAGAAATCAGAATGTGTAAACTAATGGTGAACATTTCGAAATATGAATAATATTCTGCAATGTGGAATAAAGGGAGGCAACTATGTTCCAAGGCAGCCAATCCATGGTCAAAAAGATGAAAACGGTCATCATCAAGCATCCCCATCAAGCATTTATTAGCCAAGAACATCTCGATCAATCGTGGAAAACCTTCAACTATACAGATCGCCCGGACTGGGACACGGCTCTTCATGAGTACGCCAAATTCGAAGCAATCCTGCGCGAGCATGTGGAAAACGTCCTGCACCTGCCACAATCCGATAAAACCGGACTGGATTCCATTTACGCACACGACCCCGTAAAATTTACTTCCAAAGGGGCGATCATCCTCAAATCTGGCAAAGAACTCCGTCAAGGAGAAGCAGAAGTATACAAAGCCTTTTTAGAAGAAAACAATATTCCGATCCTGGGGCAACTCACTGGAGACGCCTTGTCAGATGGCGGCGATCTCGTCTGGCTGGATGACAAAACGCTTGCCATTGGCCTTGGCTTCCGCACGAATGAAGCAGCTATCGCTCAAATTACGGAAATGGTTAAGGATTTTACAGATGAAATCATCGTGGTACAGCTTCCGTATGATCGTGGACCTGCGGAATGTCTGCATCTGATGTCAGTCATCAGTATGGTCGATCATGATTTGGCTGTCGTCTATTCCAAGCTGATGCCTGTATTTTTCCGTCAGCTGCTCATCGACAGAGGCATTCAGTTAATTGAAGTACCGGATGATGAGTATGAAAATCTGGGCAGCAACGTTCTCGCCCTCGCGCCTCGTGTGTGCATGGTCGTGGCAGGCAACCCGATTACCAAGCAACGTCTTCTCGACGCAGGTGCGACTGTATACGAGTATGAGGGCAATGAGATTTCTTATAAGGGAACAGGTGGACCTACTTGCCTGACAAGCCCGGTGGAACGGGTGTAAAAGTGTACGAAAAAACAAGAAACGAGCCTGGGAAATGACTCTCTACTGGCTCGTTTTTTTATCAATTTTGATTATGTGTAAAACCCTTCCCGCCAACAAAAAGAAGCATAAAATGACCAACTGGCCATCCTATACCTCTTTTACTACAAGCGTTATTTGGTAAGCGGAATGACACCGTCCACCGTAACTCTCTCCCACTCAAGCCCGGACATTTTTACCTCGTACGTTTCCTTCTTCGGTACCTCAAAGTCAATCAAGACGCTTTTCATATCATCTGTTGGAGTTAAATTCCGGTAGTTCTTACCGTCTACACGCAGGCTAATCTCCTCCGGCCCTTTGTTCGGAATGACAATGACCAGTCTGCCTTTTTCGTAATAAGCCTTTTCGATGTGCAGCTGCTTCTTTTTTCCAAACGGAATGCTTTGCGGATATTTCGCGTTTAAATCAAGCACGAAGGTATCCTCAAGGGATCGTCTCATCGTTACTTTGTCGAAGCGCAGCTCCAGTTTTTCCGGGAGCTCCTCGAAGAACAGCGATGGAATAAACTGCGCCTTGTAAGTATTGGTCCCCATCACTTGCTTCACGTTTGCATTCAGCTTGTCGTCGATTGGCTGATATTCTTTCCCGCTTCCATCGACCAGCTTCATATTTTCTAACCGATGCAGCTCATATCCCTCTTTGAAATTCGCTTCAAGCTCTACTTCCGTCACAGTAGGCGAAGCGATCATTTTGTTGACTTGAAGACTCGTCACCGAATCTGCTGTTTCTAGCGCAGTATCTGCCCCTGCGGCAGGTTCGATGACTTTTTCGGCTACGGTCACGGACTTGGGCAGCGGCAGCAACAGCTCCGCTACCACTTTTTCTTCTCCATTCTTGTGCGCATCTACGATTTGCAACGGGAGAACAGGCTTAGGCTGATTCAAGATCGTCCGCATTACTTTCTCGTTGATTCGGTAATTCGCCCTGTAGATAAGATACTGCACACCATCGATCTGTTGAAAATCTCTGCTTGCACCACCTATTTCTCTCAAGTCGCCCAAATCTACACGAAGTCCCCCATAGATTAACTCATTTCTTTTCGATTCGTCTGGAATTCGCGCAATCTCCTCCATTTTTTCACCGGAGATTAACAGTGTAAACGTAATTCGTCTGTGATCGACCATGGTATCCCGAATCTGAAAAACATACCCGTCCTTTTCCAATTTCACCTCAGGCAGAATCGGATAGCCATTCTTCAACGCATGCATAAAGCCTTCATCTGGCGTGATCCACTCAAATGCTTCCTGACCTTTCTCGGCCCCCGTCAGTCCCCATAAAGCTTCGCCCTCGTTGAAAGGTTGAACAATCTGGAAGAAAAACAGGGCAGCAACTGCCACACCCGCTGCCCAAGAGGTTACCTGCCAGCGACGGCGACGCTTTTCACGCTTTATTTTGGCAAACACATCCTGCTCCAATTTTTCTAACTGAAACGGATATTTCTCCCGAACAGCTTGCTTGGCTGATTGGCTCCATTCTCTCCACATGCGATCGTCGCTCATCCTGTTACCTCCTTCGACATGGTCTCCTTTAATTGCTTTCTGGCTCTGTGCAATCGCGTACGGACAACCTCCTGCGAAACCGAGAGAATGTCCGCCACTTCTGTAATCGACAGGTCTTCGTAATAGTGCAGGAGGATCACCTGCCTGTACTTCGGTGCGAGGGATTGAATGTACGTGACGACCTCTTCCCGCTTCACCCGGTTCAGAATTTCTTCCTCTACCTGGTTGTTCGCCTGCCGATCCATCATGTCGCCCAGATGATCATCCATCGTCGGAAAAATGTTGCGGAACGACCACGATCGAAAATGCTTTTTGCTTTCATTCATCGCGATCTTGTAGAGCCAATGCTTGATATGGCCATCCCCGCGGAACTGATCGAGATGCCGATAGGCTTTGATAAACACGTTTTGGGTAATATCGTCTGCCAAGGCATGGTTCTTTACCGTGAGACTCACCAGATGAAAAATCTTCTCCCCGTATTGCTGCATCAGCCATTTCAGTCTGGCTTCCCGTGTAACCTCCAGACTGGCTGGCATTGTTTCTGCTTCGTTCAACCCGTTCACCTCATCCGTTGATTGCTTGCTAGTAGGTATGATCCTTCTCACGGCAAAAAGGTGACAGAAAATGCAAAAAGAAACCGATGTGATGTCCACAACGGCTACTTCGCTGTTTGTTCGTCCTTTTCCAAAAACCAAATCTTTTTGGATCGCGCCTGCTGCCACTTGGTAAATCGCTACAGGAAGTGCTGCATCCAAATATTCGGCTCGATATATACTACTTCGTCTTTTTCCACGTCAACCTGCACCGGAGCTAATGCGTCTGGAATAATGTACGATCCTGACTCCGGGAATTTCATCCTCGTCCAGCTTTCCCAATCCTTCAAGCTTCCTTTGATCAGCATGGATTCCGGCGCCACCTGCATAATCGTAGCTCCCAGTTTCCAATGCGTACGCACCCACGGATCAAACGGAGCGTCATCGGACGTTTTCCACTGTACGAACTTGTCCATTGGTGTGAGCGGATATTTGTGCTTATGCGACGGACGCACGGGAGCCACCATGTACGTCAAGCCATTTTCCTTGGCGATATCCTTCATCGCCGTAACCATCTGCTTGCTGAGTCCTAGTCCGCGGTATTCGGGACCAATCGAAATGGAGAGCGCTGATAAAGCGTTGGGCTGCTTTTCTTGGCGATAGCCTTCAATCCCTTGCAAGAAGACATCATCCCAGCCTTTTGGCAGCCCTTCTGCAGTGCCATCCCAATAAAACGGAATCGCATTTCCTACGGCCATCACCTTGTCAGCTTCGTCTGTCAGCATGAATTGAAACGAGGGAAACCAGTCATACAGATGACTGTAATATTCGTTAGCCACTTCATCATTCAGCATGAAGGCAGACCAGCTTGCTTGGATGAGTTCATCAGCTTGATCGTCTAGATCCGATCTTTGCGCGAAAGTATATACGTGGTATGACATGCTTGCTATCCTCCTACGAACTCTGATGTGTCTATCCTTCCATCTATTCCCTATTCGATTTTCTTCGACATTTTCCTGTTTGGTTTTTGTCACACAATCGCTCCACACCTCGTTATATGGTCAAACCAACCGAGGAGCTGATTGGGATGAAAGAAGTAACATGTGTGATTGTCGGGGGCGGGTACGCAGGTATCAACGCGCTAAAAGCCGTTCGGGATACGTGCAAGGGACGCCCGATCCGCTTTATCTTAATCGATAAAGAGCCTCATCACCTGCGCAAAGTCCTGCTGTTCAAACCGGCAGCTGCCAAAACTGACATCTCGATTCCGCTAAAAAGCCTGTTTCCAGAGAGCGTCGAATTCGTGCAAGGTACTGTCACCTCGATCAAAGGGAAAGAGAAGACCCTCCTTTTCTTGAACAATAGCGGCCAAGAGCAGGCGCTGCCCTACGACATTCTCATCCTGGCAGTAGGAAGCGTCATTCGCCAACCAGAGCCCGAACAAGGAGGCATCGCTTTGACGGGAGTGGAGGCTGCCGGGTCCGTTCGGGAAAAGTGGCTTGCGAACATGCGCCAAGCTGTGCATGAGAAAACAGCACCCGAACGTCAGCGATTGTTGACGATTGCCGTTGCGGGAGCGGGCATCAGCGGGATGGAAACCTCTGCGGAGCTGGCTTTTGCCATGCACGAGGAAGCGAAAAACCTCGGAATCAATCCTGCCGAAGTCAAGGTCTATCTCATCAATGCTCAAGATCGCTTGTTTACAGAAGGTCCTGCCAAAATGGGACGCAAGCTGGAAAATGCACTCACAGATGGCGGTGTAACCATTCTGCATAGTCAAAAAGCACTTCATGAGCGGGACGGAATCCTGACGCTGGCAAGTGGTCGCACCCTTGCTGTCGGGCTGTGCGTCTGGTCGCTCGGACTCTTACCCAATCCCGCATTGCGCAGCATGGCCTTGCCACTCACCACACGCGGACAGGTGGTCGTCGATGAGTCTTATCGCGTAGCAGGTACGCCCGGGGTGTACAGTATTGGCGATTGTGCACGCATCGTAGATCCAGCCAACGGGCAGGCGGATACGATGACCTGCAAGGAAGCCTCCGGACAGGCGGTACGTTTGGGCAAAATTGTACTGGCAGATTTGGACGGCATCCCTGCTCCCGCACACAAAAGCTACATGGACGTTTACTGCATTGGACTCGGCCCTGAACGTGGAATGGTTTGGACGAGAAAATGGGGGCTGGATATTATTTTGACAGGCAAATTAGGGTGGAAAATTCGCCAGTTCACCTGGAATATTGCCAGCATGATAAAATAAGGCAATAGAGAACGGATACAATTCTAGAGGAAGTGACACAGCCATGGAGGCTCTGTACGAACAATATAAAGGGCTCATGTTCCGGCTCGCCTATCAGATGCTCGGCTCGGCCACAGATGCGGAGGATATCGTGCAGGATGTATTCGTGAAGGCCCATGGTGTCTCGTTGGAAAAGATGGCCGAACCGAAGGCTTACCTGTGCAAAATGACCACCAACCGCTGCCTCGATTTGTTAAAATCCGCCCGCAAAAAACGGGAGCTGTATACAGGACCGTGGCTGCCAGAGCCCATCTCTACCCCTGATACTGACAGCTATGATTCTGTCATTACCAAAGATTTGCTATCCTACGCGATGCTCGTCCTGTTGGAGAGGCTGTCTCCCTCAGAAAGAGCGGTGTTTGTTTTGCGAGAAGCTTTTGACTTTCAATATGACGAGATTGCCGAGCTGGTTGGAAAAAACGAAGCGAACTGCCGCAAGATCATTAGTCGGGCGAAAAAGAAAATGGGGATTGTCCCAGAGGAACCTGCTCTCCCTCAAGAAAAAGAGCTCGGTGAAGAATGGATCAGTCGTTTTCTGTCTGCGCTGGAGCACGGAAATGTCGAGAGCTTACTCACGTTGCTCGCCACAGATGCTGTACTCCTCTCCGACGGCGGCGGCAAGGTCACTGCAGCCCTGCGTCCAATCCTATCTGGCGAACGCGTTGCTTCCTTCTTGCTCGGTTTGATGCGCGGCTTCTCGAAGCACGCAGATTTCTGTATAGAGCTTGCACCTTTAAACGACCAGACCGGGTTTGTGATCAGACAGGACGGGAGGATTGACACCGTAGTGTTTTTGCATATGGAACACGGAGTCATTCGCAGCCTCTACTTTGTCAGAAATCCTGATAAGCTCAGATTCATAGAGTCGTAGCCATTAAAGCGAAAAGCCACCCTAAATTCGGTGGCTTTTCTTGTACGTGCTTGAATCGGTTTTATTTGACGATTACTTCAATCGTCACTTCTTTTCCTTCGTAGTTGGGTCAGTAGAGAGATTCGCGTCCTTCCACAATCGTTCTGTTTTCACGTATACATCATCCTGAAATTCCATCCTGTATATATCGGGCTTTGACGTCGTTAATAAAAACTCCAAGTCGTACTGAGGGTCAAAGTACCCCATCATCAATGTCATAATGGCACCATGTGTTCCTATTACTACTTTCCGTCCTCTATATTGATCTAAAATCGTTCTCAACGTTTTTACCGCGCGATTCCGACAAATTCGAATAGATTCTCCCCCAGGCAACGAAAAGTCTGGTTCAGAAAACATCTTCTTTACTAATGGGTACAATTCGTTATCGGCCATGATTTGATCGTTTCCTATAAAAACGAGTTCTCTAAGATCTTCAAAAACGACGATCTCTTTACCTACGAACTGCGCTAATTCTTCGATTGTTGCCATCGCCCTTTTATACGGACTTGAAATGAACGTATCTATTGCCTCATCTTTCAATAATTGAGTAATGTGGTTGGCATCTGACCACCCCTTTTCATGTAAATAAAGGTCCTCATATATTCCCTCCCATGGAATACTTGTTCTATAAATACATGACACCCCCCTTTCCGTTTTTCACCAGAAAGGGGGTCCCACTTATATTTTAAACCGATGCACGATCTCTTCCATCGTCTGCGTCAAACCAACATTCCGCTCAGAAATGGCCGCCATCTGTTGATTGTTGTCCGCGATAATGCGAGATTGCTCTGTAATCGCCTCCACGCTTTGTGCACTTTTCTCCATGGCGTTCGTCACTTGCTCCACCACCGTAACCACACTGCTGATCGTGGAATTCAATTCTTCAAAAGAAGCACTGAATTCCGCCAGCAACGTATGGAATCGTTGTGCATCCATATTGTACTTCTCCGATGTTTCCATCATGCTGTCATAGTCAGAGCTGACCCGCGTGTCGATGAAGTCTAATACACTCGACGAGTTAGTAGCCAGATTGTCTACGGATTCGCGGGCGACCTGAATAATGCGTTGAATATCAATGACGACCTCAGACGATTGCGTCGCCAATCTTCGTATCTCATCAGCCACTACGGAGAACCCTCTACCGCTGTCTCCTGCACGAGCAGCTTCTATCGCCGCATTCAACGCCAACAGGTTCGTCTGCTCAGAAATCATGAGTATCGTCTCTGCCAACAGATTGATTTTTTCCATCGATTCCTTCGATTCGGCGATTGCGATTTCCGTTTGCGCCTTCACATTCATATAGAGCTCTGTCGTCATTTTATCTGCAGCAACCGTATGTTCTCGCAATGCAGTTGCCCGCGAGCTGACATCTTGTGCGGTGGAAGCCGCTTCTTCCGTTCTTTTCGAAATCGTGTGAATGACTGTCTCCATGTCGTTCAAGGTCGCATTCATTTCTTCTGTGGCAGCCATCGTCTCCTGCATGTGCGCTAGCAAAATACCCGTAGCCTCCGCGGTTCCGCTGGACTGCTCGCTCACTTTATCGGTGGACTGCTTCGCGTTTTGCGCATTTTCAGCGACCGAGCGGGATACCACAGACAGCTTGCTTACGACCTCGCTCAATTGCTCGCGCATGACGACGATCGACTTCGTTGTCAATCCGATCTCATCCTGTGTACCCTGCTCGCTGACCACGATTTTTTCGCGCAAATCAAATTGAGCCGTCTGCGTAATGATCTCCCTCATTCGGTCAATCGGGCGGGTAATCCAGCGACTCAGCAGGAAGGATAGCAGCAACGCTCCTGCTACTGAACAAACCAGCTTCCAGACAACAGACTCCAGATTATCCGCCAGCTTCTTGTTCAGCTCGGTATTGTCATACACAATCTTGATGACACGTGAGCGACTGAGATCGTTCGGATCTTTGCCTAGCTTGTACGGGATGAGGCGATAGGTGAGGTCGTGCTCCTCTCTTTTCTCATGAAATTCTCTGATCTCTTGAGATTGATATGCCTCCATAAAAATCGGCAAGTGACTGTCGATCACCCGCATGGCTTTCCCGTCGCTCCCTGTTCTTCCCAAGGCATACCCATCATGCGAGAAGACCAGGATGTCTTTTACTATGTCGTATTTCTCCGTGATTGCCTCTGAAACAGCAAGGAAATTAAAGGTCTGAAAAAGATCGCTGTCCTGCAAATTCACGCTCACTTCAAACAGATACTGATGGTCAAACGTAGGTAGGTAAGCAAATTTTTTGATTTGACCCGTGTTGACGGAAACCTCCATGCCATCGGCAGAAAACTCATTTCCATCCATGCGCTTTTTCAATAGCTCCGTAAATGCCCCGGCCTTGCTGAAATCAAGTCCAATATCCGATTTGACACTCGAATGAGCAACCTTAATCGAACGGTCGATAATGAAAATATCCATCCCGAACTGCTCACGCAGGGCTGCATAATCCCACGTTTCAACCGCCGGATTTTCCCGATAGTTGCTCGTTAAAATTTGCAGTGTATGTTGCATACGGGTTTCCATGTCTTTTTCAAAAACACTATACGCCATATCCACATTTTTCACTGCATTCGTGACATGCTCCTCTACCAGCTGATACTGTACGGCTTGGTTAGAAACAATGCTGGTCTTGAACTGTGCATAGTCGATAAAGGACAGCACGATGGCAACCAGCATCGTAAATAAGGAAATCATCAAGGTAAGCTTAGTACGAAAAGACATATACATTCGTTTCATAGGTCTGCTCCATGTTGTGAATTTTTTAACATTATTCAACATAATTTACCATAACTTAACTTGTCAATCCTTTCATGAATTTACTTTATTTTGGGAATATAAACACTACGATTCACCATTAACACCGTGCTTATAGTGTCAATGAACACCGTATGAACTTATGCCCAAAACCGGGCCGTTTCGCCATTCGTTATGTTAAAATCTGCTCGAACAAAGATGTTCAAAACGTATGTAGGAGGAAACCCACATGCATAATCGTCAAAACGAAATTATTATTCCTGAAAATCCCGTATCACACTTCCTGTTCACCAGCACGAAATCTGCTGCGATCTGGTTAATCATCAGACTGTATGTCGGATATGCATGGATTACCGCCGGATGGAAAAAAGTCCAGGCCGATAACTGGACCGGAGATGCGGCGGGCGGAGCGATTCAAGGGTTCGTAAAAGGATCGCTTGCGAAAGCAGCCGAGGGAAAGGACGTAACGGCGTGGTATGCCTGGTTCCTGGAAAATGTCGTATTGCCAAATGCCAAGGTGTTCGGCTTCCTCGTCGCTTGGGGTGAGGTTCTCGTCGGACTCGGCTTGATTCTCGGCTGCCTGACAGGGATCGCGGCATTCTTCGGTGGTTTGATGAACGTCAGCTTTCTGTTCGCAGGAACGGTCAGCAGCAACCCGCTCCTTTTTGTTTTTGCAACCTGGCTCGTTATGGCTTGGAAGGTAGCCGGCTGGTACGGTCTGGATCGCTGGGCACTTTCTTATCTCGGTACACCTTGGACACGGAAATCGCGGGATGGCGTTTTTCCGATGAACAAGTAAATCTGTCTCTCCATCTTCATGCAAAAGCCACCTTCTACGGGTGGCTTTTGTTGTTGCATCGGATAAATCCTTAATTAGGTAACGGACAATTTGTATGAATTTATCCCCGTTTGTAACCGTGATTTTTCATGAATATTTATACATTGTGTTGAATGACTCTCCTTCTCCCTGTGCATTATTCTTTTGAGGAACCTTGAATTTTCTTATTTTTCAAATAATTGTACGGGAGGTATGTATGAACAAGTGGCTCTTAGGCATTTCTACTGCTGTATTGCTGTTTAGTCTCTCCGTCGGCTGTAGCTCGAAGCCCGTCGAAAACGTCCAATCTCCTCCAACGGGAGCGACAACAAAACCTGCTGCTACAGAACCGATGGTCCTGCAATGGAGCATCACAGGTGAGCCCTCTACCATGGACGCCGGAATTGCAACAGATTCGACCTCAATGGACATGATCAACCTCACCTTCGAAGGACTGACCAGTGTCGACCGTCAGGGCCAGATGATCAATGCCATCGCGGAAAGCTACACGCATACTCCTGACTTCACTCATTTTACTTTTACCATTCGAAAGGAAGCCAAATGGAGTAATGGCGATCCTGTTACCGCGCACGATTTTGAGTATGCCATCAAGCGCAATCTCGATCCCAAAACCGCTTCCGGCTACGCCTATCAACTCTTCTACATCAAAGGAGGCGAGGATTATTACACCGGAAAAGGCAAGCAGGAGGACGTCGGGGTAAAGGCAAAGGACGACTACACGCTAGATTTCACCTTGCGCTCACCAACACCGTTTTTCCGCGAATTGACCTCATTCACTACTTACTATCCTCTTCATAAAAAGACCATCGAGAGCAATCCCCAGTGGGCAACAGAAGCGAAAACGATTGTCGGCAATGGCCCGTTTATCATGGATACGTGGGAGCACAAATCCAAGCTCACCTTCAGCAAAAGCCCTACCTATTGGGACCGTGCCAACGTCAAGCTAGACCAGATCCGTATTGCCATCATCGAGGATAACAACACCGCCCTGTCTATGTTTGAAAATGGTGATCTGGATTGGGGAGGCTACCCTTCCTTTGGCTTGTCGCCGGATGCGGTCGGTCAAATCAAAGAGGAGGGCAAGCTGCTCGTCGCAGATAACCCCGGCACCAAGGCCGTTATCTTCAATACAGAGAAGCCTCCGTTCACCAACAAAAAAATTCGTCAGGCATTCTCGTATTCCATCAACCGACAGAAATTGGTGGATAACATCCTCCAGACAGGTGTTCCGCCCGCTTATGGCTGGGTTCCCGTTTCCATGGGGCTGAATCCAGACGGCTACTTTAAAGAAGATGTAGAGAAGGCGAAGCAGCTTTTGGCAGAGGGCTTAAAAGAGCTCGGGCTGACACAATTCCCAAAGGTCACGTACTACTATGACACCGGGGAAACGGACAAAAAGCTGGCTCAAGCGCTACAGGACGAGTGGAAGCAAACGCTGGGTGTCGACATTGACATTCGCACCTCGGAATGGAAGGTGTTCAATGAAGATGTCCAAAATGGCAAGTACGACTTCGGTATCTGGCTATGGGGAGCCGATTTCAATGACCCGATCAATTTCCTCGAAATGTACAAGGACTTGGGTGGCAACAACGTCATTCGTTTCGATAACAAGGAATACCGAGAGCTGCTAAACAAGAGCTACTATGAAACGGACGAGCAAAAGCGCAAGCAGCTGATGTTCGATGCTGAGAAGATTCTCATGGAAGAAATGCCGCTCGCACCACTGCACTTCCGCGGCAACGCTTATGTGAAAAACGACAAGGTCAAGGACTTTGTGATCTTCCCGCTCGGCGGTTCGTACTTTAAATACGCATATATTGAAAAATAGAGAGCGCGGGCATGATGCCCACGCTCTTACTTTTTACGTGGCTGAAAACCGGTACGTATGGTACGGCGTGTTGCACGGCTGACCGTTGGACAGCTCGAACTGTCCCTCTGTCAGATTCATCACGATGGAAAACAAGGTGCGACCGACCAGCTCTTCTGCTCCAGTCGCCTCCACCACTTCGTCATGTCGGCATATGGCTTCGGGAAAGCTCATATGATCACGGAAGATCGCCTTGATGTGGTCAGCTTCGATCTGTCCTCGCGCCGTCGCCAGCAGCTTCATGGCCCGCCCCATTCGCAAATACGTATCGGCTGCCCCCTTCCGTCCTCCCAAAGTGGATCGGGGTAAATCTCTGACTCGCCGCCAGTGCTCTCTTTAAAATGGTAGATGGTAGTGACATCTGGTAGATGAGGCAAGTCGCTCAGAAGGAAGGTGCTGCTCGGCATGTCTGCGGGTTCCAAAATATGCTCTTTGACATATACGTCATACGACTTCCCGCTCACTCTGGCTATATCAAAAGTAGCGTGGTCCCGTTCTACCACGCCCCTTCTGAAGAAACGATTCATCGCTATCATGCCTTGCCGTTCCTCATCTGTTGCAAAACGTTTCCCGTAAGCTGTGGGTGGCTAATTGGAAAATGATGAGCGGCAGAGAGTCTTTTGATCCCTACATTCGCTTTCGTGAAAGCAGCCTCTGCTTCTTTTGTGAGCTGATACGTTTTATCCTGCGTCCCCCAGACGACCTGGGCAGGAAAAGGAAGTGGCTGCTCCAACGCCATTTGCTGAAAATCATTCATAAAATAGCGCAGCACGTCCGTATGCGTCTTGCTGATGCGCGGGGATTGCAGGAGCTTTCCCACTTTCTCTGCGTAGCCAATTGGCATTTCTTCCATGGATTGAAACACCCCCTGCGCAAGCAATGTCTTTTCCAATCTGGCAGGCGACGCCCCCTTTTGCAAAAAACGCTGAAGAATGGCTGCGTTGTTCCCCACTCCCGCCAGCAGTGGAGAATACTTCGGCGCATGAAGTGGCGGCTGCAAAAGGTATAGCTTCTCGACTTTTTCCGGCACTCGTTTTGCGGCCTCCAACGCCAAATACCCGCCAAATGAATGCCCCACCACATGAACGGGAGACGGCATCTCTCGCAATGCATCTGCCACTGCTTCGATAATGCCCTCGATCGGCTTGTCATGATGATGATAGGGCGATCTGCCAAACCCGGGCAAATCCAGTAACCATACAGCGTACCCACCCAGCTGTGCCGCTAGCGGCAGCAAATCACTCATCTCGCTGAAAAGCCCGTGCAAGAGCAGCCATGGAGTACCCGCGCCTTCTTTTTTGTACGCGGCCATACCTGCGATTTGCTCTCGGTGAATGTGAAGAGGTACTTTCTGATCCTTGACCGACAAACGATAATCCAGGTTAGCTATCACACTGGGAAGATAAGCAACTGCCTGGTAATCACCGATGCCTTTTCGCGCTTTCATTTGCTGAAAGGGAGCGAGCGGGAAGTCTTTTTTTACAATGAAATCCATCGAGTTGGCGGGTACTCCGAGCAAGCGGCTGCCACCGTTATGCAGGATTTTTTTCAGCACCGATACTGGGAAAGGAATCGCTGGTGGCTTCATCCTTAATTCTTTGGCCATCAACGAAATCAGCTCCGAAAAGGACGGCGTAGTACTCCGCTCATTTAAAGCGTAATACGTTTGATGTTCGATCTGCTTTGCCTCCACAATACCGACAATGACCTCGGCCAAATCGTCTACGGCAAGCAAGGGCAGCCACCACTCCTTCCCACCCGGAAGAACAGGGAATTTTCCTCGCCGCATGGAGCTGATCACGAGCCCCAAGCCATCTGTTTGTTCTGTGTTCCCAGTGCTTCGCGGTCCAATGATCGTGCTCGGATTCACGACGACCAGCGGCAGTCCTTTTTGATGTGCCTCTTGTCTGAGATATAAATCAGCAAGGAACTTGTATTTCTCGTAGCCACCTGCCTCGCGGAACAGATCGTTTTGCGAGAAAACATCCGTAGCCAGCTTCCCGCTCTCATCGTCAAATGGACTCATGTACCCAACAATGTGAATCAGCTTTTGCAGACGTTTTTGCTCATGCAATTCGTTTGCTACGGCGATTAGGTGACTTGCTCCCTGTAAAATTACTTCCCGCCCAACCGATTCATCCATCGAAATATCCATTGGGACACCTGCATGGATCATGACATTTGCGCGCAGTACCTGCTCGTAATCACTCGTCGATAATCCCAAGCCCGCTTGTCGCAGATCCCCCCGCACCGCTGTACAATTTGACCTTTCTGCCAGTGTCATCTGCATGAGCAATTCATTCCACTTATCCAACGAACGAATGAGAGCCAATACGGTATGACCATCCCGTGCCAACCGCTTCGTGACCTCCTTTCCGATAAACCCAGTCGCGCCTGTTACAAAAACGACAGCCATTGTTTCTGCCTCCTTTATTTATAGTACCGTTCAGTACTAATTGACTTCAAAAAAATCCTACACTTGAATCAAGTGTAGAAGTGTCTGACCCGTGCTTACGAGTACCTGTGCATTGCCATGTGATTCAGCCATGAGCATGGCCCCTTCCACAATGGTCACGAGCAAGACTGCCGTCTGTGGAATCGAGATGGTTTCCTTGAACTCTCCACGGGCGATTCCCTCCACGAGCAGCTTTTCCGCCATGGTCTGCCATTCGATCAGGAACTCGTTAATTCGCGCTTTGACTTCTGGTATTTGTGCTGAGAGTAAGGAAAGAATCGGACAGCCTCCTACGCAGGAGCGTCCTTCCAGCTCTTCTGCCAAGGTGGTAAAAATCAGCTCAATCCGTACTGTCACAGGCTGATCTGTTCGTTGCAGAATGGTTTCCATTGCGACTCTCAGCACGTGCATTCTGTAGCTGAGCACAGCTACGACGAGCTCCTCCTTGCTTTTGAAGTGATAATAAATGTTGGACTTGGAGACTTTGCTGTGGGCTACGACGTCATCCATGCTGGTATTCATGAGTCCTTTTTGCAAAAACAAATCAGATGCAGTGGCGATAACATGGTCACGGTTCGATGTTCGTTTCATAATTAGAACTATATAGTCCTAGTGAAAGATTGTCAATCGTTCGGGTGTGTAGTGGAGGGGAAGAAAAAGCGCAGTTCTCTTCGACTCTGACACGCCTGCAGGGGGGAATTACTGTCCGTCTACACTTCAAAAAGGGAACCGTCGAGCCAAAGCCACCCTACGGGCGGAAGTTTCTCGAGGAAGAAGTGTTCGACAAGCGTGGTCCCCTTTTTGAAGCTCCGACTGGGTAGGCGATGTCAATGTCTGCGAGCCCTGCGCTTTTTCTTCTTACCAGCTTTGTTGGTTCATCGCTACCTTTAAATACTTAGTATATAAAAGAAAAGGCTGATGCCGTCTGTTCCGGCATCAACCTTTACCCATTAATTGATCGCAAACCTGTTTAGTTTCGTTACAGCAGCTAGCATGGCAGCCGCCAGCTCATTTTCCCGGCTATCTCTTGCCCGTCTGAGATAAAGGCTGCGCAAAAAGTTTTTACTGTTCACCCTAGCAATTACCTGGGCACGACTCTTCGGCAGCTCTACGCATCTTGCCAAGCCATTGATCCAGTCAGTGAGCTCGTGCTCTGGGAGCAAGTTTTTGTCTATCATCGTATCAACAATGCTCGCGAGACGTTCATCTTCTTCGTCATTGAAAATATGCTTTCCGTTATCCAGTACGCCCTGAATCGCACGAAGAACTTCTCGCTGCACAGCTTCATCGCTTTCTTGGCACTGCACCAGCTCTACGAACACATCTGCACCGTGAGCCGTACTGTGAGCCCAGCCGCCCTCGGACAAATAGCCGCGCAAATCCTTTTCCTCTTGAAAATAGCGAAGCATGGCATCTTTCACGTGCAGAAAATCAGCGAGCTCCAAAAATGGCTTCTGCCTGTGACGCCGCACAATCAATGCGATCGGCAGCGCAGAGAATGTTCTCGTAAATACGGATGGGTCACCATCGTTGCCGATCTGATAGAACAAATGCTGTTCGTCAGTCAGTTCTCTCAGGAGGCTGCGCAACTGGGCTTCCGTCAGCTGGTTCTCGTCGAGAATCCAATAATAAAATACCGGGTAGATGAGATTATCACGCAGCTCCGGATCAGGGTCACCAATGTATTGCAGCAATAGTTCGACGAAATCCTGCAGCTGTTCCCCTTCACGCAGCCGGTATTGTTCCTGTTCCAATCTTTGTAGATCTAGCTTGAGCTTTGTTCTTGTATCACTCACGTATTCGTCTCCCTCAACATGATTATAATTTCCTCGATCACGATATCCGGTTCATCATGATGAATATAATGCCTGCTTCGACCGGCAATTCTATGCTTGCTTGCTGTAGATAGCCTACTGAAATCGGCTTGCAGATTTTGTTCGATTTTCAAAATTTCCTCGTTCGGCCATTCCTCGTCCCATACGTCCGGTAAGCCTCTTGTGATAATCGAGAGTGGTATGTCGGTTTGCCGAAAATGATCAAAGATCTCTTGATAGCTCCGTCTCTTATCAATCTTTTCTCGATTCAGCATCGGATTCTCGTAATATTCCCTGTTGGCTGCTATCAGCTTTTCAGGCAAAACCTTTTCATACGCGAGCTCCTTATATTCGGGGGCAGCGTCAACCAGAATCATTCCCGAAACGAGATGTGGATACAGGCTGGCAAACAGTCTAGCGACCAAACCGCCAAAAGAATGGCCAACCAAGATACAGGGGGTCTGCACCTCGATCTCCTGTAGCAGGTCATACAGCTCCTCGACCAGATCACGACAAGTCCGCGGTACGACTGCCGCCGCTGGACTCCTGCCAATACCCGCCCGATCATAGGATAAGGTCGACGCTTCCTGCGATATCCGGTCTTGAACGATCTTCCATGTCTCACCGGTATCGCCCATTCCGGCTAGGAAGATGACGCACGGTGTCCCACTTTTTCGGAAATACTGCCTATGTATCCGTCGACACATGATCCCAATCGTCCTCCATGTAACAGACCAGCCAATTCAGTGCTCGATGTCTTTCTACGACGACTTCGTCATTCAAACCGCCCGCAACCGTTCGATTGTTGATGCGCGCGTCCACGCATGCCCAGTCGTAACGGTAGATCAAATCCGCCTGGTCGAGAATCTCTTGTTTGCTTCTCACAACCGCATTGCTGTAGAAGGCGCCGTAGTCACCTGCGCTTCTGAGAGCGTCAATCGCAGTGTTCACATCACAAATTCCATCTGGGAATTCGAGCTCTTCTACATACCCGAGGGCCCACAACAGCACCCAGTAGCATTCGTACATCCACACCATTTGAATCGTATCGGTACGATCTGGCTGTGGATCATTCAAGAAATCTCTCTCTTTTTCGGTGAAAAATTCAGCAGCGCCAAACTGCTCGATAACTTCCTCGATGAACTCCCGCTCTTCCTTGATTTGTCCGTTTTCAGCGATGCCACCTGCATATACCGCAATCAAGCACAGGGCAATCGCACGCTTAACGATCTCATCCTTGCTCCTGATGACCGCGTCCTCATCCCCGACGATGACTGGAAGATGCTGAATGTACGGAATACCTTGCTCTTGCAACAGCTTGATGCTTCGTTCCTTGCGTGCTTCTCCTGACTCGGAAGGCTGAATGTGTCCATCGATCAGATCCACGCTGACCGTTACCAGAAAATCGTCCACCTCCGATTCTCCTGCCGTATTGAGAATCAGCCTGCCTTGTTTATCCAGCATGTCGCCCGTTGGAAGAAAAACGATTCCGTGCACTTCGTCTGCAATCGCCCTGATGGATGCAAACATCTTCTCGTCAATTTCCTTGCTTGCCACGATCCCTACCGCCACATTGAGCGCTGTAATTTGATGCAACAGCTTCTGTTGAATTTGCTCATGAGAAGTTTCAATCTGTGCGAAGAAGCCGTACATCCCTTTTTTCATCTGGAGAAACGCTTCTTGGTCATCGTCCTCGCGCATAAGATTGAACGTGATCTTGCTCTTGCTAAACCACTTTTTATCCGTAACTGTCACGGTCCGCTCATCTGCGGATACCTCTACCAATTGTTCACGAAAAGCCTCAACAATCGCTGCGACTACTTGCTCGCATTGTTGAATGGAGACATAGATGGTGCAATGATTCATCCGGCTCCCTCCTTTGCTGGCGGAAAATTTTCATAGTATTGAATTTTGTAATCAATAGTTAATTATGGTATTCTATCCCTGTTTAATCAAGCATAAATCTTTATATTTATCGGCGAATCTATCACGTTGATTGAAGGTGAATCCTATGAAAAACATCCTTTTGGAGGAGTTCTCCCCCATTTGTCCGATTCAAGCTTTTGTCGAAGAAGATGAGAACGGCGTCTTTTTTTATTTATGGGATTATCCAGGTGAAGAGCATGCCAGCATTCGTTCCTGCTGGGTTAGAAATTACGGACCAGCACCTGACTCAATCGATTTTGCTGCCATGGAGGATGGTCGAGCTCCTATGCTTACACGGGATTGCTGCGCTCATCCGGATGGAGCAGACAGGCTGGACCCAGAGCTGCTCGCGATCGTCTGGCTGGAGGAAGGCGATGCGGCGGCACTCCTGTATGAGGATGAGGTGCTGTGTGTGATCCCTGGCTGGGCTGGCCCTTCCCCGGACGGCTCCCATTATCCTTCGTATGCGAGAGATTGTATCGCTGAATCCCACTTATGCTTTCCGGTGGGAACACCAGAGACGAACGCCATGTTTGCCCGTATCGAGGCTGCCCAGCATTTTTGGGCGAGCTGGGATGACAATCCTTGGCCAGACATTCAGCAGGAGTTTCTGGATGCAATCACTTCCACTCTCGGCCCGGTCAAACAGTATTACGGCATCGACGGCGGTCACTGGCCACCCAAGGCGATGGTGACAATCGAAAAAGGAGATGTTACCTATGCTTTGACACTCGGCGTCTCGATTTTGCGTCAGCCAAAAGTCGAGATGTACACAGAGGAGCCGGAATTCCTGCGCCGATTCGAGCTGGCCTTTGCCTGCGAAACCAACTGGCTCGCCAAAAACGAAAAACAATTGCTGTCCTACATAAGTGGTCAAACCTCTCTGCCGTGGTCTTACATGACTTTCCTCGCACAAGGTCACACCATACCGTGCCAGGAAATCAGCGAGGCAGATAGCCGCTTCTCCTCCATGCTGCTCGCGAAGCCAGAGGATGCTCCGAACATTCCATTTCCGCTCGTGGCGGGTGATCCCGTGAATCTGTTATGGATGATCCCGATTACCGCAGAGGAACAGCAGTATGCCGAAATGAACGGGTCTGAGCAATTGATTCAGCATTCCACTGGTGATGATACGAATTGGATTTTTAACGGAGAATCAAAGTTTATGAAATGAATGTGCTCCTCGTTAGATCGAGTGTGTGAAGCAGCCCTGTCAGCTATGGGCTGCTTCATTTGTGCCGGTCTACAGGAAACCATTTTATGGAATTTTACGTCCTATCATAATAACAACTGATCGAAAGTGGGGGATGAAATCTTGAAAAAATGGATTACACTGTTGATCATTTTAGGCGTAATAAGTGGATGCGAAGCTAACGAAAAGACTTTACATGAATTCACGAAAGAACACGATCAAATGGAAAAGCTCTCCCCTGTTCTATTAGAAGCCTTATCTAAATCAACAAATAAAACAGTTCAGGATATCAAAGTAGAGGATTTTTTAAATATCGAAGAACTAAGTTTAGATACAAATAGTGTTCCTCTGGAACAAAAAGATGTACAGATTGATTTATCTGTAATATCTAAAATGAAAAACCTTAAATCTCTAACTTTGTATAAAATAAATGTGAAAGACTATCTATTTCTAAAGGATTTAAATGAACTTGAATATCTTTCCATCATCGGTTTTCGGGAAGATCAACTACCTACTTTATTTAATAGTAAACTATCTAGCCTCTCACTGGATGAGGGGGATTTATCAGATTTGAAAATACTTCAAAATAGTAAATCTATTACACATTTATCGATTAGGAATAATAGAATAAAGGATTTATCATTCATTGAACTACCCAATGTTGTTTTCTTGGATGTATCAAATAATCCTATTACTTCAATAGATTTTATTAAAGAAATACCGAATTTGGGACGTCTACAAATTATGAATGCACCAGTCACAGATATAGCGGCTGTACAGTATACACCTAAGCTTGAATATTTAGATATTAGAGGGACTAAAGTAACTTCTATACATCCACTGATCAAACTTGAAGAACTTTCGATTCTGCTAGTCGATCGAAAAAGCATTAGTGATTTACATCTGCTCAAAAAAGAAGTCAAAGTTGCTGAAAATGGATATGAAATTAATGATTGAAAGTAAGCCATCCAACAAAAAAGAGGCTGCGACTTCTGAACTGCGCCCCGTCAAGTAGACCGTACAAATAATAAACATTGGTTAAGCGGCCTTGGTCCTGAATTCCATCGGACTGAGGCCTTCTAATTTTGCCTGTAATCGCTCGTTATTGTAGAAATGAATGTAGTCCTCAATGTCTTTTTCAAGTTCCTTAAAGGTAGCGTATTTATGTAAATAATACCTCTTGCATTTCAGTGTTCCCCAGAAAGCTTCCATGGGCCCATTGTCTATACACCTGCCAACTCGGGATATGCTCTGGGTGATTTTGCGCCCAAACAACCTTTTGAATCTCGAAGAGGTATATTCGAATCCTCGATCACTGTGAAGCATAGGCTTGCTTCCCTGTACGGTTTGCAAGGCCAATTTCATCGTTCGGATTACAAGAGCATGGTTGTTGGAATGCCCGAAAGCATAAGAGACAATCACCTTATCATGTAAATCCAAAACCGCACTTAAATAGGCCTTCTTTCCACTGCCATATTTGAATTCCGTGACATCTGTTACCCACTTTTCATTAGATCTTGTCGCGTAAAACTCACGGTTTAACAGATTCTCAGCGGTATGCTGAGGAGTTGAACGTACATATTTTTTTCTCTTTCTACGAATAATCGACTGGATTCCGGCCAGTTTCATCAGGCGTCTTACCCGTTTATGGTTGATTCGCGTTTGGGTTTGTCGGCGCAAATGAAGTGTCAGTCGCCTGGGAGTATTGACCGGATAAATAATATCGAACAGCTTGAATCTTAAGCTCCGCCGAGTAACTTCTATTGCGGGATTGAATCTCTAATCCTTCGTATCCGTATACCTCATAACACCCTCTCCATTTTGCCAAGGTTGTTTTGCTAACACCGAAATTTTTAGCTACAGCCATCACACCGATCTGACCGCTCTCGATTTCTCTAAGAACGGCCAGTTTCTCTGACGCACTATAGTTTACTTTGGACATGAAAAAGCTCCCCTTCAATAGCAGGTTTTATTATTTCACCTGTCTATTTAAAGGGGAGCATATCATTCCTCGGCAGCCTTAACCCCTCTTAGACAAGGGATTTTCTTTAATTCTCATAGTAATTGTAGTATTCAAATTCACCACGTTGATTGATTACATCTTGGAGATTTTTATTTTTTACATTACCAGGGTCATGAACTAGAAACATATCTGCCGTAATTTTCTCGAAATTCGGCCAATGATCAATAACTGGTAGAAGACCCGAAAATCCTCTGATTGTAACGGTATGATTCGGAACACGTGCCATAAGCGGAACACCTTTATTCATCACAAGATCCATCATATCTTTTTTTAACTTTTCGAAGGTTCCGGTAAATTTTCCGCTATATTTATGATTATATTTTTTTGATGCTGATGCCCAATCAAAAGGGCAATCAGCTCTTCCTGACGCTGTCTGTGCTTTGATTGCCCTTAACTCTTTTTGCACAATCAAAGGGTCTACCTTATCACCATAACTATGGAAAATCATAGCTGCGGCTGTAATTATACAACCTTCTGCTCTCATAGAGTTACCGCAAGACGTTATCACACTACCCCATTTTTCATCAGCTTGGCTCCAATACTGAATATCAAATAGCCTTTGAAATTGCTTAACTGACATATTACTTCCCCCTAAATGTTGATGTAATAGCGACATGAATTCGACCGGTCAATTTGTCGCTTTCATCAATAAAGGAGAAAAATAGAGACAAAATACAACCACAATCCAAATTTTTTGTTACATGAAGATTAAATCAGGGATTTATGATATGGATCAGAAATCTCTAGCAGTCATTATAAAGAAGTGAACTTATCCGAGACTGCTTTTTGTCGAAGAATTTGCAAATACTTTCGCTTATATTTGTTTACTCCTTGTTGGGAAATGCCTAATTGCTGCGCGACTATTTCTTCGGGTACTCCATTAATCACTACATGCTCAATAATAAATCTCGCTTTAGATGGAAGGGAATTCAACAGTTCTTCTACATACAGCTTGCAATCCACAGATGACATTATATTCTGCCCACATATATTTTCAATGATTGGAAGCTCTTGTACAGAAATCTTCTTTGTTCGATACTGTATACGCCATGCGATCCTTCTTAAAACTCTCCTGCACTCTTCTATTAAGTATTCATCATTCATGCTTATCACCGTCCTACCTTACTAGGTAAATACACAAGGTAAAAAACAACCATTTTTCATAAATTATTACATTTTTTCTTTCGATGGAAAATACGATAAAATGTACTATCGTGTTTTGTGAAGGTTGAAAAAGGCATCTTTGGGCTCAATGATGAATCGTATAAAAATGTGTTAAATTTGGTTTATAATGGTTTTTATTAATCATGGGAGGTTTTGGGATGAAAAAGAGCTTAGTTCTAATCATGTTTATCCTCATAGCTTTAGTCATGGTAGCATGTTCTAACGAGCAAACCGTAAATGCGAATCAAGCCGAGATTGAAAGGCTACAAGCTGAAATCACTCAATTGAAAAACAAAAACAAAGAACTTGAAGCCTCTTTGGTTGTGGAAAAACAGAAAAATGATACGAATACTAAAATCTACGAAATGCGAGATATCATTGATCTACAGACAAGAGAAATGTTTCGAGCCATGATGAAAGGTGAGAATGAAAAAGTCAAACAATATATTTCCAAGGAAGCTACTGTAGATGGAAGGAATTTTATTTATAAAGTGAATAACGAAATCATAAGCATTCCGTTCGTTACCGAAGGAAGCACTTTTCGTCAGAGGTCTTTCGATATATATAAAGATGGACGATTTATTACAAATTATGAAGTATGGATAAACGATGAGACTTACTCAGGAACACTAGAACTAATGTTCACAAAGGAAGATAACGAATGGAAACTAAGTAGTTTGCAAGGGGATAGATAATAAATTTTATTATGTGGTTGTATTTGGTCTCTATTTTTCTCCTTTATTGATGAAAGCGACAATTGAACAGTCAAATTCATGTCGCTTACTACATCAATATTTAGGAGGAAGGTATTATGAGTCTTGATGGATTGAAGTTTTTGGTTGACCCTGGTCATGGTGGTTCGGACAATGGATCAAGTGGCACTTTGAATGGTGAAAAAATTTTCGAGGATGACTTGTGCCTTATGTTTGCACAAGCTGTTGCTAATACCCTAGAGGATTTTGGAGCAACTGTTTACATGACGCGGGTTGATGATACTAAGGTATCCATTAATGATCGCTCGGATATGGGAGAACAGAAAAAAGTGGATGGTGTAATTAGTGTTCACTTTAATTCAGCAGGGGCCTCCGCTAAGGGTACGGAAACGATTTATGCTGCAACCCGTCCACAAGATAAAGGCTTTGCGGAAACCATTCAGCGAAAAGTAGTAGATGCCCTTGGCACACGAGATCGGGGAGTAATTAAAGATACGGATACACCACGAAAATCTTTAGGTATTCTCCGTAATCCTCGTAATGCTGACTATCCACGAGCACTTATTGAGGTAGAATTCATTTCTAATGAGACAGCATTAGAAAACCTCGGTCCAACGTTGGATGAAGCCGCTGAAGATTTTGCTCGCGGTGTACGTAGAGCAATGCTTGAGTATTTCCAATAATAGCAGTCGTTGATTTATAAAAGACTTGTCTAGGAGAGCTTTAGGCTGCCGAGAAAATCGGCAGCCATTTGTTTATTCTTTCAAAGTCGTTAAAGATCAAGCAGCTCCATTCTCTCCATCTCTTTCTTCCTCTTCGCCTTCATGGCTCTTCTGCCTTCCGCCCACGCCAATGATAGAATGACGATCCCACCAATGCCTACCAATACCATGGTAAGCTCACTGCCCTCTTTAAATAGTCCGGTCATATAACCATAGACCAAATACCCGACGTAGCTAACCGGGATAACAGCTCCCCAAAAAGCCTGTGGCAGCAGCCTTCCGATTACATTTTGAATGCCCACAATACCTACCGCAACCATAAATTGAGTCATCCCTGTACTCATCTGCTCTCATCTCTTTCCTGTTTGTATTTTTCGATAATGAGCTTGGCTACCTCCAGACTCATCCGTTCGTCGATGACCAGATTTTTGATCATTTGCACGAACTCTACTTCTGCTTCCTTGCTATGTAATTCAATCTTTTTAATGATGCGATCGAGCTTGGCTCTGACAGTCGGGTACGATACCCCATACTCATCGGCCATACCCTTAAGAGAGCCCGAACTGATGATAAACTTCCTGACAAATTCGAGGGTCTCCTTGTCTAAAGCTAACACCCAAGATGGAATTTCGTCGCGCTCCATGAATCGCCTCGCCTCCTGTTCTTTAATTATATTAATATATATTTTAATTTTATTCAAGTATTTTTGAACAAAATTAAATTCAACAAGTGAAAAGGAGCATCCTCATCTGATGCTCCCTCTCTGATCCTCCACTTTTTTACTCTACCTTCGTTAATCGAATATCCATCCAATGCACCCAACTCTGATCATTCCCCAACAATTCCCAGGTACCAATAAGTGTTTTGCCATCAACGCTAAACTTACCGGAAAAACGTTCGGTATTCCCTGTGATCGTCCAATCTCTGCCCAAAAGATTCGCATAATAGGAACCCATACTCCCCTGATTGTCATAAGCGTGAGTGAAGTACACCTGATTAGACGCATCATAGCCGATGATCTCAATGGTTTTGACTTCTTTATCACCCATCATGCCATCTACATGGTGAATCAGAAAAAATCCCCCAGGCAGCCACTCGTATGTATCGATTGCCTTCAACTTCGCGACTGGCCCTGACGGACTTTCCGTAATCAGTCCTTCTGTCATCCATTTCCCTACAAAAACGTTCAGGCGAGAGAGGGCTGGATCTGGCTCGGGCACCACTTGTGAAGTATGATTGACATGTTCATTCGTCATTCAAAAATTCCTCCTTATCGGGCAGTGAATTACTGTTTATTCTAGGGTATTCATGGAATGCATGCTTCTTATCGATTGCTATTTACATTCTCCGAGCCAACAAAAATCCCGCCCCTCATGATGAGAAGCGGGAGAGTGTATGTGTTTACTCGAATACCTTTCCTGTTACGGCATCCAGCATAAAGCCAGAAATCGTGTTCATCGTATAAACCAGTAGCGGCTTTTGTTGCAGCT
This sequence comes from Brevibacillus jepli, assembly GCF_047229145.1. Lineage (NCBI taxonomy): Bacteria > Bacillati > Bacillota > Bacilli > Caryophanales > Paenibacillaceae > Brevibacillus > Brevibacillus jepli. Next base: position 172,366 of record NZ_JBFEFW010000008.1, read on the forward strand.
TCTCACCCGTTATCGGAAGTATGTAACCCAATTCTGCTGGATGGTTCTGCAAAAATAGCTTGGCTGCTTCTTCCCTCGATATGGCCGAATCCAAATCCGGGAAAGGTCCTGTCGGCTGGCTAAAATAGTCCATGAAATTTACGATCTCCCCCGTTTGCCCATCCACATTGACGAGGTAATGCTGGTCAGAAACAACCACGCCATTATGAAGAGCGTAAAAGCTGAAGCTATACGCCGTCGCAAAAGGCATCGCAATCTTGCTCTCATCGATCTTCAATTCCTTCACACTGCTGTCCAGATAAGGCTGCAAAAACTGAACGGCTTTTTCCTTTGCCTCCTCATAGCTAAGCTGGGCATTTACGGGATTGTTCTGATGCTGGGTGGAGCTGGCCGTCTCTATTCTACGCTGTATCTGGAAGCCCGTGATAGTCCCGTTGTGGGAGTAGACGTTCACTCTGCCTCGCCCTTCTTTGGCCTTGTAGATCGTATTCTGCTCCCCCTTCATCTCTTTTGAGGTACGATCATCTACGGTAAGGTTAAATCCGTCCAGCTTCATCTGAAACTGATCTACCAAAGCCTTCGCCACTTCCGTCTCCGTTTGAACAGTGACCTTCTTGCCTCCTGGCGTGACTGGGATTGGATCAGAGTATCGGTTCTTATGCGACGATTCCCCCCAGACTTCTTCTCCTGTCACGGCATTCAAATATCCAGTTGTTTGAAGAGAGTACTCCAATGATGGCTGTCCAGTATGGCTTGCGCTTGCGGAATAGGTAAGCTCCATGAGTGACGCGACTTTCTCTGCGACCTCTTCTTCGGACAATACCGAATCCGGTTCGGCAAATGACTCCGACGATATTTCAAGTGGCGCACCTTCAAACGTATTTACATAGGTGACACCCTTACTGTTGACGCCAACAACGTAGCGGTCCGAGAAAACAGGTAACCCATTTTCATAGCGCATATAGGTAACGGCATCCCATTCGTTGCCACTAGTTTGACTCGCTTGGTATTGCTTGAATTCGTCTCCTAACAGCACTTGTAAAAAGGCAGCGGACATTTGCTTCGCTTGCGTTTCTGTAGGCGGAGGGGCTTCCTCATTTATCGCCATCTCATTATCGTAGCTGCTAATTTTCCCCGTAGCGGCCATCATCTCGACAGACGCGTACCGTCGTTCTTTTCCTTGCTCCACTTGATAAAAAATAATCTCATAGACCCCATCTTCTTTTCCAATAACTTCTGCCTCTATCGTCTTAAGTTCTGGGACGAGATTGAACAGCTTTTCCAAGGTTTGTTTGGCTGCGAGTGATACGTCCCCAAGCTTTAGCTCCTGTCCCTTTAATACGAGCGGTGCTTCTGGCTGAGTCGTCATGATGGAATCCGGATTGGTAATGATACGTGTAAAAATCGGCGCAAGCAAAAAGACCGCGAGCAGAACCGCAGCGGATACTCCCAATCGGACTGTCGTGCGACGGATTTTGCCTCTGCTGCGATGTTTTTCATCGACCTCGATCAGTTTTCTTTCCAATGTGTGCAAAAACTCGCTGTGGGGGACTGCATCCGGTCTGTTTCGAAATTCCTGTAACACTTCTTCATCGCTAGGAAATTTCATGTACGACATCCCCCTTTTCATAGTTGTGCAACGCCGTTTCTTTTACCATCTTCATCGCACGGTGAAAATCCACCTTGACCTTGGCCTCGGTGCAACCGAGAATTTCCGCCGTTTCCTTCACGGTATATTCCCTGATTCCCCGCAATACAATGACATTTCGATATTTCGGCTTCAATTGCAGCAGCGCTTTTTCAAAATGAGTGCGTTCTTCTTTGTCCTGCAGCTCTTTTTCCGGCAAACCCTCTGTGCTGGGCAACAGCTTCAATAATGTTCCGGCAAAAATTGTTTGCAGCCGTTTCTTTCTGTATTCATCAATGGCGACATGCTTGGCAATATGTAAAATCCAGGTACGCATGCTCGAGCGCTCCTCGAACCTGTGCAGTGATTTAATGACGCGAACAAACACCTCTTGGGTCAAATCCTCTGCTGCTTCTCGACTTCCGATAAAATGATAGAGATATTGATAGACTTCTTTGGAATACATCCTGTATATCCCCGATATGTCTTGCTGATCTCGCTCTTCTCGAGCATCCAAGGCTGCTTCCTCCTCTTGTCGCGATTGACATGTCTACATGATGGAATCCCGCCCCTCATGATGGGAAGCGGGATCGAATATGATTATTTGAATGACTCTCCTGTTACCGCATCAAGCAAGAAGTAAGACACCGTGTCGATGGAATAAACCAGAGTCGGCTTTGCTTGTACCTTTTCGTTCTGAACAGGGAACATGTAGCCCAGCACAGCAGGACGGTCTTTCAAAAACTGCTTTGCGGCTGCTTCTTTGGAGATGGCGATTTTTTTGTCCGGGAAAGGAGCAGATGGCTTCGTAAAATAGTCCATGAAATTCACGATTTCCCCGGTCTGTCCGTCTACGTTGACGAGGTATTGCTGGTCTGTCACAACCACACCGTCATGCAGAGCGTAAAAGCTGAAGCTGTATGCCGTAGCAGAAGGCATCATAATCTTGTTCTGATCGATCTTCAACTCTTTCACACTAGGGTCGAGGTACGGCTGCAAAAACTGAACCGCCTTTTCCTTGGCTTGCTCGTATGAAAGCTGGGCGTTTGCCGGTTTGTTGCCATGCTGTGTAGCGCTGGCGCTCTCGGCTTTTCCGCGGACTTGGAAGCCGGTCACTTCGTTATTATTTGTATAGACCGTGATACTGACGCCTCTTCCCTTGGACTTGTAAATCGTTTCCCCTTCCCCTTTCATTTCCGCTGGGGTATGCGTATCCGTCTCTAACTTGACTCCATCCATCTTGATTTGGAACTCCTCTGTCAGCACCTTCGCAGCTTCATCGGCATTGCTGGCTGTGAACCTCTTTCCGCCTGGCTTGACCGCTATTGCGTCAGAGTAGCGAGTTTTATGGGAAGAAGCACTCTCGATTTCTTCCCCTGTCACGGCATTCAAGTATCCTGTCGATTCCAGCGAGTATTTCAATGCCGGCTTTCCTGTCTCTTTTTTATGCGCCGAATAGGTGAGCTCCATAAGCGATGCAACCTTCCCCGTAACCTCTTCTTGGGACAATACCTTTCCCGGCTTGGCAAACAGGGAAGATGCTGCTCGAAGCGGAGCACCTTCGAACGTATTCACGTACATGACACTCGTACTGTTGACGCCAACGACATAACGATCTGTGAAAACAGGTACACCATGTTCGTGGCGCGTGTATGTGACCGCATCCCACTCACCCTTTGTTGTCTGGGTGGCTTTGTACTTTTTGAAATCGTCACCCAACAGCTTTTGCAAAAATGCGGCTGATTTTTGTTTGGCAACCTCTTCCGTTGGCTTATTGTTTTGCTTCTGCATTTCCTGTTCGTTTTCGTAGCTATGCAGTGCGCCTGTCGTTGCATCGAGGTTCACACTGGCATACAGCTGCATTTTGTCTGGAGCCACTACTGTGTCAAACCTCAGCTCGTACACTCCATTTTTCGGTCCGTAGATCATTTTATCCATGCTCTTCAATTCAGGCTGGATGGTGTAGAGCGTCTGGAGTGTTTTTTCTGCTGCTGGTGACAGCTTCACTTCTTGACCTTGATCAGTCGCTGCTTGTGCAGTCATCGTTGGGGTTTGCCCCCATAGAGGCGTTGTCGTAAGCAGGCTTGCCATCAATAACGTACTTGCCAATTTCTTCGTATGTTTCACAGTTGTTCCCTCCCGAGGAATTTTGTGTTTGTTTTTTGTCCTATGTAATAGTCGGAAAAACCACAGGGAGGTTACAAAAAAAATCCACCCTTTCAGGTGGCGGTATTCATGAGCCGTGACCAGTAGATCGAGACTCTTCAGGTGCCTTTGTTTGAAAATGCGTTCCCCATTCTCGCAAATGCTCAATGACAGGTCCCAAGCCTTGCCCCAGCTCCGTCAGCTCGTACTCGACTTTTGGCGGAACGACGGGGTATACCTCACGCTTGACGATTCCTGCTTCTTCCAGCTCCCGCAATTGTTCTGCCAGCATTTTATGATTCACACCGATGATATTTTTCTTTAGCTCTCCGTATCTTTTCTTCCCTCTGAGCAGCTGACAAATGATCGAGACCTTCCATCTTCCCGCAAAAACCGAGACGGCAAGCTCGATCGGGCAAGGATATTCCTTGCCATTTAATAGGTACATCATCGATGGCCTCTTCATCCCACTCACTTCCCTTTTCGTAAGTATTAACCGAAAAAGTGCGTACTTACTTTTCTTTAGTGTATTCGGTATGCTCAGTTTTGTAAAACACTTTTAAAGGAGGTAGGTCATGGAAAAACAAGTTCGGGTAAAACCGTCGATCCTAGTGAAAAAAGACTGAAGCTGGACAGTCTCATCCATAGTCGTTGGCTACTCAATCGCAATTGCGATATCAACTCCGGACATTTAGTGCCGTGGGAACAGGGAGAGACCCTCATCGAGGAAATCGCCCGCTTTCTACCAACTGTTTCCTAACTATATTCGAAAGAAGGATGACATCATGCGAAAAGAACAAATTATCGAAGCCTATCAATTCAGACATGCGTGCAAAGAGTTTGATGTGAATAAAAAAATTGCCGATGAAGACTTTGCTTTTATAATGGAGACGGCACGCCTGTCGCCCAGCTCCTTTGGTTTTGAACCATGGAACTTCCTCGTGGTGCAAGATCCAGCTGTTAGAGAGAAGCTGTTACCAGTAGTATGGGGAGCGCAAAAACAACTGCCGACCGCAAGCCACTTCGTAATCGTACTGGCGCGAACCAAACAAGAAATGGCCGCTGATTCCGATTATGTGCAACATATAATGAAAAACACGCAAGACTTGCCGGAAAACGTCGTACAGCAAAAAGGAGCTGCTTACGATCACTTCCTGAAAAACGATTTCGCCTTGTTTGACGACGAGCGAGTCATGTTCGAATGGGCATCCAGACAGACGTACATCGCACTTGGCAATATGATGACGTCGGCTGCTATGATCGGCATCGATTCCTGCCCGATTGAAGGCTTTGTGAAAGAAAAGGTCGAGGATATCCTCGTAGCGGAGGGACTCCTCGACAGAGAGCGTTTCGGCGTAGCGTGCATGGTCGCTTTCGGCTACCGAAAAAATGAGCCCCGTGCGAAAACGAGACAAGCGAAGGAAGAAATCGTACGTTTTATTTGGTAAAAAACGGCTATTCACTCAACATGACAAAGTCGCCAGCAATGGCGACTTTGTTGCATAGAAAACATAAAAACAGCCATCGCACAAACGACAGCTGTCAAGTTGATACTAAGTCTTATTCCGTATACTGAAAGCCCACGATACGCCCCGCTTGATCCACAGAAATCTTGATCCCCTTGCCATTGGCTGGACGGAACGTCACGTCTGCTGTCACAAAGCCATACTCATAGTCTTCGTATATGCCGCCGCCACCGCCCTGCTCGATCTTTGCGTCTACTTTATACTGGCTAGCCTGATCGCCCACCAGCTGTTTCAGAAATTCGGCTGCTTTTTCTTTTGCCAGCTTCTCAGCAGGAAGCTTTTTCGATACCCAATCTGGATTTTGAATCAATACTTTACTCAATTCGTTTGTACGGGTATCCATGACGACGAATGCCTCTGCGCGAGGAGTGGGACTGTACACCCGTTTTTGCGTTTCGAACATTTTCAGTTGCTGCCAGTCACCTTCGACGCCATAATCATCGTAATCGGAAAACTGTGCAGTATCTGGGAACAGCTTCGTCACCTCGGCAATTACCTTTTCCACCTCAGGAGAAAACTTGCGCTGCTCTACACCCGCTGGAATGCTTACTTCGAATATTTTCTCATCAAATACTGGTTGGAAATCCACCTTGTCTACAGTGTACGAAAATGCTTGTGCTTGATTGTGGGTGAATGTGCGTTTGAGTAGCAGCCCTGTTTCTTTGTCAATCCACAGGTCATCCTGGTAGTTGTGAGACTTGCCATCTATCTTCGCATCTTCTTTTTTGGCGACGTGATAAACCGCTCGATCCAACAGCTGTGCTTCCTTCACGGTGATTGCCACCTTGGAATCCGGCAATGCTACTTTCAATCGTTGCAGCTCCCGCTTCGTCTTGTTGATTTCATTATCGTATGCACCAATCGTTGCGGAGTGGACAAATCCGCTGCCGCCTTCTTGATACGCAGCCACCTGTCCTGCCTTCCCTACAGCATGCTGGACTCTTTTCCCGTCTGAGATTTCCTCTCTCCACTCCCCTTTCATCGTGTTATCCCATGTTTTTGCCTTTTCGGTCTTGGTACCTTGCTTGAACTTCGATGTATGTGTCGATTCTATGTACATGGAGACAGGCTGCTTTTTGTCCATTTCTTTGACGAGCTGATCTAAAGTAATCGCTTGGGCTTTGTTCGCAGCGACTACCATGTTGGTTTGTGTTTGTGTTTGCGCCATCCCCAACGGGGACACCGCGGAGAGAAGAAGTGCTGCCATGCTAACAGTAACAAGGGCTTGCTTTTTCATATCGGTTCATCCTTTCGATTCGTTGATTGCTGTTCACTTGTTACGATCCTCCTCATGCACAGCTTGTGACACAAATCCCTTACAAAATATTTTTTTCAAATTCCTGTAACACTTTCCTCCCCAGCAGGATCATCCCTTTTAGCAAATCGCTACCAAAACCCGCTTCACGCCTGAGGATTTTGTCGAGATTACGCATATTTGGTTTTCTCATGAGCATCCCGATCATTTTCATCCACAGAGTCTGCGTCAAATACCCGAGGAGTATCGCAACCGGATCACAATCCTCTATCAACAGTCAGAAGATAAAAAAGTAGTCGAATGGTGCCGTGCTTTTGGCTTTCAGCAAGTCATTGAGCTCTCCCCGGACAAATGGCATTCGCTGTCCGACGATGTATCTGTCTTGTGTCGACCTTTTCCTGTAGGTGATTCCTGGCTATGTATCAGGACACCTGACATGACCATCCTGAATCTGAACGATTGCGAGGTCAGCACCACCCAAGAAGCGAAGGATATCCTTGACCGTGTCGGCGACATCGATCTATTATGGACGCAATTCTCGTATGCGGGCTGGGCGGGGAACAAGGAAGACTATCTGCTCCGCAAAAAACGAGCCATGGAAAAGCTAGCCCGGGTGAAAAAACAGGTGGAAGTCCTTCACCCCCTCTATGTGATTCCCTTCGCCAGCTTCGCCTGGTTTTGTCACGACGAAAACTATTACATGAATGATGCGATCAATCGAGTAGACAAAGTGTATCGCTTACTGCAGGAAGAAACGGAAGCCGAGCCGATTATTTTATACCCTGGCGATACGTGGACCCCGCATGCTGATCACGATCCCAGCAAAGCGCTCTCCCTCTACTCGCTTGACTATGAGAATATGTCTTCATCTCCTACTCTTCTTACTTCGGTCAAAATCGAATTGGACGAGCTCAACCGCGCTGGCTTGGACTTCAAGAAACAAATTCGGGAAGATAATCATTCGCTGTTTCTCACAATCGTAAAGCCCGTCACCTTTTATTTATCCGACTATCAAAAAACGTTTCGCTTCTCTCTGGCAGACGGGCTAGTCGAATTCCCATGCGATCCCCTCGAATGTGATGTAGATCTGTCGTCTGAGGCACTTCATTACTGCTTCAACCATCTGTGGGGCTGGAGCACCTTGCGCATTAATGGCAGACTGCAAGTGCCAAAAGGACAAAAGGCCCGCTTCAATCGTTTTGTTATGCTCGGGCATGTTGCACAGCTAAACAATTTTGGCGTCTATATGGGATTTAACTTCGCATTTGTCCGATTTGCTGTTCGCTATTTGAGTGAAAAGATACGAAACAGATAGTACAAAAAATAGGAAAATACACCCATTTTCACACGAAATATATGGGTGTATTTTGTCCTAAGACCTTTGAGCATGTAAGCTAGCATAACTTTTGTTTGAATATTCATAATTAACCTCATCTATTTCCAGTATTATACACACCATGATAGAATCGGAAATGAAATTCCGTACTTTTCCAATTTTGTATAAAAAGGTGGATCAATTCAGATGAAAAAACTAGTATCCGTAGCTTTGCTGCTCTCCATGTTGGCTGTTTCTGCTTGTTCGAACAAACCTGCTGAAACCAAGCCAGCTGAACAAAATGCAGCACAAACAACAGAGGCCGCAAAAACGACAGAGGCCGCAAAAACGACAGAAGCGCCAAAAACTGATTCGGCTACACCAGCACCAACAGCTCCGACGAACGACAAGCTCGAAGCGAAAAAGGTTCTTAACGACAAAGTAGAAATCCTGATTCCAAAAGGCTTTACGATCATGACTGAAGAGATGGCGAAAGTAAAATACCCGATGGAAAATCGCCCATCCTTGATTTATACCGATGAAAAGGGCTCTATTAACATCGCCTTTAACCATACGGAAACACCAGTACAAGACAGCATCATCAAAGACATGAAAGACCCAATGAAACAAGCTTTTTCCGGTATGTACCCAGATGCTACCTGGTATAGAGACGAGGTACTCCAAATTAACGGGAAAAACGTTGGTGTATTCGAACTGCTGACTCCTGGCGTCGATACGAAAATTTACAATCTCATTTTCTTTACAGAACTCGATGGCAAAATGCTGATGACTACCTTCAACTGCACGGAGCAACAAATGGAAGAATGGAAACCGCTCGCGCAAGAAATTTTGCAGTCTTATAAAGTACAATAATCAAAATGCACCCTTAACCGGGTGCATTTTTTTTGAAACAATCATTCGCACACCATATACACTAAACCAACGAATTTTTTATAGACAATACGTTAAAATATCTACTATAATCATAACAATTAATAAAAACGTTTATAAAAATCTCTTTCGGAGGTGCGTTGTGAATCATTTTACAAACAAAGTAGCAGTCATTACCGGAGCAGCCAGTGGAATCGGTCGGGCATTGGCAACACGCTGTGCAGAGGAACAGATGAAGGTTGTTCTTGCTGATGTGGAGGTAGCCGCACTCCAAAAAGCGGAGCAGGAATTAACAGCGGCTGGTGCAAACATCCTCACAGTCATAACCGACGTCGGCAAAGAAAGTGATATCCAGACGCTGGCACAAAAAACAATGGACACGTTCGGTGCTGTGCACCTGTTATTCAACAATGCGGGGGTTGGCGCAGGTACGACAATCTGGCAAAGCACCCTGGCCGATTGGCAATGGGTCATGAATGTGAACTTGTGGGGTGCCATTCACGCTTCACGTATTTTTGTACCGTTGATGCTACAACAAGGGACAGAATGCCACATCGTGAACACCGCTTCTCGCGCTGGTCTTGAATCTGGACCAGGTAACAGCATTTATCGCGCTAGTAAGCACGCGTTAGTCAGCCTGACAGAATCCCTCTATCACGAATTGAAAACAATCCAATCCAAAATCGGTGTTTCCGTCTTATGTCCCGGCTTTGTACGAACGCAAATATGTGACGCTCATCGCAATCGACCTGCCGAATACAGTAAGCCAGGAGATATCGCAGACCCATCACCTATAAGCACCGCCATTGACCAATTCATCCGCTCAGGCGTCGAGCAAGGAATCTCTCCGCAGGAAGTAGCTGACCTCACCTTCCTGGCGATTAGAAGCAATCGCTTTTACATCATGCCTGATCCTTCTTATAAAGAGACGGTACGACAGCGCATGGAAGATATTTTGAATCAAAATAATCCGACATTTGTCATCCCCTCGCATATCTAAGACGATGAATCGAAGACAAAAGAGCCACGCTCCCGAAAGAACGTGGCTCTTTTCTATTATCACGAGTATTCATCACCCCAACATGGAAACCTAATCTTACTAGATCACACCTAACCTTTCTTTATATCCTTTTACTATAGAAAGGGAACCATCCAATTTATGATTATTTTACCCATCCATGTTCAACAGTTTGGAACGCTTTTGTCACATGTACTTTTCCTAACAATGATATGATGAAATTGTTTACCCCATATAACAAACAATGAATATGTGCAAGGTTGTGATTATCATTTGGAAGCCTGATCGGTCTAGCAGTCAAACGCTGTACCACCAAATAGCTGATGAGATTGAACGCAGAATTTCATATGGAGAGTTTCCTCCTGGGAGCCTGCTCCCCTCTGAGAGAAAATTAGCTGAGCAGTTAGGAGTAAACCGAAGCACTGTTATTTTAGCGTACGAGGAACTTCGGGCATTGGGCATCATCGAGAGCAGAACAGGAAGCGGTACTCGTGTGTGTAAAAATAAATGGGAGGCCACTCCAAAGCATACACCCAACTGGCATCGATATGTAGAAGGTGGTCAATTTCTCCCCAATTTGTCCTATCTGCGCCGGATCAGAGAGGCCTTGCAAAAAGACAGCAGCCTCATCGATTTTGCCAGTGGAGAATTGTCTTCCCAGCTCTCACCAGGCAAGGAAATCAGTACTCTGATGAAGGAAAACCCCTTCACAGAATATCTGGGATATGACAATCCTCAAGGCTTTACGCCATTGCGTGAAGAGTTGGTCTCGTATTTGGCCCGATATCGTAATGTCCAAACAACTGACTCTTCCATTCTCATTACGTCAGGTTCACAGCAGTCACTGCATTTGATCACACAATGTCTGCTTGCGCCCGGCGATGCGGTTGCCATCGAAGACCCTTCTTATTGCTATTCATTGCCCATGTTTCAATCCGCTGGACTTCGTCTCTTCCGCCTGCCTGTCAGCAATGACGGAATCGATCCGGAAGATATACGGGCCTTATATAAAAAGCATCGGATCAAGATGATCTTTATCAACCCTACTTTTCAAAACCCAACTGGCATTTGTCTTGATCCAGCACGGCGCGCGCAGCTGTTGGATGTAGCTAGCGAGCTAGGGCTTCCGATTGTGGAGGACGATCCATTCAGTCTCACTTCCTATGACGGCAAGCCTCCATTACCGCTCAAATCGTTGGATCAGCTTGGTTCCGTTCTCTACATTGGTTCCTTTTCCAAAATTGCAGCATCCGGTTTACGAGTCGGTTGGATGGTGGCGCCGCATTCTGTTGTCGAGCGTTTAGCAGATGCCCGTCAGCAGATGGATTTTGGCTTGAGTGTCGTTCCCCAAAAAATTGCGGCCCAGTTTTTACATTCCGATAAATTCCTGCCGCACTTAGAGCGATTACGCATGCATTTACTTTACAGACGAGATTTGCTTGTGGAAGCATTGCAAAAGGAACTGCCAAACGAAATATCCTTTACTGTCCCTCAAGGTGGTTTACACTTGTGGTGTAAAATTATCCCGGATGTGAATGATAACCTGTTGTTTGAAGAAGCCATGCGCAGAGGCGTCGTTTTCGTGCCTGGCAGTGTGTATGGTTCAGATTCCGGCTATATCCGCTTTACATTTGCGCGGCCAAAAGAAGAGGAAATCACGTTGGGTGTTGCTAAATTTGCAGCTGCGTTAAGTGCTGTTTTGTAATAGTTGTCGACCAACGAATGTGTTCGGGGGAAGCCCTGCCACATGTTTTCCAGTCGCCTGTATCCTCTCTACGTTCGGGCGGTCTCCTTCCAAACATGTGACAGGACTTTCGTACAGCTTTTGTTTGTTTCAGGCTTTTAAACAGTTTTGCATGTTAGGACAGGACGCTTGGGTTCAGTATTTTTCTACTTGGATTCACCTGCAAGTGTTTGCCATAGCTACGTAGGAAGAAGCGCATTTCCAGTCCAAGCGCCTCTGGAGCCCATCCCAGCTCAGGAAAAAATGGCGGGGAATTTCAGCTTCACCTATGAAAAACTTCCTCGAAATTTCCACGTTTGAAGCGCTCCCGCCATTTTTTCCTGAGCGGACAGTCTCCCCCCCTTGCGGGGCGTAGGTTGAAGCGTAGACTGGAAATGCGCTTCTTCCCCCCACGACAGCAACTACAAAAAAGACCTCCACCGCTTTTATCAAGCAATGGAGGTCTTTTACTATTTAACCCACTTCACATTCTCTTGCTTCTCTTCATTCACCAGAAGCTGAAAAACATCGGGCCGCGAGTAATGTCCGACGACATCAAAATCGAATTGACTCAAAGCGATATCCCGAATATCCAGATCCGCATAGAGAATTTCCTCTCGGCCAAAAACAGGCTCGACGATATAGTCACCTAATGGACCAACAATGGCACTTCCACCTCTGCTCATCTCGTCTGGTGAAGATACCAAATCGTCGTAGCAGGCCAAATCAGTCGGATACATATCTTTGGTCACGTACTGATTGCAGGATAAAACGAAGCATCTGCCTTCCAATGCGATATGCCGAATAGTAGCTTGCCATGCATCTCTCGCATCAGCCGTAGGCGCGATATAGATTTGAACACCTTTTGCATACATTGCTGCTCTTGCCAACGGCATGTAATTCTCCCAGCAAATCAAGGCACCAAGCTTGCCATATGGAGTATCAAATACCGGCAATGTGCTTCCGTCGCCTTCGCCCCAAATCAACCGTTCGGATGCAGTCGGCTTCAGCTTGCGATGCACGCCGAGCAGCGCACCATCTGGTCCAAAAAACAAGACGGAGCAATATAGGGTGCCACCACTATTTTCATTGTCCCTTTCAATCACGCCAATGACGATATACACGCCAGCCTTGCGGGCTGCCTCCCCGAGCTTCTCTGTCTCTTCGCTCGGGACGACAATCGAATTGTCCCAATAACGGAACCAGTCTTTACGCCCTTCTGGGGTACGACTGCCCACTTTTGCTCCAAAAGTAAGGCCTCTCGGGTACGCAGGGATAAAAGCTTCGGGAAAAACAACGATTTTCGCTCCTTTTTCACCTGCTTCCAATGTCAGTGAAACCGCCTTTTCCGTACTTCCATCACGATCCATTATGACCGAAGCAGCTTGAACAACTGCTACTCGTACGTTATGTTGCTGAATTGACATGTTACATCCCCTCCCAAATAGAGCATCTGTCTTGCTTACCTATTATTCGGTGTACCCGACTAGCTCCCCTACTCCTGCAACGATTTTATATCCTCGATAATTTGATCATAAGGCACGTCCGTCATTCCTTCATAACGGTTAACCACTGTTCCTTTTTGATCGACCAAGTATAAAAACGTATCGTGGATGATTTGATCGGAATTAGAGTCCTTTTCAATCGGAGTCTTGAATGACTTGAGAATAAACGTTTTGATCTCATCAAATCCATAGCCAGTCAATGCATGCCAATTGGAGAAGTCAGCATTGAATTTACCCAAATATGACTTTAACGCCTCTGGCGTATCTCTTTCTGGATCAACCGAGAAGGAAACAAACTCCACATCAACGCCAGCTTCTTTTGCTTTTTTCTGCAATTCAGCCATGTTTGCTGTCATCGTAGGACAAACGGTTCCACAATACGTAAAGACAAAGTTAGCAACCCATACCTTATTTTCCAGATCTTTCGATGAAAAAGGCTTCCCTTCCTGGTCCGTATAAGCAAATTCATTAACCGGATAGTTGTAATCATATCTTGCAGGACCACACGCGGTTACCAGAACCATCATGATACTCAGCAAGACCAACCATGCTGCTTTTTTCACTGTAACGCCCCTCTCCTATTCCTTTTTCTCAGAGAGCCACTTCGCTAACTGACCGATTTCCTCTGCGCTAAGCACTTTTTCATAACCAGGCATTCCATTTGCGCCGACCGTAATTATTTCAACGAGTTGTTCCTCCGTCATTTTCGAGCCAACTTGCTGCAAGCTTGGACCCACCCTACCGGATAAATCGTTACCATGGCAGCTCATGCAATTATTTTTGTATAGCTTCATTGCACTTTTATCTGCATCTGCAACTGCTGTCTCTTCTTCTGTGGTGCCACTGCTGCATGCAGTTGCTACCAAGAGCAGCGAACCTATCATGAGATACTTGATGGCTTTCACGAAAACTCCCTACCTTTCCTACGGGAATAACTTTTCCTTACAAAAAGGGACGGCCTGCTGAATCCATTACCATGCACCCAAAAACACTACGTATACAAACATCCCGAATAATCCGAGCCACCCCACCAACGCGTTGACTTTATAAAATAGCACCTGCTCTCCCGCAAGACCGAGAATCAGGGCGTACAGTAGTACGCCCCGAGATTTCAGTCGTCCGCAAGCAAGTGGCCGGTCTTTCGTGCGAGTCATTTTTTGGTCTAGCTGCCAGTCCCCAATGTTATTTAGCACGCAGGACGAAGCCATTGTGAGAGTGGTACCCCCGATTGTATTTGGTCCTTATAGGGCAACCATGTTGTACATCATGATCCAGATGGAACCGATCACAATGAGGAATACGATGAAGAGCCCGAGTAAGAGCGACATCAAGTTGTAACGCGGTTTATCCTCTTCTTTCAAATGCATGAAGAAGAATAACTGGACAATAAACTGGAACAGAGCCGCTACTAAATAGATGATGAGTCTCTTATCGCTATCCAACCAACCGTTCTCTAGCGCCAGAATGGGAATGATCGTGAATACAAGCGACAAGACGAAACCGATCACATACGATTTCAGCGAGCCATGACCACCGTGCTGTTCTGCCGTTCCATGTACAGATTGCTTGCTCAATTAATTCACCCCCATCACATACACGATGGTGAACACGAAAATCCAAACAACATCAAGGAAGTGCCAGAACAAGCTGATGATGTTGACTTTTCGCTTGGTCACTGGCGTAATACCGCGCTTCGCGATTTGCATGATGACGATGATCATCCACCCAATACCGAGCGCCACGTGCAAGCCATGCGTTCCTACCAATGTGTAAAAGGCAGACAGGAATGCACTCGTACCAATCGTTGCGCCTTCACTTACCAAGTGCATGAACTCGTTAATTTCCAGGAACAAGAAGGATGCTCCCAGAAATACGGTTACTCCCAGCCAGTTCATCAAAGCAAGACGATTACCCTTATTCATAGCGAGAATTGCAAGACCGCTTGTAAAGCTACTGGTCAGCAAAATAAACGTACTCGCGTAAATACCATTCATCTGAAAAAGATCTTTTGGACCTGGTCCACCATCCGTGTTCCCTTGCAGTACGATATAAGTCGCAAACAAGGTCGCAAACAAGATGACATCCGTCATGAGGTAGATCCAAAAGGCAAACGTGCGCAATTCCTCTTGGTCTGGATGATGATCATGATGTCCTGCATTCACATTAGCCATTACGAAATCACCCTCCCTGCTGCAGCCTCTGTACGTTTAATTTCTTCTACCGTGACGTAATAGTCTGTGTCGTAGTTAAACGAGTGAACAACCATACATGCGATCACACCGATAAACCCTGGTACAGCCATCCATAGCCAGTCAAAGATCAAACCGAATCCAACAAAGAACCAGAACATAGACATCACAATCGGAATACCGGAGTTTTTCGGCATATGAATCGGTTCCAGCTCTACTTTTGCCGGCTTTTCCAAGCCTTGCTCGATGCGCAGCTTTCTTTCATGCCAATCATCTTGAGAAGTGACCTGCGGCATTACGGCAAAGTTATAGAACGGAGCTGGAGAAGGAATCGACCACTCCAACGTACGCGCATTCCATGGGTCGCCTGTTGTATCTTTCTTCATGTGCTTGATGCTGTGCGCAATATCCCAAATTTGAACAAGGAAGGCAGCACCCATGATCACGGCACCAATTGTCGATACCAGGTTCATTTCGAACCAGCCTTTGTCCCAGCCGTACGTGTAAATGCGACGTGTCATTCCCATCAAGCCCAATGCGTATTGCGGCATGAAGCACAGGTAGAACCCGATGTTCCACAGCCAGAAAGCCCAACGACCAATACGCTCATTCAGCTTGAAGCCAAAAATCTTCGGCCACCAGTAGTACAAACCAGCGAAGAATCCAAACACAACCCCCGCAATGATTACCTGATGGAAGTGCGCAACGAGGAAATAGCTATTGTGATACTGAAAGTCAGCAGGTGCTACAGATAGCAGAACACCCGTCATCCCTCCGATGACGAAGTTCGGGATAATCCCGACCATCCACAGCATCGGCGTTTCAAACGTGATTTTTCCTCGGAACATCGTAAACAGCCAGTTAAACACTTTCACACCCGTCGGTATCGCAATCAACATTGTCGTGACGGCGAAGAACGCATTGACGTCCGCCCCGGAGCCCATTGTGAAGAAATGGTGCGCCCATACGAGGAACGAGAGAACGCTAATGATAATCATCGCGAATACCATCGATTTGTAACCAAACAGCTTTTTACGTGAGAACGTCGCAACGATTTCGGAGAAGATCCCGAATGCTGGCAGAACGATAATATAAACTTCCGGGTGACCCCACATCCAAATCAAATTGATGTACATCATCGGATTACCGCCGCCATCCAAGGTGAAGAAATGTCCACCCAAATAGCGGTCAATAAACAACAGAGCCAATGTCACAGTCAAGATTGGGAATGCGAAAACAATCGCGATACAGCTCGACAAAACCGACCAGGAGAACATCGGCATTTTCATCAGAGTCATACCAGGAGCCCGTACTTTCAAGATCGTGACGATAAAGTTAATTCCGGTCATCAAACTACCGATACCTGAGATCTGAATCCCCCAAATGTAGAAATCCTGACCCGGTCCCGGGTTAAAGGCTAGCTCCGAATACGGCGGGTAAGCCAGCCATCCGGCATCCGGTGATCCTCCAATAACGAAGGACAAGTTAAACAGCATCGCCCCTGAGAAAAACAGCCAGAAGCTGAGCGCATTCAGAAACGGAAAAGCTACGTCACGTGCACCGAGCTGCAGCGGCACGATGACATTGAACAAACCAAACATGAGCGGCATCGCCATAAACAGAATCATGATAACGCCGTGCGTCGTAAAAATCTGGTTGTAGTGATCCCCACTCAAAAACTGCATCTCAGGCATAACGAGCTGAGCCCGCATCAGGAGAGCATCTACCCCTCCTCGAAACAGCATGAGAACGGAAGCGAGAATGTACATGATACCGATCTTCTTGTGATCGACAGTTGTCAGCCACTCACGCCAGAGCCATCCCCATTTTTTAAAGTAAGTCAGCACCGATACGATTGCGATGATACTGAGCACAATGCTGACGTCCGCACCGTAAATAAGTGGATCGCCTGTTACGAAAAATTCAGAGGCGAATTCTTTCACACTCTCCCACATCGTTGTCCCTCTCCTCCCTCTTTTAATTTCAACCGACTATTCTTTCACCCGCGCTGGCGGTTGCACTCTCGTAGATAAGCCATGATTGTGTGAAGCAGCATACTTGGTCACAGTCATCTCGTACAAACCTTCAGGGAAAGCGGAGAAATAACGTACGTCCGATGTTCCTTGTTTGGTTAGCTCTTTATAACCATCCAGCGTCAGCTCAGGGGAAGTATGTTTCACCTGATTCACCCATTGATCAAAGTCTTCCTGGGAAGTCGCATTCGCTGTAAAGAACATCTTCGCAAATTCTTTTCCGGTAAAGTTCGCACCAGATCCCATGTACTCACCCTGTTCATCTGCTTGCAGGTAAAGAGTCATAGACATCCCGGACATGGCATAAATCTGACCGCCAAGCTGTGGAATCCAGAATGAATTCATCGGGGCGTCAGATGTCACTTCGAAGCGTACTGGCGTATCCTCTGGGAACTGCACATAGTTCACAGTGGCAATGCCTTGTTCAGGATATTGGAACAGCCACTTCCAATCCAAATTCGTCACTTGAATCGTGATCGGTTTCTTCTCGGATTCCAACGGCTTGGATGGCTCCAAAGAATACGTGTACCGAACAGTCACGATCCCGATTAACGCAATAATGATGATGGGAATGCCCCACCAAATGATTTCCAGTTTCGTGCTGTGCTCCCAATTCGGCGTGTACTTCGCCTTTCTTCCTTCTCTGTCACGGTATCGCCATACAATGACAAAAGTAAGAATTAGTACAGGAACAATCACAATTAACGTTAAAAGCGTGGATAAAATCATTAAGTCCTTTTGCTGTTCACCAATGGGTCCTTTCGGATCGAGCACGATATAGTTATCAGCGCAACCGGTCGTCAAGAACAGCAGGATGAACATGAACAAAAATGACATACAGCGTACTGTCTTGGACGTCTTCATGTCCTTGTCCTCATCTCCTATCACCATGCACGGGGTACTATTGAAACAAGTCTTACTCTAAAGCCGGACCGATGGAGTGTCACCAGCCAATGACGAAGTGGATCAACCAGCCATGTTCAATATTTCGCAGCAATTTGGACACGATTTAGACATAAACAGGACCTTCTATGTGTAAGAAGGTCCTGTTCTACTCGCATGGAATTGGAAATCGGTGGGTAAGATAAGAGCACTTCCACAAAATTGGTTGATTAGGTGAAGCTACGTGATCAAAAAGTTCAGGAGAAAGCTATCCATCCATCACATAAAACAGACGCAAGAAGCCCAAGAAACTCCCCTGCAGGAAGACCTTCAGGCAAATGTGACCACCGTTCGCAGTCATTTTGGGTTCACAAGTGACCTAGCCGTCCGAACCTTTTGGCTTGGGGCAAATCAATCTCAACAAGCTTCTTTGCTATTCCTAAAAGGCATGACGAATCAAGATGTAATGGATCGAGATATCATTGGGCCGCTGATGAATACCATTAGCAATCTAAACGAAGGCATCGTTGATCATATTATGAATTCGGTTCTACATGTTTCGATGGCGTGGAAGGAAAACACACTTGAAAAAGTGCTCGATCAGCTTTCCCGCGGCTATATCGTTCTTTTTATTCATAACCAGACACAATGCATTCTTATCGGAGCCAAATCGCTCGGACAAAGAAGTGTGGAGGAGCCTTCTAAAGAAGCAGTCATTCGTGGGCCACGCGAAGGCTTTATCGAAACGATTGACACAAATCTCTCACTCATTCGCAAAAGATATCACAATCCCAATCTCCAAATTGAAACCTACTGGATCGGTACACTATCGAATACAAGAGTATGTCTCGCCTACGTCCGTGGAATTGTGAAGGAAGAATTGATCGAGGAGGTGAGAAAGCGCCTATCTGTCATTAAAATGGATGCCATCCTGGATTCTGGTTATATCGAGCAATGGATCGAAGACGAACCGTTTTCTATTTTCCCTACGATCTACAACAGTGAAAAACCGGACATCCTGGTAGCCAAAATTTTGGAAGGGCGTGTTGCTATTTTAGTGGATGGCAGTCCCGTTGCCCTCATGGTACCAGCTACGTTCCAAGAGTTTTTCCAGAATCCGGAGGACTACTATTCTCGCCCCTTCTATGCCAGCTTTTTACGCTTGCTTCGTTACGCAGCATTTTTTGTCTCAGCATTTCTCCCATCTCTTTATATATCTTTTGAAAATTTCCACAAAGATTTAGTACCACCCACGTTGTTATTCAGTTTTATCAATGCCAGAGAAGGTGTTCCGTTCCCTTTGCCAATCGAGCTGCTTATTATGGCAATCGTGTATGAATGGCTCCGTGAGGCCGGCGTACGTATGCCCCGTCCCATTGGACAAGCTGTCAGCATTGTAGGGGCTTTGGTCATTGGTGAGGCTGCCGTTAGTGCAGGGTTAGTAGGAGCGCCGACCGTTATTGTCATTGCCGCTTCGGCCATCACTTCGTTTATTTTCCCTGCCATTTCCGATGTGGTCGTCATTCTGCGATTCGTTTCGATTTTTGCCGCTTCGGTGCTTGGACTGTACGGCAATTTTCTCGTCTTTTATATGGTCGCTATTTATTTGTGTGATCTCCGTTCATTTGGCGTACCCTATCTGGCTCCTTTAGCACCTTTGAGACTGCAATATTGGAAGGATTTTTTGATTCGCTTTCCTCTCTGGTTAATCAAACTAAGCTCTGGTGGGTCCCCTTTCTCGCTGAAGAAGCATAAGGGAGATGGCTCATGAAGACGCTCGCTGTTGTGGTAGGTTTACTGACTTTCCTCTTGGGTGGATGCTGGAATAACATCGAGCTCACGGAAACGAGATTCGTCACAGCTGTCGGGATCGATCTGAACGAGGAAGGCCGCTATGTCCTTACTGTGAACGTCATGAAGCCAAGCAGTGGAAAAGCAGAGGCAGGAGGAACATCAAGTACGATTATCCAATCGACAGGTTATACCATGTTCGACGCAGCCCGAAATATGATCGAGTACTCGGGGTACAAGCTTAGCTATCATCATATGCAGTACTTAGCCATTGGCACCGAGGCAGCCAAAAAAGATATCATTGGTCCCCTTGACTTATTTTTTCGCGATCAGGAATTATCCGGACGCCACTGGATTCTTTATGTAGAAGGGAAAGCAGAATCTCTCCTGCGTACAAAAGGAAATACGAACGACATCCAGCCGCTGCAAATCAATGAAGAAATGATAGCAAGTCGAGCTGTCGGCAAATACCCGCCTGTCCGTTCACTCGACCTCATGCGCATGCTCGCGACCAAAGAAAAGGTGGGATATTTACCAATCAGTCATCCATTTAAGTCGCTGAAAGAAAGTCGAGAAGCGGGGGCAGTCATTATCAAAGACGGAAAGGCTGTCTCCTCCATCAATGAAACGCAGGTGCGCGGATTATTGTGGGTCACAGGGCAAATAAAAAGCACGGTTGTCATCGTTCCCCTAAAGAAGCCTGGACAATACGGGTCAATCGAGGTTTTGGATTCCAGAGCAAAAATCCGTCCCGTTCTCGAACATAATCAGCTAAAGATCCAGGTAACTGTCCATCCACAGGCAATTATCGGAAGTCTCGATCATCCCATTCCTATGGACACCGAGACGTATAAATGGTTGCAGATGAAAATGAGTCATATCATTAAAGAGGAAATCAATTCGGCCGTTGCTATCGCGCAACAGAACAAAGCGGACATTTTCGGTTTTCATGAATATGTGCATCGCAAGTATCCAAAAGAATGGAAAGTCTGGGAACAGCAATGGCCAGAACAATTTTCACAGCTGGATGTAAAGGTGAATGTTCAGAGCAAGCTCCTCTTAAATGGACTTCTGGCTGAGCAACTTGGCGAAAAATAAGGAGTGGGATCGTTGGACGTCCGCACGATTTCAAGATTCCAGTGGGTCTCGATCCATGTATTGAGCCTCCCCATAATGGGACACGTCATCTTGATTAAACCGCTGATTCATACGGCTGGCAAAGACGGCTGGATATCTGCTCTCATCAGCATTCCAGCAGGTATCTTATTCGTCCTTCTCTTAAGCATTCTGCGAAGCAAGATTCCCAACACCTCGTTGCTAACTGGAACATTTGAGATCGCCGGCAGAGCAACTGTTGTGATCTTGTCTGTGATCTTAATCGCCTATTTTTCATTTGCTTCTGTTACGACGCTGCGAGGCTTTGAGGAATTTGTCAAAATTACCTTTTTGCCCGAAACGCCTCTTTGGGCAATTGGAACGGGCTTCATGTTTCTCATCTGGTTTGGCTTGCAAAGAAACATTGAATCCATCGCTAGAATGGCCGTCATCTTTTTTTTGATGACGATGATAACCGGACCGCTTGTTGGACTAACACTCATGCAAGAAAAAGAATATGCCCGCATTTTACCGATCCTCGACAATGGCTGGGGGCCAGCTTTGGAGGGATCGCTTTACTATGTCGCATTGTGGGGGGAATTGATCTTGGTCCTCCTGCTTCAGACAAAAAGGGTCGGAGTGCGTCATGATTTCAATGGTTTCTCCTTTCTTATTTTATTTAACGTTTTTTTGGGCGCATCGATGCTGATGAGTGCCATTGCTGTATTTGGGTTGCCTCTCTCGGAAAAATTGGACTGGCCCGTGCAAAATACAGTCAGACAAATAAAATTGGGATTTATAAGCCGAGGGGACATTTATGGTTTGTATACCATGACAGCAGGCTGTTTCATCCGATTAGCGGTATTTTTGTACGCCATCTGTGAATGTCTTGCCTTTCTCCTTTCCACCACTTACAAAAAGCTGAGCTTGCCCGTCTGTTTGATTACGCTTTTCATATCTTTACTCGCGTTTTCCAATCATCAACAACTTTTGCAGGTCAATCACTCCTATTACAAGTATGGATATGTGCTCCTGCTGCTGCCGATTTTTTTACTCATTCTCTTCCGGATCAAAGGGGGAAAAGCAGTAGGGAACCCCTAATAAGTAGGCACAAGAAAAAGACCACCCTAAGGCGGCCTTTCCTCCTATGATTCGCTACGATTTAACGCAACGGCAATTTGTGCTGCGAGTTTTGTATTATTATTCTTTTACATTCAATTCCTATTGTCTGGTTACTCCTTGATGACGCGTATGGTCTGTAGCGCGGGGTCTTCAAAGCCCTGCACCGGCAGGCCTGCCTCCATGTTTTTCTTCGTATAGATGAGGTTCTCTTCCGAAATGATCTCACCCGGGATAAAAATCGGAATACCCGGCGGATATACCATGACAAACTCTGCGATAATTCTTCCCACGGATTGTTCGACGGGAATCATCTCCGTCGGTGCGTAAAAAGCATCGCGCGGGGTGACAGCGAGTACGGGTATTTTGGGCAGCTGCATTTTCGGGCGGTCCCCTCTGTTTACTTGGTCCTCGGACCCAGCAGCCAGCTCCTCCAATGCATAGACAAGAATCTGCAAATCTTCTTTGGTATCACTTGGTGTGATAATACAAACGATGTTGTACAGGTCAGATAGCTCCACTTCAATGTTATAGCGGTCACGGAGCCATTTTTCAGCATCATACCCCGTAATGCCGAGGTCCTTTACCGAAATGACCAGCTTGGTCGGATCATGAGCAAACGCTCCATTTGTCCCGATAATTTCCCTACCGATGCAGTACAAATGATCAATTTTATTGATTTGTGCCCGTGCTTCATTTGCCAGCTGAATCGTTTGATCCAGCAGAGTTTTCCCGGATGTAACCAACCGCTTTCTCGCCACATCCAGCGAAGCGAGCAATAAATAGGAAGTGGACGTAGTCGTGAGCATACTGTAAATAGCTTGTACACGCTGGATCGAAACAAGATTTCCCTGAATGTTCAACAACGAGCTCTGCGTCAGAGAGCCTCCTAATTTATGCATGCTGCTTGCAGCCATATCTGCACCTGCTTGCATCGCTGACAGCGGAAGCTTTGGATGGAAGTGAACATGTGAGCCATGCGCTTCATCTACGAGGACAGGCACTCCTCTTGCATGCGCGATTTGAACGATACTCTTCAAGTCACCAGCAATTCCGAAATAGGTTGGGTTGATGACTAAAACAGCCTTCGCGTCAGGATGCTGCTCCAATGCTTGCTCCACCGATTGTGGTGTAATTCCATGCGAGATCCCGAAGACAGGGTCTATTTCTGGATGCAAAAAGATAGGTGTCGCACCCGATAGAACGATTCCACTCATGATTGATTTGTGGACATTCCGTGGCACGATAATTTTATCACCAGGATTACATACCGCCATAATCATAGTCATAATGACACCGCTCGTACCTTGAACAGAAAATATGGTGTGATCAGCGCCAAAAGCTTCAGCAGCCAATTCCTGCGCTTGTTTAATGATTCCTTTTGGTTGATGCAAATCATCTAATGGTTCAATGTTAATCAAATCGATGGAAAGTGCATTTTTTCCCATGAACCATCGAAATTCAGGATCCATCCCTTTCCCCTTCTTATGACCTGGTATATGGAATTGGATTGGATTCTTCTGGGCATGCTTTCTCAGCCCGTTAAAAAGCGGCGTTTGCCCCTGAATCAACATTTCTCCCACCTCACTATCCTTCCGTGTTGTTTGAATGAGTGATGTTTCTGGGCTGATTATAGAACAAGCAGAACCTTCCTACATGATCCAATCTTGACTTTTATGAACCATCCAATTTGTGTACTTTCCCGTAAATTGGTACGTTTCATCTTTCATGAATTGGCTGGTTACAGTGCTGTAGATTTCACTTACAGTGGTGCTACCATGAAGTTTGGGAGGCCATAGCATGAGCAAGCTGCCAACGATCCACTCAAGAAAAACATTAGAAAAGATACAATCCTATCAACCTGGAATGCCAATTTGGGAATTGAAAAAAATGTACGGACTTTCCCATGTCATAAAATTAGCATCGAATGAAAATCCGCTCGGCCCATCCCCGAAGATCATCCGAGCCATTCTCGGCTCACTCCCGGAGCTGCATCGTTACCCTGACGCCAATACGACCACTCTGAAAGAGCATCTGGCCGATCATCTTAAACTATCCCCGGAGCACTTGCTTGTCACAAACGGTGGTGACGAACTGATCAAGCTCCTTTCCGAAACCTACTTGGAGCCCGAGGACGAAATCGTTGTTCCTTCTCCTACCTTTCGTGAATATGAATTCGGCGCACATGTAATGGGGGCTGCCATCAAAACAGTCCCGCTTGAGGCTGATTACGCATTCAATGTTTCCGCCATTTTGGCAGCGATCACTGATAGAACTAAGCTTGTCTACCTTTGTTCCCCCAACAATCCGACAGGCACATACTTGACTCGTCAAGACTTGGCGGTTTTGCTAGATCAATTACCAGATGGGGTGCTCCTGGTACTCGACGCTGCTTACAGTCACTACGCAACAGCAGAGGATTACACAACCGGTATGGAGTTTGTCCGTCAAGGTTACCCCATCCTCGTTTTACAAACATTCTCCAAAATTTATGCACTAGCAGGTATTCGAGTCGGTTTTGGCGTCGCTCACCCATTCGTGATCCAAAAAATCTTAAAAGTAAAAGAGCCGTTTAACGTCAATTCGTTGGCACAAACAGCCGCTATTACCGCCCTTGGAGATGTGGAGCATTATGATAAATCCCTCGCGGAAAACACGAAGGGCCGCAAGCAGCTCTATGACGCGTTCGATGAAATGAATATTTCCTATACCGTGAGTATGTCTAATTTTGTTTTGGCAAAATTGGGGCCAAATGCGGGTGCTATTTATCAAGAGCTGCTGGCACGAGGGATTATATTGCGCTATGGGGACACTTGGGGGTTGCCGGAGCATATCCGGATCAGTGTAGGTACGCTAGAAGAAAATCAAATTCTGATTGAAAACCTCCGTGAGCTGTTGCTTACGATAGGAAAATGAACGAAAAACACCGGCTAGAAAAAGTCCGGTGTTTTTGCTTTTTCAAAGTGCTTTTTAGGCTGGATTATCCTTGTGTTTACCCGTCCCCAATACTATACTGAATGCAGCTTTCTCCATTCATTTCCACACGCGGTAATGACAGAAATTTCATAACTTCACGAAAGCTTGTACGCCATAGAAAGGTGGTTCAGATGTCACTCAAACCCGTAGATTTGCAAAGCTACATCGACTCTCCAGATAAGCAGCAAAGACTATACAAACGAACGCTGTTGATCGTGGTCATTTCTCAAATTTTCGGTGGTGCAGGACTGGCTGCAGGTGTCACTGTAGGAGCGCTCCTCGCCCAGGATATGCTCGGATCGGAAAGTCTCGCCGGAATTCCTGCCGCATTGCTCACGCTTGGCTCTGCCGTTGCTGCATGGCTGGTCGGGCGACTCTCTCAACGCTTTGGACGTCGTTTCGGACTCGCAACCGGATTCTTAGCCGGTGGAATAGGCGCGATTGGGGTCGTAATTGCAGCGGTAGCAAATAGTGTTGTCCTTCTGTTCGCTTCCTTGATTCTATACGGTGCAGGTACCGCTACTAACCTGCAAGCCCGCTATGCAGGAACAGACTTGGCAAAGCCTCAACAACGAGCTACTGCTGTTAGCATTGCCATGGTATCCACTACATTCGGGGCAGTTGCAGGTCCAAACCTGGTGGAAGTCATGGGGCGGTTTGCTACGTCAATCGGTGTCCCCGCATTGGCTGGTCCTTTTATCCTAGGCGCCGCTGCCTTCATTCTGGCTGGTCTCGTATTTTTGGTATGGCTTCGACCTGACCCATTCGTCGTTTCGAAAGCAATCGCGGAAGCACAGCAATCAGATCAGAGCTCCCCATCCGTCTTGAATGAGCATACTCTTGCAGGCAACAACCGAGGACTTATCGTGGGAGCCACCGTCATGATTTTAACGCAGATCGTCATGGTCGCCATTATGACGATGACGCCTGTACATATGCAGCACCACGGACATGGTCTGGGCGAAGTAGGAATCGTCATCGGTATCCATATCGGCGCGATGTACCTCCCCTCCCTCTTGACGGGTGTACTGGTTGACAAGATCGGGCGCTCCACAATGGCGTATGCCTCCGGAGTCATTCTGCTTGCAGCCAGCATGCTTGCTGCTTTTGCGCCAGCAGATTCCATGCCGCTACTCATTACCGCTCTTGCGCTGCTCGGACTGGGCTGGAATTTTGGCTTAATTAGTGGTACTGCGCTCATCGTAGATGCAACACAGCCCGCCACTCGTGCGAAAACGCAAGGCACGGTTGATGTCTTGATTGCCTTGGCTGGTGCATCCGGCGGAGCCCTGTCTGGTATGGTTGTCGCAAACTCCAGCTACGCAACACTCTCGCTTGCCGGAGGCGTTCTATCGTTGCTGCTGGTCCCTGTCCTGATCTGGTCCCACAGCAAGAGCAAGCAGCATTGCGTGGACATATCGAAAAGTTAAAGCCACCTTCAACAGGTGGCTTCTTCTCTATCCAAAATAGCCCCAAAACAAAAAAGTAACACTGCTCACAGGCAGTGTTACTTTCCTCCAACCGCTTTATCATCATGTCGCTCATTCGGACTATGTTCATCAACAATCTGTTTTAAGCTAGCAAAGCCAGGAGTAAATTTGCTGTTGGGAATCTTCTTCTTGGAAGAGAGATTTTTCGAGTAAACAGCATTTTCGTTGCCTCTTTTCGAGAAGAACTCAGCCAATTTCATCGTATCCCACTCCTAACTAGCTCTCTTTAAGGTTTTGACCTTATTCACAAACTTGGTAACGAATCCCAATAGTAACATATACGTAGTTAGCCGCTCGAACTCCTGCATATTTTCGGGAGTAAATGTGTCATTCTTGTAAACAGCTACCGCGAATCCGAGCCTGAACTTGCCAAAGTTTTTTACAATCGCAAATTGTTCAATGTCGGTGTTTTGAATACGTCCCTTTACTTGTTTATCGGCAATTCTGCAATCTTCTTGAAGCATTGAAGACAATAAAAGTGTTCGTACCGTGTCGAAATCCTTCAACTCGGTTAAGTAAAACACTTCAAACTGCTTGTCATTATTCGTGGGTACGATCCAATAACAGCATAGCTCGTCCGGTTTCAAGCCGTAAATCGTCTTCACTTCCATTTCAAATGCCTTCATAAATGTGATGGCATTTGCATTGATAATCGCTGTTGATTGCCCGCTGCCATCCAGGCTATAGATCGCATTGGCCAACTCCTTCTCACAATATTTCACTTCCATCTGAAACTCGATGTCGTTCCCTCTGATCTTGCTGCAGATAAACAAGATAATGAGTACCATGCCTACCAAAATGGCGGAATACAGGATAGACAAGCCTAGTACAGAGCCTAATGAAGCTAGTTTGTTTTCCTCATTTGGTGGTGCTAGAAAAAACAGCCATTCGATCGGTTTAAACATCCACGTATGTATGTCTACTATCAAATCTGGCAGCAAACCTTTTAACATTTCAAATACGATCCAGGAGACCAGAATGAACAAGATGCCAAGAACAGAAAAAACAATTTTCACATTGCTCTGCACGAGATTCTTTAGCACCTGTAAACCTCTCCTTCTGGTAAAGTTTTACATTATTCATTATTTTAACGATTCTACTCACTTTCCACAATAGGAAAAAACTACCTACATTTAGGTAGTTTTTTAGGCATTTCTATCGTAATCGTACTAACTTTTTGATTACCTATGTACTGTATCGTCTGTTGTACGATCTTGCTGTTCTCCTCAATCTTCTTCAATGGTTTAAATGATCTCAACAAGTGTGCGTGCCCCCTATCGGTGTTGGAGATGTACTTCTTCACGTAACGCTCCCTTATCTGTCTGCCCAATTTTCACCGCTATCAAACACGAATGCTATCCATCCATCTTGGTAATACCCCATACCTTATGCCGTTTTGATTTTGTTTAGACCCCTCTTATGGGTGCTGCTTTTCCACTTCCGTGCCCGTTTTGTTACAGGCAATGTTGCTGCCATTGGCACAATTCATTTCCACAATCCTTGGCGTTCTCGCCTTCAAATTCAATGACGGTTTTGAGAAAAAAGGGAAGATACCGTATCAGTATATGCTCGTGTTCCTGATTTTGATATTCAAAACGAAGTCAGCTTCATGCCCCGAATAATTAACCATATCAATAGAGCCACCCCTCTGAGGTGGCTCTTCTCCTTACTTCGCTTTTGGCCCTACCTTTTCCACTTTTGTATCGCCCCATTTCAGTTGGAAAAACTGTTGAGTCGAGTCATCAAAATTTTTAAAGCCATTTAAGAAGAGATAGTCACGACTGCCACTCATTTTCAGACTGGAATATCCACTAAAAGGATGGGGCGTTGTTATTTGGCCATCCTCTAAATTCATTCGCTCCAAGGTAATCGCATCGCTCTGATTAGAAAGGTAGTACATAAAGCTTCCAGAAACTATCATATCTTCTGTTCCCAAAAACCCTTGCTTGACCAGCGACGCCTTCGAATCGTTTAATCCAATTTTGAATACATCGACAACGCCATTTTCGTTTACCCATTTTGTATAGTAGATAAAATCGTTGGACACGCCGATTACCTCTAGCTCCTCCTCGCTCATGAGCGTATTTTGCGTTCCATCTCTCTTCATTTTATACAGCTGACCCACGTTATCCGTGGTATAAATAATCCAATCCTGATAGAAATACAGACCTCCTACATAATCAAGCAGTCGCTTTTCATTTCCGCCATTGATATCCATCCTGTAGAGAGCGGCCCAATTAGAAAGAAAGTAAATCGTGTCGTCTATTACATAACTACCGTACACGTTATTTGGATCTTCCACATTCGAATTGAGTAGTGTCATATCTGCGCTTTTCACGATTGTTTTGGAGCTGCCATCCGTCTTGATTTTGATGAGCTCATACATATCTTCATAAGTATCGTTGATATCGTAGGTGTCAAGCTCCAGCTTGTAAAGCGATTCATAAGGCTTATTGCGTATGTAATAAATCCAGTCTCCCACGACAGTAATGTCATCAGCCCAATCGGTGCTCAATTTTTGCAAGGAGCTCCCATCCTGCTTCGTTTTGTACAAACCATTGTCATTGTAATAGATCCAATCTCCTTGCGTTGCTACTGAGCCAGGAGATGCATAGCTACCCAGTGAGCTGCTTTCTGAAGTACTTGTGGTACAACCATAGAGCGTAAACAACAAGAATAGCGTAACGGAAACGATCAGACTCGCAATGCTTTTTCTTTTCACGATACCACCCCCATTTTTTTACAATAAACAAGCACTGACTTATATGTATCAAAGCGCCTTCGCTTTTGTCTATCGCAAAATGGATATCTTTAGTGAATTTTTCAAACAAAAAAAAGAAACACCCGCCTAAGCGATGAGTATTTCCTTTTATCGTATTTAGCCGAGGAGACTCCCAGTTCCAAGTCATGCATAGCTTGACGAAAGTGGGGGATGAATCGGCTTCGGACAAGGGAAGGCTTTAGCCTTCCTAATTGTCCGACTACTTCTTTGATTGACTTACAAGAACGGGTATAATTGACTTGTACAGATTGCTCATTGAAAACTGAACATTTGGGGTTGTGGCAGGAAACGCTCTGCCACGTAAAATGTTCAAGCACATTCGCCCTCTCTGACCGAAAAGCGAAAACCAAGCAGTAGGTCAGAGAGCAGAGTCCAATGTACACGTTTTGTCATAACCGTAGGAACTACGGGGATAGCTTGGTAAACTTCTCTCGGTTGCGAGAGATTACCCAAGAATCCCCCACTTCAAGGCGCTAGCCTAAGTGGTGGGATCGTTCAAAGCATCTATCCTAAAGGGAAATGACACGCGACCTGCCGATCCTGCCCAACCAGGGTGAGCTCTGGAATCTCCTGGCTGCATCTCTCCTGCGCCATTGGGCAACGCGGATGAAAACGACAACCAGACGGCGGATTGGCTGGAGATGGTACATCCCCTTGCAGGACGATCCGCTCTTGCCTCCGATGCGGAGTAGGCTTCGGAATCGCCGATAACAATGCCGCCGTATACGGATGCAGTGGCTGTGCAAACAAGTCATCCGTTCGTGCAATCTCCACCATTTTCCCCAAGTACATCACGCCTACCCGATCAGAAATGTGGCGCACCACATTCAGACCATGCGCGATAAATAGATAGGTCAGCCCCATCTCTTTTTGTAGTTTCATCATCAGGTTCAATACCTGAGACTGTACGGACACATCCAGCGCCGATACAGCTTCATCCGCCACAATAAACCGTGGAGATAGCGCAATGATGGGTTCCTCTTTTCGGCATTTGTCGATCGCATGCGGACAACGCGGGTGAAAACGGCAGCCTGTCGGCAATTGGGTGATGCTCGGTTATGGTTCCTTGGATCGTATAAACCGCTGCGCTCCCCTTCAAATCCGAGAATGGACTGCAGTAAGCCGATCGTGTAAGGATGTCGGGGCTCGTCAAAAATTCGCTCGACCATCCCTTCTTCTACAATCGTTCCTGCATACATGACCGCGATACGATCCTCCATCTCTGCAGCTCCCCCCATGTCATGGGTAATCAGCAAATCGAAATGCCCCATTCCTTTTGCAGTCGTCTGAGCCAATCCAAAATTTGCGCCCGAACCGTAACTAACGTCAATAGCATTTGTTAGCTCGTCTGCTATCAGCATTTCAGGGGTCATATTCAAGCTTCTGTATCGGTTGGAACATGTTATCGATCAGAATCGCGACCTCCCCCCGGTACCCTGCATCAACGTCCCTGGTGCATTACTAACTATTAGCTTCGGTTTCACACTTACACCTGACCTTGGTCTGATGTGCAACTCGTATCCAGGAGGAAGGGCTATTATTAGACCTGTTCGAACTTCAGCGGTTTCTCCTGAACCGATGATGACATCTTCTGTAGCTACAAGTCTCTCGTATACTGAGGAACTACCGCATGGTCATGTATTTTCAATACCTGAACCGTAATTTGTTGAGCTTTATCCATCCCTCCTTCACCCCCGAAATATTTTGTTAATCTCATTACTCGTCTCTCAATAGATTTACATAAAACCCCAAATATGTTAATATATTGTCATGATATTCAGTAAGGAGGTGAAACTATGAAAAAGTTTTTAGCCATTGCTTTAGCAATCGTGATGGTTATGTCAGTCTCTAGTGCTGCGCTTGCATTCAAGGATCCTAGAGGGGGAGGGCATGGTATACCTGGTGGTAATCGCCCCGATCTCCCCGGTGGTGGCGGCGGTGCCAATGACCAATATAATCCCAATTAGTTTGAGTAAGCCTCCACTTGGGGGCTTTCTTAATTTCTCTTTTGTTATGCAGTCGGTACCAGCTCGTGGTTCTAGTCTTGCCGATGGTTTCGAATGTCGTTCATGAGTGTCTCACTGATTCCATGGCTTATACCACGTTTCTCGGTATTCACAAAGTACTTTGTCAGGAAGTAATCTACCTGCTCACGACGACTGTTCCCCGAGTTGAAAATGAATTCAAAGCAGAAGCGATTGCCGTCTTTTTCGAGGATTCCGTCTTTTCCAGATACCCAACCCTCTTCTTTCAACAGTTGCTTTGCTTTTTCTGATCTATATTCATAATGGACTGCCGA
Source organism: Brevibacillus jepli (assembly GCF_047229145.1). Taxonomy (NCBI): domain Bacteria; kingdom Bacillati; phylum Bacillota; class Bacilli; order Caryophanales; family Paenibacillaceae; genus Brevibacillus; species Brevibacillus jepli. The sequence goes on from NZ_JBFEFW010000008.1 coordinate 204,027, forward strand.
TCGCCCGGCTCTGCTCATGTGTCTGGTAAAAACGGCGCGTCAATCAATTTTCCGGTACCTTTCACGATATTATCGATAATACCTTGTCGATTCATTTCGTGTGCGATTGCCTGACCGGTTTTTTCTCCTTCGAACATTCCGTAGTTGTTCGGGAAGTTGAGCAGGAGGGGGCGACTAGCACATCCTCTTATAGAAACTCAACCCTTTTTTATCTCAAAAGATAAATGAGAGTGAATTTCCACCTTTCCAAGCTCTATGCCAATGGGAAATGACACGCTACCTGTCGATCCTGCCCAACCTCGATGAGCTCTGGAATCTCCTGGCTGCATCTCTCCTGCGCCATTGGGCAACGGGGATGAAAACGACAACCAGACGGCGGATTGGCTGGAGAGGGTACATCCCCTTGCAAGACGATTCTCTCCTGCCTCCGATGCGGAGTAGGCTTCGGAATCGCCGACAACAATGCCGCCGTATACGGATGCAGTGGTTGTGCAAACAAGTCATCCGTTCGTGCAATCTCCACCATTTTCCCCAAGTACATTACGCCTACCCGATCTGAAATATGGCGCACCACATTCAGACCATGCGCGATAAATAGATAGGTCAGCCCCATCTCTTTTTGCAATTTCATCATCAGGTTCAAAACCTGTGACTGTACGGATACATCCAGCGCAGAAACGGCTTCATCTGCCACAATAAACCGCGGAGAGAGCGCAATCGATCGCGCGATACCGATCCGTTGCCGCTGTCCGCCGGAAAACTCATGCGGATACCGATTCCGCCTCGAAGGATCTAGTCCGACGAGACTCATCAGTTCGACTACCCGCTCATCCATTTCTTTTGCCGACACACGCAGATGAACTCGTAACGGCTCACCAATAATATCGCTTACCAGAAACCGCGGATTCAACGAACCAAACGGGTCCTGGAAAATAATCTGCATATCCCGTCTCAGCTTCAAATTCTCTTGGCTGTTCACCTGATGGATATTGGTTCCGTCAAACAACACTTCTCCGCTCGTCGCCCTCTGCAAATTCAGCACGACACGCCCGAGCGTCGACTTCCCGCAGCCCGATTCTCCTACGAGCCCGAATGTCTCACCTGGCCGAATGCCGAAGGATACATCATCTACCGCTTTTACATGACCGACGACACGGCTCAGCAAGCCAGCCTTAATCGGAAAATACTTTTTGATTTCTTTTGCTTCGATCAAATACTCCCGATTCATTGGCGGTTCACCTCTGCTTTGTTTCCAGCGGCTGAATTTGCGCGCTGATTTCTTATGAATTGATTGTTGACATCTTCATTCAACCAGCAAGCCACTTGTTGTCCCGTAACCACCTCGCGCAAGATGGGTTCCTCTTTTCGGCATTTGTCGATCGCATGCGGACAACGCGGGTGAAAACGGCAGCCTGTCGGCAATTGGGTGATGCTCGGGATTGTGCCTTGGATCGTATACAATTCACCGCCGCGCTCCCCTTCAAATCCGGGAATGGATTGCAGTAAGCCGATCGTGTAAGGATGTCGGGGCTCGTCAAAAATCCGTTCGACTGTCCCCTCCTCCACAATCGTTCCTGCATACATGACTGCGATCCGATCCGCCATCTCTGCGGCTACCCCCATATCGTGGGTAATCAGCAAAATCGACATGCCCAATTCCTTTTGCAGCCGTCTGAGCAAATCCAAAATTTGCGCCTGAACCGTAACATCAAGTGCAGTTGTTGGCTCGTCTGCTATCAGCATCTGCGGATTGCAGGCTAGCGCCATTGCAATGACCACGCGCTGGCACATTCCTCCAGACATTTCGTGCGGGAACTGCCTGACCCGTACTTCTGGAGCCGGGATACCAACCAACCGCAGCATTTCAATCGCTTTTTTAAACGCATCCTGTCGGCTCATATTTTGATGCAGCATCAAGCTCTCTGCAATTTGGTCACCAACGGAAAAAACCGGATTGAGCGCCGACATCGGATCTTGGAAGATCATCGCGATTTTGTTGCCACGAATGTCAATCATTTCGTCCAGGTCTTTTGCCGCGAGGTCCTCTCCATGAAACATGACGTTTCCACTCTGAATAAATCCACCTGCATAATCAATCAGTCGCATGACCGCAAGCGACGTCACACTCTTCCCACTACCGGATTCCCCGACCAGGCACACTGTCTGCCCTTTCCCCACGTTGATGCTCACTCGATCCGTTGCCTTGACAGTTCCATCATCCGTAAAGAAACAAGTGGTCAAATTTTTTATTTCGAGGATGTTGCGTTCCACTTGTTCAACCTCCTTTTCGGATTCTTCTTTTTCTTACGTGGGTCGAATGCATCGCGGATGCCGTCTCCGACGAAGTTGACCGCAAGCACGACGAGCGAAATGCAAAGACCTGGATAAAGCGCTTGCAAAGGATCGACCAGCATGAACTCCTGTGCCTTGCTCAGCATTAATCCCCAGCTAGTTTCAGGCGGTTGGATTCCCAAACCTAAATAAGAGAGACCCGACTCTGATAAAATCGCAGAAGCAACCATCAGCGTTGCGTACACAATGATCGGAGCCATTGCATTGCGAATCAGGTGACGCGTAATAATGCCCCAATGCGAAACGCCGATTGCTCTCGCTGCTTCCACATACTGCATCTCCCGCAGCTGCAAGAACTGCCCGCGCACCAGACGTGCCACACTTGTCCAGCTCGTCAGCGACAGAATCAGGATCATGTAGACAAATTCAGCTCCAAACAGAGCAAGAACGAGAATGTTGAAAAACAGGCTCGGAATCGAGTTCATCACATCTACAAGACGCATGAAGATGGTGTCAATCCATCCGCCAAAATATCCGGAAACTGCACCAATCAGTGTTCCGATAACAACCGCAGCAAAAGCTACGCTAAAACCAACCAGCATCGACACCCGACTGCTGTGAATGAGACGGGAAAGAATATCGCGGCCGAGTTCATCCGTACCAAGCACATACCCTTCTGTTCCAGGCGGCAGGTTCACGATCATAAAATCAACCTTTGCCGGGTCATGCGGTGCAATCCAATCGGCAAATACAGCAACCCCAATAAAAAACAGGAGTACGATCAATCCGCCAACAGCATACGGATTGCGCATAAACTTTTTGCCTGCCGTTGCCCAGAGTCCAGGAGGCTTTTGGCCAACAGGATTCGTCGGTAGCTGTCCACCCGGTCGATTCGTTTCAACCACAGTGTCATCTTGTAGCTGCACTTGACTCATGCTGCCCTGCCTCCTTTTCGTCCAAGCTGTACGCGCGGGTCAACCAGTGCGTATATTAAATCCGCCAGCAAATTACCGACGATGACCATAAATGAAATCAAGAGCGTGATCGACATCAAAACAGAGTACTCACGGGCTACAGCCATCTCCACAAACAGACGGCCCATGCCAGGCCAGTTAAACACACTCTCTGTCAACGCTGCTCCTGCTACGAGAGTCGGCAAATCTAATCCGATGATGGTCACGACAGGAATCAATGCGTTACGCAGCGTATGGCGGAAAATGACCCGTCTTTCTTTCATTCCTTTGGCACGAGCCGTTCGAACATAATCCTGTTCCAATACTTCCAGCATACTCGCGCGCGTATATTTGACATATTGGGCAATGTTCACCAATGTTAACACCGTGACAGGAAGGATCAAGTGCAAAATCAGGTCGCTTATTTGTCCTTCCTTCCCCATCGTCCACATGTCGGATAATGGCAATAGGTTTAGCTGCATCGCAAACAATTGCTGCAGCATAATCCCAAACCAAAAAGTAGGTATAGCAAAGCCCAGATAGGCTACAATCGAGGCGATTTGATCTGACAGACAATACTGACGTGTACTGTTGTAAATTCCCCATGGGATGGCGATCAGCATGGAAAGCCCCCACGCCACAGACATGAGTACAAACGTATTCCAGACGGTCGGCCACAAAATATCGCCAACCGGAATGTTATTTTTAAAGGTATGTCCCAAATCACCTTGGAGCAAATTACCAATCCAACGTATGTATTGGACATGGACAGGCTGATCCAACCCCAAATTTTTCATTTGAACGAGTTGTGCTTCCTGAGATAGTCCGGGAGAGAGCATTACTTTGAGAGGGCCCCCCGGCGCTGCATGCATCAGTCCAAATGACACCACTGTAATCAAAAACAAGACTAGAATGGATTGCAGTACGCGACGTACCAAATATTCAGCCAATCAGCATCCTCCTTTCATTTGAAAAAAGGGAAGGGAAATAATTATTCCCTTCCCTTGATCGTTTTGTTACCGCTACATGCGAATCCTATTTTTTCTCTTCTACGATCCACCAGTTCAGGAAGCCATGGAGTTCGCCATAAGGAATCATGGACGATGGTTTGTCAGCATCTTTAAATTTGACGCGTTTGTTCATGCCTTTCGGCGTTCCGTACTGGTACATGAATACGTAAGGCAAGTTTGTCGAGATTTCTTTTCCTACTTCTTTATAGATTGCTGCCCGCTCTTCTTGTACTACAGTAGATACACCCTTTGCCCACAGCGCATCCAGCTTGGGATTGTCATACCAACCTGCGTTATTGCCAGGTGGGAATGCCTTCTTCGTGAAAGTCGTTGTGCCATCCGGATCTGGATCAGATAATTGCCAACCTAGTAACATAGCCTGGAATTTTCCAGGATTCGCATACTGGTCAACGAGAGCCGAGAAATCTAAAGCTTTTGGTTTCGCTTCAATACCAACCTCTTTCAGGTTTTGCTGGATCACGACCGCTGCCTGTTCACGACGACTGTTCCCCGAGTTGAAAATGAATTCGAAGGAGAAGCGATTGCCGTCTTTGGTGAGAATTCCATCTGTGCCAGGTACCCAACCGTCTTCTTTCAACAGTTGTTTTGCTTTTTCTGCGCTATATTCGTAATGAACGGCCGCATCACCCGGATCTGCCCATGTACCTGGCAGGAATGGTGCGTTCATCAATTTACCCGTTCCTTTCAAGACATTGTCGATGATCCCTTGACGGTTGATGGCATGAGAAATGGCCTGACGAGTTTTTTGGCCCTCAAACAGACCGTAGTTGTTCGGGAAGTTTTTCTTGTCAAAGTTGAAAGCAAGGTACTCATAAGAAGGACCTGGTTCTGTCGAGACGCTAATATGTTCCTTCGCTTTTACCGCTTCCATCTGAGGGATAGGAATAGAATTAACCAGATCGACATCGCCCTTGATCAGAGCCTGTACTTCCGTATTTTGGTCCGCATAAATCTTGTAGATTACCTTTTGAATATGTGGCTTCTTTTCGCCCCAGTAATCAGGATTAGCATCCAGGACGTGGTACTCCTTCTGTTTCCACTCCGTCCATTTGAATGGACCGGAAGTCGGTGTCTTAGCCGGGTCTTTTCCATATGGATGTGCTTGTAAATCTTTTGCTGGAACATCTTTTAGCACGTGATACGGTACCAGTTGGCGAATGAGCGCGAAAGCAAATGGCGCATGCAATTTTTTCATATGGATTTCTACCGTGTAGTCATCCAGCTTTTTAACTTCCTTGACTTGCTCAAACTGGGAAATTAACGGTGAAGCCGCTTCAGGATTTATAATTGTATTAATCGTAAAAACCAAATCGTCTGCAGTGATTGGCTTACCATCAGACCATTTCGCTGTATTTTTCATCTTTACTGTATAAGTTAATCCATCTTCACTCACTTTCGGTAATTCAGCAGCTATTGACCAAGGGTATACCGTCATGGCAAAGGTTTTATCCAAGTTGTACAGATAAGCCTGCGTATACTCCATGACTTCACCGGATGTCGTGTCTGTCTGGAATAATGGATTGATGGTTACGATGTCAGAAGGTGAAGAATGCGTAAATGTCCCTCCATCTACTGGCTTCTCATCGTCCGTACTGGTCGCCTGCGGAGCAACCTGTTCCACCGGTTTCTGTGTTGGTGCTGGTGTTGCAGTCCCTGGTGAAGCGGTGTTGCTGCTCGAACAACCGACTAACAGCGCGCCGGTTAACGAAAGCAGTGCCAACGGCTTCAACCAACCTTTCCCTTTTTTCAAAGCATATCCCCCTCTTTCTCATGATTTCTAAACCTTTTTCCAGAAAGTACTATCTGTGCAAAGGTTTGTCTTTAATTCTAAATAAAATTTTCTATTTTGAGAATATTTTTTTAATAAAGAAAAATAAGTAAAATATAAAGACCTATAATAATCATGTGTGAAAGGCTCATTAATAGGAAAAGTAGACCAAAAAGCTGATAGGTAAGGTAAAAGAAAGGGAGGCAGACAAAAACAAACAGTCATCACGGTAGAAGCGATTGTGACAACTGTTTGTTTTTGGTAAATCTATTTCATTCAATAAAATTTTATTTATCAATAGAATATTGTTAATCTCCGCCATTTCGACAGTGCTTATCCAATGGTAAACGAATACCCTCCGACTCCTAACGCTATTGCAAACAAAATACCGAAGAACCACTTTGTAAATTTCCAACTGAAATACGTACCTTCCCACCAGACACTGACGAAAATGACAGTCCCCACAATAAGAGTACTGATAAATCCAATGAGCGCATTCTCCATATTTCTCACCTTTATTAAATGACGTCGTCACCCTGCAAACATCTAGGTGAACCAAAAATATGGTATCAACAGTCTTTTGCGAACAATACCAACTAAAGTTATGTCTTTTTGTCATGCTCCTTACACAAAGAAAAAACCCCACCGAATAAGGCGGGGTAACTATTTTTGTGGTTTCATAGGGGTTTCTGGCAATCCGATTTCATTCTCTCTTAACCTGACCATTGCTTGTGTCCGGTTTCGCACCTGGAGCTTGCTAAAAATTTGATGAACATGCCCTTTCACCGTCCCCAGCGTTAGATGCAGCTTGTCCGCAATTTCCGAGTTGGATAACCCTTCACTGATCAGTGCCAGCACTTCCGACTCTCTTTCCGTCAATTTGTCCAGTGCAGGGGATACGCGAATTTGAATATCTAGCGTGGGAAATTCTTTCTCGACAATTTTCAGTAGCATAGAGAGATAGGCGAGCTCTTGCTTGGAAACATTTTTGCTTTTATAGAGTGAATATAGCATTTTGGCAACGCCAGGGCCTTCATCCAGAAATACGCGTACGTACCCTTCTGGCGCGGCTAACGTCACCGCCTTGCGTATGCTCTCCATTGCTTCATGCTGCTTGTTTTGGAGCAGGTATGCTTGGCTGAGTAGAAGCTCGGTTTCAATCCTGCTTCCGAGTCGATCCTTCATTTCCGTTTCGTGCTTTAAGCTGGTCAGCAGCATGATTGCCGCACTGTCGTTTTTTAAGTAGAGGTAAGCCCGGGCCAGCGTCATTCGTTCAAACTCATGTCTGGAAGCGACCATATCTACGTTCATCTTACTGTAGGTTTCCGCCCATTTCACTACTTCTTCCCGTCGATTTTCTTCGATCCAAAGTCTGGCGTAAAATGTTTCTACAAAAGACATCCAATGCAAAGGAGCATCATGCTCACGGCATAGTGCGGTGATTTCCTCCATGGCCAGCCACATCTCGTGGCTACGTTTCTCTGCTTTTCGCCATCGGGCCAAAGTCAAATACACAGGGACCAATACTCCGAAGTTCAACGATATCGTTCCCAGCTGGATTGCTCGTGGTACGAAATACTTCAACTGCTCAAAATCGTTCTGCTCATAATAAAGCTCGGCCATCACGATCGAGCCATAAGCCAATATACCAAGGCCACTATGCTTCCAGATCGCTCTTAGTTTGGGATAGTATTCATTCACGCTGGACAAATATCCATTCATGGCCACACGACTGCGAAGCACGTAAGGCTCATCCGAATTCAGCTCAATGCCAACGATAAAATAGCGGCTGAATTTGGGCTTCATTTGAACAGATTCTTCCATGTATTTGAGAGAAAGGTCAACATTTCTCCGTAAGACCTCGATATAACCTCGAAGCACACAAATTTCCACCCGGCAATCGTCGAAGCTTCCATGCTGAAGCAGCGTACCCTCCTCAGCCAATCGAAGGAGTATTTCCGCCTGATCAATTTCGTCCGACACGGCATGCAGCCAGGCAAATGCAAGGCATAGCTCGGGTTGGCCCTCCAGCCAGGTCTTCTCGAAATATTTCATCCATCTGCGCAGTGTACTATTCTCGTACTGTTTCAGCATCCACGGCGCATTCGCCACGATCAAACGGCTCGCTCGGTTCCAATCTTGTCCGAGAAGCGCATGCTCGATCGCCTCCATCATCCATCCGTGGCTTTCAAACCAACCGCTCGCCGAGATATGCAGGGTCGGCAGCAGTTCATTATGCTTTTTCCTTACGTGTGTATGGAGGATGTCTGCGAACAAATGGTGGTAGCGATACCATTCATGTACGCCGTCCAGCGCGATGACAAACGAATTCGATCTCTCCAGCGTACGGAGGATATCGTGAGCATCAGAGTCTCCAGTAACAGCTGCGCATAGCTCCCCTGTCAGACGCGGCAATATGGACGTTTTCAACAAAAACATCTGAACCGATTCTGGCAGCCGTTTCAATACTTCCTCTGACAAATAGTCCTCCACATATTTGTCGTTACCGGAAAAATGCTGAATGACCCTGGACGCTTCGGCCTTCCCCTGTAGAGACAAGGCTGCTAATTGCAGACCGGCAACCCATCCCTCCGTTCGTTTACTAAGCAAGCCTATATCATGGTCAGTTAGAGTTAGGCCCAATTGCTCATGAAATAAACGGCGGCACTCCTCCTCATTAAACCGAAGGGTGTCAGAGCCCAGCTGCTTCAACTGTTTCCGGACCCGCAGACGATGGAGGGCAAAAGGCGGTTCCTCCCGCGTAATGAGGACGACATGCATAAAGAAAGAAGCATGCTGAATCAATGTCTGCAATCCTTCGTGAATGGAAGGTTCCTTGATAAGATGGTAATCGTCCAATACGAGATAAAAATCGCTCTCCATATCCGCAATGTCTTCGAGTAACACGGACATCAGCTTCTCGGCAGAAGCTGTGTACTGTGGATGAAGTAACGTTGAAGACGTCTTGCCCAAGCCTTTCTGTACCATATCGATTGCCTTGGCAAAATATCGCCAAAAGCGAACAGGATCATTATCCGATTCATCCAAGGAAATCCATCCGGTTGGTTTACCGGAGCTTTGTGCCCACTGGCTGACTGCTGTCGTTTTTCCGAATCCGGCTGGCGCGCATACGAGGATCAATCTGGCAGCTTTCGCCTCATCGATTTCTTTCCATATTTGCTGTCGAAACAACAAGTCCGAACCGTACTTAGGAATATGAAACTTGGTAGCAATAAGCTGACTGTACGTTAATGATTCCATGCGCATCTCCCTGACTAGAAGAAATAACATTGCAAAAGGAAAGTGTCATTGTATGAAGGAAAACGTTGAAAGTAGCCTTGTCATGGATGATGTGAAACGCTGAGTGGCTGGCTAACGGGGAATAGTTTGGCTCATATAAAGATAGGAAATATTGCTCAGCTTAAAGATACAGCAAAGTGACGCTAGCGTGCATAATTTTTTTATGAACGTTGTATTCAAACAAAAAACCCGACCGTTGTAAGAGTCGGGTTTCCCTAGGTGGTTGCAACTTACCCCAAGACATTACGAATGACGATTCCACACAGTAACCCCATGAACATGGAGGTTAATGTACCCAGAATAAAATATTCGGCCCATTCTCTGTCATCTAATTGCTTTAACCGCGCAAAGGACTTAGCCGTAACAATAAATCCGATTGCAGGATATGCACCGTAAATGGTAAGAAATACAACCAATAATCTTTCGATGTAACCGATGATGGTTCCCCTGGAACTCTGCGCTTGCTTAATAATGGTATACGAAAACTCCTCTGAAATATCCAGGTGCTTAGAAAATTCTTCCATTTTCAATTCGTCGACTTTTGCTTTAAATAAATATTTCCCTTCCAGATTCGTGTGATGATTGGGCATGACTCCAATCAAAATCCTGATCATATGTCCACTAACCGTGGTGACGATGATGAACATCATGACCATAAACAAGACACTTTCTACTGGGGACAATACTGTTTGCTCCCCTTTTACTATTTGCAATACCTTTAAAATTTCAACGATAACCTGCATAGAATTGATTTGAAAAAACAGCTGACAAGCCACTAGCAAGATAGCGATATGAAGGAGCTGATCAATCATGAAAATGACTAATTTATACAAGCCTTCTACATTAGCCTTTACTTTCGGTACGAGCATTCCTTCTAGTCTTATTTTTACGCTGTCAATGAGGTAATGAAGGAGGGCAATGAGACATGATGGGAGGATGATTTGGAATAGTACCCCACTCCATGAATAAGAAGGAGTCGATGAAAACAGAAAAGTAACGGTGAATGTCAGGAGCATGATGACAAGATGATGAATGGTATGCTTGCGTAAGTTTTTTTGCTTATGCACGACCATCTCATCCGTCTGCAAATAAAAATCGGCAATGAAATGTGCTACGATCAGCCCTAATACTAACATTCATTCCAGCCCTCTTCTTTCATTAAGAATGGACGTGATACGTGATTTTAGATCGGAAGTAATCGATTGCGTAAGGTCTTTACCGGTCATATCCATATGAGAACGGTGATGAACCAGCTTTTGAATAAGAGATAGACTCCCTAGAATTTTCTCATAACTCTTTTGGATCATTTCACTTTTCCCATTTCGGTATTGATTCGATATGGTAGAGCCTGATTTATTTAGCAGCTTTGCGATATGCGTTTGTTTTTGGTAAATCAGGTATAAAAAGAAGATCAGCTTCTGTTGTTCTGTTTGCTCATTGATGACTTGCGCCTGAAATTCATTCATGAGATTAATGAGGGCAATGATCTCTTCCAAATATTCTTGGTACTCCTCCTGGTATGGATGATAGAAAGTCGTTTTCTCTATCTGAAACAAAAAAGGCAATCTGTTGCTTTCCTTCTTTAACCGATCATTAGCGACTCTGGCTTGTTTAATCAATGGATGATTCCATGTTTCAAGATCAATAGAAGAAATCTCTCTATCTATGTTACCAAATGTTATCCCAAAGTACGGAGTGTTTTTCTTATATTTCCAGCTCAAATGAATAAAAAAGGCAATCGTATAAGCGGTGGAGTAATGATCACTTATGAAAATGATCTCATCACCCAGTCGATGCTTTACTTTGACGGACACAACGTTGTTCGTCCAAGCATGAATTCGTTGCACAGTTTCACTTAAATAACGAGTTAACTCATCCGGATTTCCAAGCTCACTTGATCTACTGACATCCATAATAAAAATGGAGACTGGATTCAACACACAAGCCCCTCCTATCCAACTCGCAATCGAATTCGATGTTATGATCTAATTATAACCGAATTCGATGTTTTTATCTCATTCTGATAAAATTCGATGTTTTTATCGAAGTTCCAATTTCCATTTTGGAATTGACAATACAATTTTTAAAATGGTTAAATGTAATATGTTTACATTTTTTCAGGAGGTGTACAAAATTGGAGCAACAACCACCATTACAACCGGCATCCACTGAGTTTTCTCCCCTTCCCCAACAAGACCCAGTCCCCCCACCGGAGCCAAGAAGCATCGGGGATTTATCGAAATCATACGACCGGGCAACGATTTTTTTTACGAGATGGGGAGCCCATATTCTTGATTATCTTCTTCTCATTTGCTTCACATTTGGGTTATTCTTATTTATCGATCTGGCCGATAAAGACTATGTTCTTTTTTTCGTTATTGTTTTCGTCATTACGATCCCTTCTTATTATGTGGTGCTGGAAGGACTCACAGGATATACGATCGGCAAATTCACATGTCGCATCATAGCCGTTAACGCGGAAGGACGACCGCCAGGACTGTGGAAATCATTCATTCGTTCACTCATTCGTCTATTCGAAACGAATCCATTCCTTATAGGCGGGTTGCCAGCAGGTATTAGTGTGCTAGCTTCAGACAAGAGACAGCGGTTAGGTGATATGGCAGCAAATACGTATGTCGTGAAAGTGAAAGATCTGAATAACGTTAGCAAAAAACAAACAAAGGTTCTTGCTATCATCTTCTCCCTTACGGCACTTTTTCTCGTTATTTCTGCGATTTTTGGAGTGATACGTATCGCAGCACACACGCCTACCGAGGAAATCTTCTATAGCAAGGATAAAAAGCTTCAAATCGCTGCGCCTTCCGATTGGGGCAAGGATTCATCCCTTCACGACGAGGCTGGCTTGGCAATCTCTAATCGATACAAGGAAAAGTATTTACTCGTACTATCAGATTCCAAACAGGAATTAGACAGTTCCTTCACGCTTCAGGATTACACTGATTCCATTGCAGCAAACATTCTAGTAGCAGCGGAGGATGTATCGGTTGATAAACCGAATCTTACCGTAGTAGACAACCAGGTTGCTGTTCAATTCAATGCCAAAGGCGAGATAGACGGCATCAAAGTTGCCTATATAGTAACATTGGTTGAGACACCTACGCATTTTCACCAAATCATGGCTTGGACAGAAGAGAGAAGATTTGACTCCCTCAAGCAAGAGCTCCAGAAGGTCAGCTCGAGTTTTCGTGAGGTTAAGTAACAAAGAAGCCACCCTCATCCGGTGGCTTCTCTTTCTTTCTAAAAGTAGGGACTCTATTCCTATTTATAGACAGGACAAAAAGAGGATTGAAAAAAATGGTTTATATGTATAATTGAAGGGTAGTGCTTCTTTACATATAATGTTAAAGTAGTAGGAGTAACCATTTTTTCTATCCATTCTATTCCGATTAGTTCTAATTTTCTAGTATTAGGTCAGAATTCCACCAGGTCTTCTGCCTCCACCACGATGGGTAGCGCTCTTAATCCTTAAGAGTTACTATTAATATTTTTTGAGAGGTGCATGTTTCATGTTCATGGGGAAAGGGACAGTCCGCGAGCTCGGCAATCAAATCGACAAGGTACTTGCAGATATTAAAGATATCCAGGCAGAAATCGACCGCGATTCTGACAAAATTGACAACGAATTAAATTCTTGCTCGCGTGAGTTAATCAATGCGCAAACAACACTGGGTGAAATTCAGCCGCTGATCGAAAGTCTCGTTGCTCAGGTTGGTCAAAATGCACCAGATCACATCAAGGTGCTTGTTGGTACAATCGCTGATGGTATCACCGGTAAAGTGAAAAACACCTTGAACAACCTTGCAGAAGTTCAAAAGAACGTGAAGGATGTTGACAAGCTTACCGACGCTATTGATGGACATACGGATGCAATTGCACGCAAAGTGAAAGAAATTGATGAGATCACTGACAAAGTACAAAAGTAGGTGATAAAATGTCGTACGTAAATAATTCGAATGGTTGGGGTAACCAGCACACGAATCACGTGGCAAATAAGGTTGACCATATCGCAGACAAAATTGCCTTTGCAGTGGATATGGTAGCCAATGCCGCGATTAACCTGGACGGCGCTCAACAAGAGCTGATGACTTTGGCAAATGCACCATACCCACCACAATCCACTCAATTAACCTCGTTAGCAAACCGTATTGCAGCGAACAAGCGCCAAATTGATGATGGATTGGCCAAAATCAAAGAGATGGCTCGCACCATCGATCAAGAAACCAATCAAATCCAGACCCCACATCAAAGAGGTTGGTAATAGACGGAGGTTCTACTTTTGTAGAGCCTCTTTTATTTTTGCGGCGCAGCATGGGTGATGAACTGCTCAATCACCTGATTGAATTTCTCGTCATGCTCCCAAAACATCATATGTCCACCAAGCACTTCTATGGCAGATTGAGGTGCATGCTTTTCAACAAATCCCTTTGCTTTATCCGCCCAATGCTCAGCCACAATGGTCAGGGTCGGGACAGCTGCACTTCCACGCTTGGCTTCCTCCCGGTAATCAGAGAACATCCCGGACGCAAACAAATTGGCCGCGATGTAGTGTGGTGTTTTCAACGATTGCTCCACGATCCACTGTAACTCTTGCTCCGCAAGCTCTCTCTGCACCATCACTTCCGTCGCATATCCGGTAATAAACTCCCGCTGCTTTTCCGAATCTCTCAAAAAAGTGCAATAGGCTGCCGCAATCTCATCCAGTGGTCCCTCTACCCAGTCTTGTTCATGATTGTTGGATAATGGCTTTGCTGACAGGTCGATGAAGACCAGTGACTTCAGATTTTGCGTTCCGTACTGCCTGATATATTCCCACATCGTAAGGCATCCAAATGACCAGCCAATCAAGGTAACGTTGTGCAAATCCAATGCTTCCAGCACTTTTGCCAAATCTGATCCATGCGTCGCATAATCATTTCCATGCAGAGAAATGGACGATCTGCCATGACTTCGCGGGTCGATGACAATGACGCGATTCGTTTTCTGAAAATGTTCTACTTGCTTATGAAACACTTCCGTCGTAAACGTCCAGCCCGGAATAAAAACGATCGGCTCGCCACTTCCGATGTCCTGAACAAATAGTTCAACACCCGGTTCCAGCTTGATGTACTTAGCGCCTTGAAGCATCATTTTGCAGCCCTCCTCTTTCTGAATAGTTAGTCTTTCTGCGCGCGTAGCTATCTTACCTGCAACAAAAAACACACCTTATCAGGTGTGCTGTAAAAAGCAGGCGTAGACCCTTCAGGTGGCGATCCCCCTACGGGTTATGAATCTGCCAGTTTCCCCACGGAGGCTCTGCACCCAGCAAATGCCTGACAAAATACTCCCATTTTCTGCGAATAAAATACGGGTCCAAGGAAAAACCGTGATGCCGATTAGGTAAAAGCAGCATGTCAAAATCTTTATCCGCTTTAATCAGTGCATCCGCCATCCGAATCGTTTGGGAGGGATGCACATTTTCATCCATATCTCCACTCACCAGTAAGAGCTTTCCGGCCAGATTGGGTGCCAGACTCGCATTATCTTGAGCTCTGTACAATTCCGGGTCATATATCCCTTGATACCTTTCTCCCCAAGCTGAGATATACAGCCGTTGATCATGGTTGCCGCACGCTGAAACCGCAACCTTGTAAAACTCAGGAAAAGAGAGAATTGCCCTTGTCGAGGCGTAGCCACCCCCTGACGAGCCCCAGATTCCTACCCGCTCCACATCCACATACGGGTAGCGCTCAGCCAATTGCTTTACGGCTGTCACATGGTCAAGCAAGCCTCCTGCTTCCTCCAACTTTCCATTTGAGATGTCATGGAACGATTTGGATCGATACGGCGTCCCCATTCCATCTACGATCAATACGATAAACCCTAACTGCGCCAATGATTGTCCACCGCCAAGCGGATCATGCGACCGACTCGGATCAAGCGCGAACGCCTTAGGCGTGTTGATGATCTGCGGTCCCCCGTAAATGAAATCCACAACCGGATACTTGCGAGAAGGATCAAACGGGAATGGACGCAGCAGCACCCCATAAAGATCGGTCACGCCGTCCCGCGCTTTGACGGTAATTCTTTCTGGAAGCTGGTACCCCATCTCGAGCAACAATTCCACATCAGCCCGCTCCAACTCGCGAATCAGGCTGCCATCTACCGAGCGGAGTACAGAAACAGGCGGCAAATCAACTCTCGAAAACGTGTCGACGAAAAACTTCATAGTGGGAGAAAACACAACATCATGCTCTGCATCTTCAGGCGTCAGCAACGAGAGACCGGTTCCATCCAGGCGAACACGATACAGGTGTTGATAATAAGGATCGCGCCCCTCCTCAAGCCCCCCTCCGGTGATATACACCCATCCCTGCTGCTCGTCCACTGCCATCAGCCTACGTACCGTCCAGGAACCCGCTGTGATCGGATTGCGAATCTCCCCCGTAATCCCATCGCAATGGTAGAGGTGGCTCCACCCATCGCGCTCTGAATGCCAGATGAACGATCCATCGGCCAATAACCGAATATTAGGATTAGATGCCCCGAGATTATGCAGGTCTTGGTGCAAAAACGTATCGCTTTGTTCCCGTAGTAGCGTGCAAACCTCACCAGAACAAGGATCGACTACGGAAAAATCGACAGAGCGGGCATCACGGGACATTCGGGCGACATATACCTGTTTACTGTCGGATGACCATCCGGCCATTTGCATCCCCGGTGTAAGAGGTGAGACTGGACTTGCCATTAACGGCTCGCCTGCCATCCGGACTGTGGTTTGTCTCTCAAGATCACAGATGACCAGCTCTGCCAACGGAACGTGTTGATCGCCAACCAGTGGATAACGGTACGAGTGGAGCACTGGTCTGATTGCTTCTCCGTTAGAAACCGATTGGATCAGATGCATGGCGCGCACCTTTCTTTGGTCAAGCTGATGGGTCAACAGCATCTTGGAATCGGGTGACCAAATGGCCACTGGAGGAAGCTTGATGTTTTCCAAGCGCTCCGCAACAGTCGAGAGTCGACATTCGGGTTGGGTTCCGTAATCATAGTAAGCCTTACCGTCGCGGGTCAGCTTGATACGCTTTCCGTTTTCGAGGGACCGAACATACAGGTTGTGTTTGTATACGAATGCCACCCATTTTCCATCTGGAGACGGCAGTTCATCCATCGACGGCTTAGAAACATGATCGATGGGCTTGCAGCTGTATTCCTGTAAATCACAGCTCCAAACAGTACCTCCCACCTCAAACTGGAATGCCGATCCATTCTCGGTAAACACAAGTTCTCCAAGCGGCAATGTTTCAGCACTGTACTTTTTACCTGAAAATTCCGATAAATGGATAGCTAATCGTGCGTGATCGAATGCTGGCTGACTCGTATTCTGTTCAGCATCCACGATCACATATTGCCTGCCCGTACCCTTTTCCAGACGGATTTCACGGATGTACCAGAACCGATTCCCCCCAATCCAGCGTGGCCTGACAAAAGCGTTGAGTACTGCCTCGTAATAATTGGAAGGATGCAAGCGTTTTGCCTTCTCATACTGCTCCTGTGTGACAACATTTTTCATTTGAACCCCTCTCTTTCATATTTTTCCTTTTTTATCCATTTATATCATGCATATGTAATTGTGAGGACAATATATCTGAATTTCACGTTTTTATGATGAAAGAGGCGATCACTCGCCTCTTCGCTCTTAGCACGGATTACACCACATCCGCTATGACTGTTTGGTTTCTTCCCGATCTCTTCGCCTTATACAAAGCTTCGTCAGCCATATGCATCAACTCTTCAGCCGAATCGGAATGGGAAGGATAGTGCGCTATGCCCTGTGACACTGTCAGAGGCTGCCCGATTGGATTTGTACTTGTTTCCAGCGTATGGCGAATTCGTTCTGCCACTTGATAGGCCTCATCAGCACGCGCATGTGATACAAGGACAACAAATTCCTCTCCTCCGACGCGACAGCTTACATCATCGGGTCGAAGTGAGGAAGAAATAATTTTCGCAAAATGCTTCAGCACTTCGTCTCCAGACTGATGACCATACGTATCGTTAATGGATTTAAATCGATCAAGGTCCATCATGATAATAGAAAAAGAGGTTTGCTCCTCTATCCATTGATGCATGGTCTCCTCAAGTGTTCTTCGATTTGTTAGTCCTGTCAAAGGATCTGTCCTGGCGTCATGAGCTAATTGATCTGTCTGTTTTTTGATATTGGTATATGCATAGCGAAGGGCACGAGTTAACAGCTCAGCCTCTCGATTCCAATGCTGTTTTCCTTCAGATAGTTCAACCTCTTCTCTCCCAACTTTGCTCACAAGGTCGGCCAGAGATACGAAAGGTCTTGCTACCTTGTGCGCGAGCCCGATCACGACTAGCATTAATAATAAAAATGGCGGTAGCATGTACAACAAAGCGGATTGAATATCACGATCTAATTGTTCATAAACAACACTGATTGGTGACACGACAGCGACACCCCAGTCATTCTCTGGAACCTTCACGTAAGCCGCTAATACCATCTGTCCCCTCAAGTTGACGATTTGTTCATAGCCACTTTTCCCTTGAATCAACTTGCGTACGGCTGGATTCACACTGATATCCTCTCCGATCCGACTTGTATCACGGTGGAACAACAAATGACCGTTCGATCCTACAATGTAGAAAGATGAGCCTAGCTCGTCTGTTGGATTACTTCCAAAGATCGAATGTAAAATGTTATCTTCTTGAAGATAAATCGTTCCTCCGATAAACCCCCGGTATATTCCGTCTTTATCGAAAATGGGCTCGCTAATAAGTAAACTGAGACGTTTCGAATTTGCCTTCGTATATGGTACAGAGATATAGGGCTTTTTTAATGCCAAGGCCGTTTTCGCCGCTTCCGTTGTCATAAATGTTCCTGTTGTACCAATTGATTCGGGAGACACACTTCGAACAAGCCCGGTTTCATCCACCACCGTAACCGAATTAAAATAGTTGTTTGTACGACGTATCAGTTCCAGCTTCGCATATATTTCTTCCCCATTCATCACGTGCATATTGGAAAAGATGCTCGCCGAATACTGTAAGCTACTCCGCATGGATTTTATCAAAGAGTCTATGGTGTGACTCATGTTTATTGCACTTGTGTGATTTAAGGTCAAAGTCGTGTTAATCAGTGCCTGTTTTTTGGATTGATAGAAGGAGATAAGTAGAATGGTGACAGTCAGAACAACAGATAAGGAGACTAGTCCTGTTAAAATTGTCACCAGGCTAATCTTTTTCGAGTGGTTTTCTTTTATTTGTAAGATAGGCATCGGATGCCCCCTTGCTTGTATTCAGGATGTAGCTATTTGCTTAATTCGGCAGCAATATTGGCAAAGTTCTATCATCAATGGTGCAATGAATATTGAACAGTCTAACACTCGGTCATATTCCTTTCAAGTACACAAAGAAGTTCAAGCAACTGTCTGTTGGCTTCGCGGGTATAAAATAAACCACCCATATCAGGTGGCTTCATTGTTTACGACTTTTTGCTCATTTGATGATAATACTCCGCTATTTTCTTTTGAAATGTTTCAAAAATTGCTATCGTCATTTTTTTCATCATAGATTACTCCTGACAGTTGTATTGGTCCATATGTTCTTTCTTTGTACGATTGTGAACTACTATGAGCCTTTCTCTATTCCGTTCAAAAAACCAATAGAAACTAGTTACAGATACAACCAGGCATATGAAGGACAGAATAAAGCTGTACACATAACCCCAATAATTTCCGAAATCTGCTACCAAATTCATACTGAGTGGACTGACCAAACCGATGCCAATCGTATTCGACATTAATCCAACGCTGCTAACCAAGCCTTTTCTCGATTTATCGATGATGTCCATAATGACTTTGGATTGAATCGGAAGGGTCGAGTAGTACATCGTTCGGAAAAAGAGGAAGCATAGGGCTGCTACCCATAAATTCGTGGTAAAGCTTAACAAAATCAAGGTCGGTAAACCAATCATTTGATAAATGACGAGTAATTTTACTTCACCGAGCTTACGGGATATGATAGGAGTGAGAAACATCATGAAGACAGTTCCTAACGTAGCAATGGACATGACCACACTTATCATCGTTGTTCCGAGCTCAAAACGGCCGACCAAAAACAAATTCACAAACGGCATGATTAAGCCAACACCCATCCCCTCCATAAACCGCGTCATCCCGTAAAGACTGACAGGTATATACACTCTCCTCTTCTCAACCTCAGAATGCTCAGGGGATATCAGCTTCGATTCCATGGATGACGTATTCGTTTTTACCAAAAGTAATGGAATCACACTCAGTAAGACAAATGACGCAGCAAACAATACGGTGATACGCATGCTCGCTATTCCCGAAAAGGACAAAAATTGTTGAAAGGAATCTGTTACGAGCCCCGCCAACAACGTACCAGCAAATAACGCAAACGTCCCCGAACCATAAGCAATACTAAATAAACGCATTCTGTCTTCCCTATCCGAATACTCTGTCAAAACAGGCACAAACATCGCCATCGTACACGCCTGACCAAGCCCTGTCACGATGGACCAGAAATACAAAAAATCCGATGATTCTGCTAAGCTCCCACCACCATAACCACTTGCCAGGAAAAAAATCCCCATGATGAGCGTCTTTCTAGGTCCAATCCTGTCGGAAAGAATGCCACCTAGAAGAGAGAATCCTGCATAGGACAGGTAGCCAAGTCCAACAATCTGTCCAATTTCATACTCGGGTACAAATTCATTTAAATAAAGATTGTACAAGACCAGGTAAACGCTTTGACCTAAGCAGAAAATAAGGTTCCATAATAAGATGAGCTTTACCGTCCGTTTATACGTGCTAATACTCGGAAACCATGGATTCATCGATTGTCTCCCTTCGTTCATTACCTTCATCATAAAGGGAGCCAAAACTGTACGACAATTAGACACTTATTTGTAACTACCCACCGATCATTGGCACTGGGAGGAACCTGTCTATGAAAAAAAAGAGATACTACTGCCCTGTCGAGGTCACCGTTGATTCCATCGGGGGAAAATGGAAAGCCCGTATTTTATGGCACCTCAGCCACAGAACATGCCGGTATGGTGAACTGAAACGGTTAATACCTGAAATAACAGGAAAAATGCTGTCGCAGGCCCTCCGCGAGCTTGAATCAGATGGATTGATCAGCCGTACGGAGTATAGCGAAAAAGTCATTACGGTGGAGTATGATCTAACGGATTATGGGAAAAGTCTTACCCCGATTTTGCAGGTGATGAGCCAGTGGGGACGAAATCATTTGCGGCAGTTGTATGAGAAAGAGCAGGAGGAGGGGCGCAGTGAGTCGAGTTAGGTGGAGACAATCGAGTAGGAGGGGGTGACTAACCCCCGTCCTCTCACACCACCGTACGTACCGTTCGGTATACGGCGGTTCATCT